>JAGGRA010000005.1 GCA_018613035.1 Pseudomonas sp. ISL-84 | reverse complement strand
TATAAGAGTTGATTAAGCTCACTTACACACGGATGTGTTGGCGTCGATGTTGCCACAGGACGTGGCGTTCTTAATCGACGATCCGCTGTTGTCTTTTTAAAAAAGACTAAAGAATTAACGTTGACGTTTTTGTTCGTTCAGTTTTCAAAGATCAATCCGTCGCTCAAGGCGACTTTATTAATATATCATTTCTGATAATCAATGTCAACAAGTTTTTATAAAAAGCTTATTGATGAAGTTGTTCATCTCTTGCTGACTTGAATTAGTATATCAGCCAGACATTCTATTTGCAAGTGTTTTTTAAAAGAAAGTGATTTAATCAGTAACCAAAGATGAAATAAGCTCTTAATAAATAGGCTCTGTTAAAGCTTATTGATGTTTTTAAGCATCCTGTTTATTGGAGCGGAAGGCACAAGACCCTCGGAAATGCTATCGCATTTCCTTCGTGCGGTGTTTATTCAAGGAAGCTTATTCAAGAGGGAGTGCCAATCAAAGGGAGACCCTGCAGGAGTGTCGGACCGCCCGCTGTTCGCTGAGTGCCTCGTGATGAAACCAACAGGCAAATTTAACAGAGTCAATAAAAAAGATCTAATAAAAAATAGACCGCAAATAAATGGTCTATTTCAATACTTCGTCTATAAATAGCTGGCGGTTTTTTTCTAAATGAATAATCTCCCCAGTATCTTCTATTTTAACTAATGGCCTTGTCGGTGATTTTTCTTCTATAAAGAGGATTTCAGCATTCTGTCCATCTGAAAGCTTAACCCGGCTGCCAATAGAAAATGTCATTATGCCGGATCCCAAAGCCTGAATGGATTGGATATCATATTTTCCAAAGCTATCCTGAAGAAGCATCTCAAGCACTTTGAAAGGGGATTGCTTTCGCCGGTAGAGCCTCTGAGAGGTCATAGCATGGAAGGCATCTGCTACGGCAATTATTTTTCCAGTTTGATTGATTTTACTGCCTTCTTCACCAAAAGGATAACCGCTGCCATCTAGCCGTTCATGATGCTGAAACATGCCAATCTTCGTACTCTCCCTTAAGAGAGAAATATTTTGGACCATTTTAAAACTATGGGTGGAATGCCTTTTTATATCCTCAAATTCTTCAGAGCTTAGCGAAGTATTCTTTTGCAGGATAACAGGATTTATTTTTGCCATGCCTGCATCAGCAAGACAGCCCCCAAGTGCCAATTGCACAACTTCCCCTTTGTTAAAATTTAATTTCTTTCCTATAAATGCACTTATGATTCCGACTGCCACTGAATGCTGATGCAAATAGCCTTCATTAGTGGAAAGATGATGCAAGGAGAAAATTGCAGAAGGGTTACTCTCCATTTTGTCAATGAGGGGAATCATTATATTTCTAATTTTTGCGATATCTATTGGCATTCCTGACTGCCAGGCGAGAAATTCTTTTTTATAATTTTGAACTCCTATTAAAAAAGTATCTAAAAAGCTTGAATCATTTACTTTTGTTTCTTGGGTTTTCTGGACATCTTCAATTACTTCAGCAGGAATGAAGGGCATCCCATTCACTAATGTTTTTTCAACTACAGCCTCTTCAATTAAAAATATCTTCAAAATATGAAGCAATTCTTTTGTCAGAACGGTCTTTTGGCTAATGATCGGACGATTGGTCATACTAAAAACATCTTCTGATAAGATACAGCCCTCTTGCAATTCCTGGATATACACACGCACCGTTTCCACACCCCAAATGTAATGAGTCTTTTATACTATTTTACATTATTTGGACAAAAAAAAGGAACACAAATAATGTGTTCCTAAAAAAATTACTCCTCGTCATTCCCATTAACTTCTTCTTCAGAAAGGGTCTCAGCATTTTCAAGAGGCTTTGTTAGTTCTTCGTCATCTTTTTCTTCCTCTTTTTCAACCTTTGCAACCGTTGATACTGCTTCATCAGCGTCTTCATTTATGCGAATTAATCTTACACCCTGCGTGTTTCTGCCCATTGTCGAAATATCACTGACAGCCATGCGGATTAATACGCCGCCTGTTGTGATAAGCATAACGTCTTCTTCCCCTGTGACAGCTTTCATGGAAACAAGGCTTCCGTTCTTATCGGTAATGTTGCAAGTTTTGATGCCTTTACCGCCTCTTCCCTGGACGCGGTATTCTTCCGCAGGAGTACGTTTTCCGTATCCATTTTTCGTTACAATCAGGATTTGAGTGTCGTCTTCAAGCACTTCCATGCCAACTACTTCGTCATCCCTGCTTAAGCTAATTCCTTTTACTCCGGTAGCTGTTCTTCCCATAGAACGGACATCCTCTTCAGGGAATCGGATCAGCATACCATGGCTTGTGCCAATTATGATTTCCTTGCTGCCATCAGTTAAACGAACTGATATCAGTTCATCATCTTCACGCAGATTCAAGGCAATTAAGCCGTTGTTTCGTATATTTGCAAAGGATGATAACGGTGAACGCTTAGATATTCCTTTTTTTGTCGTAAAGAACAGGAACCAATCATCGGCAAATTCTTCCACCGGAATAATGGCATTTACCCATTCGTCCTTATCAACACCAAGAAGGTTAATGATTGGAATCCCTTTAGCCGTACGGCTGAATTCAGGGATTTCATATCCTTTAGCGCGATACACCTTTCCTTTATTCGTAAAGAAAAGAATTGTATCATGCGTAGAAGTCGTAATGAGATGCTCAACGAAGTCATCCTCATTCGTACCCATTCCCTGGATTCCCCGGCCGCCTCGTTTTTGTGCACGGTAGGTAGATACAGGGAGACGCTTGATATAACCTTTGTGAGTTAAAGTAAGAACAATATTTTCACGCGGAATTAAATCTTCGTCTTCGATTTGCTCGATGCCGCCAGCCACGATTTCAGTACGGCGTTTATCGTTAAAGCGCTCTTTGATTTCATTTAGTTCTTCACGGATAATTTCCAGTACTTTTTCTTCATCAGCCAAAATAGCCTTTAATTCGGCAATAAGCGCTACAAGGGCTGAATATTCGTCTTCAATCTTTTCGCGCTCTAAACCTGTCAGACGCTGTAAGCGCATATCAAGAATAGCCTGAGCCTGTTTCTCAGAAAGATTGAATTTTGTCATTAAGCCTTCGCGTGCAATATCAGTGGTCTGGGAACTGCGGATGAGACTAATAACCTCATCAAGATGGTCAAGCGCAATCCTCAATCCTTCCAGAATATGCGCACGGGCTTCAGCCTTTTTAAGTTCAAATTCAGTTCTGCGGCGAATAACTACCTTTTGGTGATCCAGATAATATTGAAGACACTGTTTTAAATTAAGTACCTTAGGCTGGCCATCTACAAGAGCAAGCAAGTTAATTCCAAAACTAGTCTGGAGGGCTGTTTGCTTATAAAGATTGTTCAGCAAAACATTGGCATTTGCATCTTTGCGAACTTCCATGACAATGCGCATTCCGTTTCGATCAGATTCATCACGCAAATCAGTAATCCCGTCAATACGCTTATCACGGACAAGTTCTGCTATTTTTTCAATCAGTTTAGCCTTATTCACCTGGTAAGGAAGTTCATTAACAATGATAACTTCTTTCCCATTTGACTTTTCCTCAATTTCGACTTTAGCTCTTAATGTAATAGAGCCACGTCCGGTTTCGTAAGCTTTGCGGATTCCGCTCCGCCCCAAAATTAATCCCGCAGTTGGAAAGTCAGGACCTGGAATAATTTCCATTAGCTCTTGAACACTCAGATCAGGCTCCTGGCTGATTGCCAGAACCCCATCAATCACTTCTCCAAGCTGGTGTGGAGGAATATTGGTAGCCATCCCTACGGCAATCCCGGATGTTCCGTTTACCAGCAGGTTCGGGAAGCGTGAAGGAAGTACAACAGGTTCTTTTTCGGCACCGTCGTAGTTATCCTGATAATCGATCGTGTCTTTATTGATATCACGCAAAAGCTCCATCGAGATCTTGGACATTCGTGCCTCTGTGTAACGCATGGCAGCTGCCGCATCTCCATCAACAGAACCAAAGTTTCCGTGACCATCAACAAGCATATAGCGATAGTTGAAGTCCTGAGCCATACGCACCATTGTGTCATAAACAGCAGAGTCACCATGTGGATGGTACTTACCGATAACTTCCCCAACGATACGGGCGGATTTTTTAAATGGTTTATCGGAATGCATTCCTAAGTCATGCATAGCATACAGTATTCTTCGGTGTACCGGCTTTAAACCATCTCTTACATCTGGAAGGGCACGGGAGACAATTACGCTCATGGCATAATCCAGGAAAGAAGAACGCATTTCCTGGCTAATATTAATTTCTTTTACTTGAGAATTAGGTGTATCGGCCATCTAAAGGAACCTCCTTTGAAGAAACTAGGGATGATCTGACATCCACTTGTTACTTATCATTTAGGTGTAGCTGAATTCACTCTGCAGAAGCAAATGATGGCTGCAGCTCCTGCACTTCTTGCTTTTATTTTAAATAAATCTGAAGGGATAAAAATATAAAACAACCAGAATAGACCTACTATGTAAAAGCAGGATAGAGAAACCCTATCCTGAAAGAAAGCGGAGGCACCGCATATGGCACCCCAACTATGAAATTCCCTGGTGCAGAAAGATCCCTTTTACAATTTGACTGTGTAAAATTGGCCTGTTGATTTCCGCTCAAGAAACTCGCTATCCGCGGGCGGTCCGACGCATTCGCGCCTACCGCTCCAATCAACATTGAGCATTAACACAGCCTGCAATTTAAATATCCAAGTTCTTTACGTATACCGCATTTTCTTCAATGAAATTACGGCGCGGCTCTACTTTATCGCCCATTAGTATTTCAAACGTCTCATCTGCTTCAATGGCATCTTCAAGGTTTACCTGGAGAAGTGTTCTCGTCTCCGGATTCATTGTCGTTTCCCACAGCTGACCAGGGTTCATTTCTCCGAGACCCTTATAGCGCTGAATTCCAGGCTTTGGCTGGCTTGGAAGTTCGCCTAGGATTCTTTCCAGTTCACGCTCATTATAAGCATATTCAATGCGTTTGCCCTGCTGTATCTTGTAAAGCGGAGGCTGGGCAATGTAAATGTAGCCCGCTTCAATAATTTGTCTCATATATCGGTAAAAGAATGTTAATAATAATGTGCGGATATGTGCCCCATCAACATCCGCATCAGTCATGATTACAATCTTATGATAACGGGCTTTTGAGATATCAAAATCTTCGCCAATGCTGGTTCCAATTGCAGTAATGATAGCACGGACTTCATTATTGGATAATATTCTATCCAAACGAGCTTTTTCTACGTTCAGAATTTTACCTCTTAGAGGAAGGATTGCCTGGAAATGACGGTCACGCCCTTGCTTGGCAGAACCTCCTGCAGAGTCACCCTCAACCACATAGATTTCGCTTATAGATGGATCCTTAGAAGAACAGTCTGCAAGTTTACCCGGAAGGCTTGAAACTTCAAGGGCACTTTTTCTTCTCGTAAGCTCTCTCGCTTTTTTGGCAGCCAGCCTTGCTCTCGCAGCCATTAGGCCCTTTTCTACAATCCTTCTTGCTACCGTTGGGTTTTCCAGCATGAATTTTTCAAGAGCTTCTGAGAAAATAGTGTCCGTTGCAGCACGTACTTCAGAGTTCCCAAGCTTGGTTTTTGTCTGACCTTCGAACTGAGGGTCCGGATGTTTAATTGATACGATTGCGGTTAATCCTTCTCGGACGTCTTCGCCCGAAAGGTTCGCATCGCTTTCTTTAAAGACACCGTTTTTTCTGGCGTAATCATTAATGACTCTTGTTAATGCCGTTTTAAAGCCTGATTCATGTGTACCGCCTTCATACGTATGAATATTATTGGCAAAAGAGTAAATATTGCTTGTGAAGCCATCGTTATACTGAATAGATACTTCAACCGTAATGCCTTCTCGTTCTCCCTCAATGTAGATAGGCTCATCATGGAGAACTTCTTTCGTTCTATTCAAATGTTCAACGTACGATTTAATCCCGCCATCGTACATATATTCATTTTTCTTATTTTCCTGACGCTTATCTTCAATCGTGATCGTTAATCCTCTATTTAAGAAAGCTAATTCACGAATGCGGTTTGCCAGCGTTTCATAATCATATTCAAGCGTTTCAGTGAAAATTTCACTGTCAGGCTTAAAGTGAATGGTTGTTCCAGTATGGTCTGCTTCTCCAATTACTTCGAGATCAGCACTTGGAACTCCCCGCTCAAATTTTTGATAATATTTTTTTCCATCACGATGGACAAACACTTCCAATTCAGTTGAGAGAGCATTTACAACAGAAGCACCAACACCATGCAAACCTCCGGAAACCTTGTATCCTCCACCGCCAAATTTTCCACCGGCATGAAGAACGGTCATAATAACCTCAACTGCCGGGCGGCCCATTTTCTCATGGATTCCAACCGGTATACCACGGCCATTATCGACTACAGTAATACTATTATCCTTTTCAATGATTACATTGATCTCTGAACAATATCCGGCCAGCGCTTCATCAATACTATTATCGACTATTTCCCAAACGAGATGGTGAAGGCCTTTGGCACTTGTTGAACCGATATACATTCCCGGACGTTTTCGAACTGCTTCCAGACCTTCCAGAACCTGTATCTGATTCTCATCATAGGATTGTTCCTGTACTGCCTTTTGCTCCATTGCCACATCGGTCACCTACACTTTCCATTGCATTCCAAATTCGCTAATCTATAAAAAAGCTTGGCTGTACTTAGAGATGCACCAAACTATAATTTTTTAAAATTCATGAACACTTAATTTATGCGATCTTTTTTTCAACGTACCTGAAGCCAGCGGGGAGAAATAAATTTTTCCTGTCGTTACCACAACAGATTTGTAAGAACCTTTTGCGAGGTTAATAACAGAATCATCCTGGCGTTCTAAACAATCTTCTGCATATTTGGAAGATATGGCGCTTTCTTTATCAATTATGGCCACAATATCTCTTGCTCGGACTAACACATCTTCACCTACATGGATGTACATGCGATCACCTCACTGAATCTTATTGATTCTTCCTGCTTCAACACTGAAGGCTGCTGCCTCTTTCAGTGTCTGGTGGTCTATTCCATCAACGCTTGTCGTTGTGACAAAGGTTTGAACCTTCCCTTGAATGGTATTCAATAAGTGGGATTGACGGTAATCATCCAGTTCTGAGAGGACATCATCAAGCAGGAGAATGGGATACTCTCCTATTTCAGAATGGATCAGTTCAATTTCAGCGAGCTTAACGGATAGAGCAGTCGTCCTTTGCTGGCCCTGGGAACCGAATGTTTGCACATCGCGCCCATTCACATGAAAAATAAGGTCATCCCGGTGCGGGCCAAACATGGTGACACCCCGCTCGATTTCCCTGCTTTTCACTTTTGAAAATTTTTCTTCGTATACTTTAACCATTTTCGACAAATCCTGTTCTTCTGATACCTCTGCAGAGGGCTTGTACTGAATTTTCAAGGTCTCCAGCCCTCTTGAAATGCCTTCATGGATTGGTTTTGCCCAATTTTCAAGCAATCTAAGAAATTCAAACCGCTTGGAAACAATCTTGGCAGCCATTTCTATAAATTGTTCTGTCAAAATTTCAAGCATGGTATGGTCAGTCTGCTTTTTTATCTGAAGCATCTTTAAGTAATGGTTTCGCTGCTGGAGGATTTTTTGATATTGGCTAATATCATGCAAATAGACAGGTGAAACCTGCCCAATCTCCATATCAATAAAACGACGCCTTACTTGAGGGCTCCCTTTTACAAGATGGAGGTCTTCAGGCGCGAACATAACAACATTCATATTGCCGACATACTGGCTTAATTTCTGCTGTTCTATATGATTGCATTTGGCTTTTTTGCCTTTTTTGCTTATCACTAATTGCATTGGCAGGGACCCATGGCTTCTTAGGACCCTTCCTTCTATTTTAGCATAATCTTGATCCCAGCGAATAAGATCTTTGTCATTTGATGTCCTATGGGACTTTGCCATCGCAAGTACATAGATGGATTCCATGACATTAGTCTTCCCCTGGGCATTTTCTCCCAGAATGACGTTCACTTTATTCTCAAAATTGACTTCCAGATCTTCGTAATTCCGGTAGTTTTTTAAAAGCAATTGCTCTATATACATAGACGCTACATCCTTTTAGGGTAGGAGCTTAAAAACAGCCAGTTAAACGATAGTAAATTCACCAACATTGGGAATTTCGACTTTATCTCCTGTTCTTAGCTTTCTTCCCCGTCTTTGATCCTGTTCTCCATTTACAAAAACTTCGTACTCACTTAAAAACCATTTAGCCATTCCGCCAGTTTGAATCACATCGGCAGCTTTTAGGAATTGGCCCAATGTAATATATTCCGTATCGATTTGTACTTCCGTCATATTATTCACTCTTTCTCATTGTCAGACTTTATGTGCTATGCGGAGAAATCCTGTTTATCATGCACCAAGCACAACAATTTCTAGAATGTTATCTAATATTCTATTTTACTAAATAAATCTCATATACACAAAGAAAACCCGCTATAGCCTTTAATATTTATTATTCCCTTGCAGTTTGCCGATATTCGGACTCCTTTGGCCATCGTTTTGCTTATCCGGACTTACAGCTTTTTTAATCCGTCCAACTACCGGCAGATGATTTCTTGCATAAAAAAAGTAAGCCGCCGGCAACGGCCGGCAGCTCCATTATTAGTCTTAATATGTTCTAACTGGCAGAATCAATTGCAGGATTGAGTCGTCATTTAACGGTTTTATGATAAATGGCCGCATAGCGCCAGTAAAGCTTACAGTAATTTCTGAGCCTTCAAGGGCCTTTAGGGCATCCATCATGAATTTCGCACTAAAGGAAATTTTTAATTCTTCTCCTTCAACAGATTGGCTTTGGACCTCTTCAACAACCTTTCCGATTTCCGGCGTATTGGATGAAATTTCAATTACTCCGCCTTCAATGGTGGAAAGCTTGACCACATTATTTCGTCCTTCTTTTGCCAATAATGAGGCACGGTCAATTGCCTGAAGGAATTCCTTCGTGTTAACAACTACATCTGTCTTGCTGTCTGTTGGAATTAACCTGGAAGTATCCGGGTAATTTCCTTCGAGCAGCCTTGAGAAGAATAGCAAATGCTCGGCTTTAAACAATACTTGGTTTTCGGTAATGACAATATCAATCAGATCATTATTGTCATCAAGGATCTTGCTCAATTCACTTAAGCTTTTGCCTGGAATGACTACATTATAATTTTCGTTGGCATTTGTTTCGACTTGGGCTTTCCTTAATGCCAGCCTGTGGCTATCTGTTGCAATACAGGTTAAAGTGCCGTTTTCCACCTTCCAGTTTACACCTGTCAAGATAGGGCGTGTTTCTGAGGTGGACACTGCAAAAACAGTCTGGCGGACCATCGCCTTTAATAGGTCCGTCGGGATTTTAAAAACATTCTCTTCCTCAATTTGAGGTAAGTGAGGATACTCCTCTGCATCCAATCCATTTAAGTTAAACTCGGACTTACCCGAACGGATAACAGTCTGAAGGTGGTTTTCAACATGTATCTCAACACTGTCAGTAGGAAGTTTTTTAACAATCTCACTAAAGAACCTTGCCTGCAGCACAATTGCACCAGGCTGTTTGATCTCAACAATTTCATCTCCGTCTTCCTCATTTGGAATAAAAGATTCGATTGAAATATCGGAATCACTTCCTGTTAGTGTGACTCCTTCTTCTGAAGCAACGATTTTAATACCTGTTAAGATAGGAATGGTTGTTCTGCTTGTTACAGCTTTCATTACATCCTGGACGCTCTGAACCAAACGATCCCGCTGGATTATAAATCTCATTTTTTTTAATCCTCCAAGCATATTTTAATGGCCTAATGAATATATATATATTTTATAAAAAAATAATAGAAGTACTAGTAGGGCCTGTTAACATGTGGATAACTGTGTTTTTCGAAAGGAAACACAGCCTATCCACATGTGGACAGACTGTGTGTAAGTTAGGTCAAGTTATGCACAGTTACACCTTGAGCAATTCATTTATTTCTTTGATCTGTTTCTCGAATTGAGAATCTGACTGAAGCATTTTTGAAATTTTTTCATGGGCGTGAATGACAGTTGTGTGGTCCCTTCCGCCAAATTCTTCCCCAATTTTAGGAAGAGAAAAATCGGTTAATTCCCTGGATAAGTACATGGCAATTTGCCGCGGAAATGCAACTGATTTCGTTCTTTTCTTCGCTTTAAAGTCCTCAAGCTTCACATTAAAATGTTCACCCACTACCCTTTGAATTTCATGGATTGTGATCACCTTTGGCTTGGAGCTTGGGATGATATCCTTTAAAGCCTCTGCTGCAAGATCAGCATTTATATCTTTATTTATTAAAGAGGAATAGGCAACTACTCGAATAAGCGCACCCTCTAGTTCACGTATGTTTGAATCAATTTGGTTGGCAATATACAGCATGACTTCGTTTGGTATGTCGAGTCCCTCTGCTTTTGCTTTTTTTCGTAAAATCGCAATACGCGTTTCCAGATCAGGCGGAGTTATATCAGTAATAAGTCCCCATTCGAATCTGGAGCGAAGACGATCTTCAAGTGTCGGAATTTCTTTTGGCGGCCGGTCACTTGAGATAATGATTTGCTTACTTTCTTCATGCAATGTATTAAATGTATGGAAAAATTCTTCCTGGGTTTGTTCTTTTCCAGCTAAAAACTGAATATCATCGATAAGAAGAACATCCACGTTTCGATATTTATTGCGGAAATCTCCCGCTTTGTTATCTCTGATTGAGTTAATGAATTCGTTCGTAAACTTCTCGGAAGATAAGTAAACTACTTTAGCAGATGGATTATGATCTAATACATAATGGCCAATTGCATGCATGAGGTGAGTTTTACCCAGCCCAACTCCCCCATAAATAAATAGTGGATTATACGCCTTTGCGGGTGCTTCTGCAACTGCAAGTGAAGCTGCATGTGCGAAGCGGTTACCCGATCCAATAACAAAAGTATCAAATGTATACTTAGGATTAAGCATGGTTAATGGCAATTCAGGCTGGTCTTCCTCTGTTTTTTTCTTTTTTGGCGGAACCGGTAGATCCACCTCTTCTTCACTCTGATTTTGCGGAATGATAAATTTTACCCCTAACTCTTCACCAGTAATGTCATAAAGAATTCCGGAGATCAGTTGGGAATAGCGCTCTTCCAGCCAATCACGGGCAAACTCATTCGGGGCCTTGACCACTAAAGTATCGCCTTGAAGTGAATGAGCTTTTGTCGATTTTAGCCAAGTATCAAAGCTTGGTTTGCTGATTTTCTTTTCGATATTGGCAAGAGCGTTATTCCAAAGATCCGCAATGTTTTCCAATAGATATCCCTCCTTTGCCGTTAGTTTCGTGCAACAAAAACTATAGGTTATACAAGCTGTACAACCATCTATTTTATAAATATACGAAACTGTTTATGTGGAAAATTATATAATAAGGAAGTAAAGTGGAATTTCGACAGTATCCACTGTCTGTGGACAAACTTTTACAAACCCCTTGGATAACCTGTCCACATGTTATCCACAATCTGTGGATAATGAAGATATGCACTATGATTTATTAAGTGTGAAAACACAATAATGATAACAGATAATCCTAATGGTTGCAATGCTTTTTAAACCTTTATCCACAAGTCCCCTATCATGTGCATAATTATTGTCCACAGCCCCTGTTTGTGTGAAAAACTTGTCAATATGTGATGTGGATAATGAAAATGCTGTCGAAAAATTATCCACAGAGGGATTTTTGGTGAAAATTAAAGCAAAGTGTTGACTTTAGCAGTTGTTAATTGAAACGGATGGCAAAAGGACACCAGCGGGAAAAGTGAATCAAAAGAGGATCCCACAGAGGCATTGCATTTGAGAGCGGCGGAATGCCAGCGAAAAGCGAGTGCGTGGAGAGCCCATTAACAGACAAATTTAGCAGCGCTAAAGAGAAAAACGTGGAAAAAACGAATTTTAGGATGACATTCGTGCGAAAAGAAGGTAAACTTTCTGAGTGGGTTCATTCAGATCTGCTAAAAGAGAAAAAGTGCAGGGAGAATGTAAGCCTGGCTTAGAAAAGATTTTTTTGCCAATGAAGGCAGAGAGCTTAACGATGAATAGTTGACAATTTTCAAGTTTCATCTATATAATTAGAAAGACTGTCTTTAACAGCAATTCCTCAGGGAGGTGTCATATAATGAAAAGAACTTATCAACCAAACAAGCGTAAGAGAAGCAAAGTTCACGGTTTCCGCAGCCGCATGAGCACTCCGAACGGACGTAACGTCCTTGCTCGCCGCCGCCGCAAAGGAAGAAAAGTATTATCTGCTTAGGCCACTGAAACGTCAGTGGTCTTTTTTTCCATGTATAGATTAATGTTATAATGGCTGCCGGGGCAAAAGAGGAAATTTCCTGCTGAAGCCCCAAGTCGCCATACGCTTTTCTAAGTAGGTGATGACGTTGAAAAAAGAATTTCGGGTAAAAAAGAATAAAGAATTTCAAGAGGCCTTTAAAAAGGGAAAGTCATTCGCCAATCGTCAATTTGTTGTATATATATTGAAAAAAGAGGAACAGGGCCATTTCCGTATTGGGCTGTCTGTTAGCAAGAAAATCGGCAATGCTGTTATGAGGAATCAGATTAAAAGATATATTCGCCAGGCTTTTTTAGAGCTGGAGGAAGAAATAAAGCCACAGTATGATCTGATTGTCATCGCCAGGAAGCCTGTTGCGGATATGGATTTCCATGAGGTGAAAAAAAGCCTTACCCATGTTTTAAAGATTTCACGGGTTTTGAATAAACCTAGACTTGGAAATACTAAAAATCAATAGTCTTTATCTATCTTTATTATGAAGCACTTCATTATAAAAGATGATAAAATGAGATACATATGAGCGAGTCCCGCTCTAGGGGACAAGCAAATGTAATATATTTAATTATAAGGAGCAATAAGGAGGAAAAAACGGTTGAAGAAACGAATATTCCTATTAATCGGTTTGGTTTTTGTTATGGCGCTTTTGTCAGGCTGTACGGAAATCAACCAGCCGATTACGTCTGAAAGCGAAGGCTTTTGGAATGAGTATATTGTCTACCCGCTTTCGCTGTTTATTATTAAAGTAGCAGAATTCACAGGCGACTATGGACTTTCAATCATTATTGTTACTATCGTTATCCGTCTGGTAATCTTGCCATTAATGATTAAACAAACGAGAAGTTCCAAAGCAATGCAGGCGATTCAGCCAGAAATGCAGAAGCTTCGTGAAAAATACAGTTCAAAAGACCAGAAAACCCAGCAGAAGCTGCAGCAGGAAACAATGGCATTGTTTCAAAAACACGGGGTTAACCCTCTTGCAGGATGTTTTCCATTAGTCGTTCAAATGCCGATTCTAATTGGTTTCTATCATGCGATTACACGTACTCGTGAAATCGCAAACCATAATTTCCTATGGTTTGACCTTGGTTCTCCGGATCCAATTTACTTATTGCCGCTAATTGCAGGTGTCACAACATTCATTCAGCAAAAAATGATGATGGCCGGCACTGAGCATACAGGGCAAATGGCAGCACAGATGAAGATGATGCTTTATCTTATGCCGATTATGATTGTTATTTTTGCTATTAATTTCCCAGCTGCTCTCTCACTTTACTGGGTAGTGGGTAATATCTTTATGATCATACAAACTTATTTTATTAAAGGTCCGGACCTGAAAGCTGCGGCGGCCGGAAATGCAGGAGGAGCCAAAAAGTGAAACAAGTAACTGCTACAGGACAGACCGTCAAGGAAGCAGTAGAGTCAGCTTTAGCTCAATTAAATACAACTGAAGACCGCGCAGAGATAACAATAGTTGATGAAGGTAAAAAAGGCGTTTTTGGGATTTTCGGTTCCCGCCCGGCAGTCGTAAAGGCTGTTAAGAAGCTCGATCCGATTGAAGAAGCTGAGAAGTTCCTCAAGGAAGTCAGTGAGAAAATGGGAGTGTCCATTAAAATTGAAACATTAAAGGACGGAAAAAATGTTCAATTTATCCTATCCGGTGAAAAAATTGCTCTTTTAATCGGTAAAAGAGGACAAACACTCAATTCACTGCAGTACTTGACACAGCTTGTCATCAATCGCTTTTCTGACCAGTTCTTAAATGTGGTTGTGGATGCGGAAGATTACCGGAAGAGACGCCAGGATACACTGATTCAATTAGCTGAAAGGCTTGCTCAAAAGGCTTTGAAGACGGGAAAGGAAATTGCGCTGGAACCTATGCCTTCCTATGAAAGGAAAGTGATCCATACCGCTCTCGTTCATAATAAGAGAATAAAAACGTATTCTGACGGCAATGATCCACATCGCCATATTGTCATAGCCCCGGCCAGAACAAGATAGCCGGAAGAACGATTTAAAAACCCAATCCACTCACGGATTGGGTTTTTTTATAAGGCTCTTTTTGTATAGATTGTTTTTGGCCTAAAAAGCTTGCCCGTTGATTTCCGCTCCAGTCACGCAGCGAACCCGCGGGGAGGAACGGGAGCCTCCTCGGCGCTTCACGCCTGCGGGGTCTCCCGCTCCCTCTCTTCCCGCCGGAGTCAAGTGCCTTCCACTCCAATCAACTCAGTAGACTTTACGAAAACAGCCTTTTACAAAAAATCAATTCCTCTCTAAAATATTAATTCTCCATTGGTTTTATTGTTATTCACATGTGGATAAGTTAAAATAGAGCATATTAAATATAGAGCGTGTGGATAATTGTTTTTTCTCAAAAGGAAATTGTCTGTGGACAAGCATAAAATGAACGGTTTGAGATGCTTTTCTAACAAATAGGCATGTGATATTCTATTAATTTGGGAATCGATATAATAGTCATTCTTATATAGATCGATGAAAGCTAAAAAAAAGAGAGGTGAAGAGAGTGGAATTTGATACAATAGCGGCCATTTCTACGCCGATGGGTGAGGGTGCCATAGCCATTGTCCGGCTCAGCGGCGACCAGGCTTTTGAAATTGCGGATCGTTTATTCAGAGGGGTAGGAGGAAAGCGTCTGAAGGATGTAGCCTCCCATACCATTCATTACGGCCATATCATTGATCCGAAAACAGGTGAGGTAGCAGAAGAAGTAATGGTATCAGCGATGAAAGGCCCGAAAACATTTACGAAAGAAGATGTTATCGAAATAAATTGCCATGGCGGTCTGGTTTCGGTCAATCGTGTATTGCAGTTATTATTAAATAATGGAGCACTTCTTGCAGAGCCTGGTGAATTTACAAAACGAGCGTTTTTGAACGGCCGAATTGATTTGTCGCAGGCAGAAGCTGTAATGGATTTAATTCGGGCTAAGACAGACAGGGCCATGAATATGGCGCTCGGGCAGATGGAAGGACGGCTTTCAAAGCTCATTCAAAAGCTCCGCCAGGAAATTCTGGAGATCCTTGCCCATGTGGAAGTGAATATTGACTATCCTGAATATGATGATGTAGAGGAAATGACCCATCATATGCTGCTGGAAAAGTCCTCTTATGTAAAGAAGGAAATTGAAAAGCTTCTGCGTACATCCCAGCAGGGAAAAATTTTGCGTGAAGGACTGTCCACTGTTATTGTTGGACGTCCAAACGTCGGTAAATCCTCTCTATTGAATAGCCTTGTCCATGAGAATAAGGCTATTGTAACAGATATACCGGGAACAACACGCGATGTAATTGAGGAATATGTCAATGTAAGGGGTGTTCCGCTGAGATTGCTGGATACGGCAGGGATTCGGGAGACTGAAGATATTGTCGAACGGATTGGGGTCGAAAAGTCCAGACAGGTATTAAAGGAAGCCGACCTTATTTTGCTGGTACTTAATAATTCGGATGAGTTAACGGCAGAGGATGAAAATATATTTAAAGCGGTCGAAGGCATGGACGTCATTGTCATTGTCAATAAAATGGACCTAGACCAAAAAATTAATATGGACCACGTTCATGAACTTTCTAAAGAACATAAATTGGTCACGACCTCTTTATTGGAGGATAAAGGGGTAGATGATCTGGAAGAGGCAATTGCTTCCCTTTTCTTTGAAGGATCCATTGAGGCCGGGGACATCACATATGTATCAAACACCCGCCATATCGCCCTATTAAATCAGGCTTTTAATGCCATTGATGAGGCCATGCAGGGTGTTGAAATGGGAACGCCGATAGATATTGTGCAAATCGATTTAACGAGAACATGGGAGCTTCTTGGCGAAATTATTGGCGACAGTGTTCATGAAAGCTTGATTGACCAATTATTCTCTCAGTTCTGTTTAGGGAAATAGATAATTTTTCAGACAAGAAAAATGCCGCAATAGCGGATTATGATTGCAGTAAAGGAGGCCGCATCATGACATATGAAGCTGGAAGTTATGATGTCATAGTAGTCGGAGCCGGACATGCAGGTGTTGAAGCAGGCCTTGCTTCGGCCCGTCTTGGCGCTAAGACATTAATGATTACGATAAATTTGGATATGGTAGCCTTTATGCCGTGCAATCCTTCTGTAGGAGGACCTGCCAAAGGGATTGTTGTTAGGGAGATAGATGCGCTTGGCGGAGAAATGGGCAAGAATATTGATAAAACCCATATTCAGATGCGAATGCTTAATACTGGAAAAGGGCCTGCCGTTCGTGCATTGCGAGCCCAGGCTGATAAATTCACGTATCAGCACGAGATGAAAAAAACATTGGAAAATGAACCGAACCTGAGAATGATTCAGGGGATGGTTGAGCGGCTGATTGTGGAAGATGGAGAATGCAAAGGCGTTATCACCCAGACAGGTGCCGTTTATTCTTCAAAAACGGTTGTCATTACGACGGGTACATTCCTAAGAGGAGAAATTATTCTAGGGGAACTTAAATACTCCAGCGGTCCTAATAACCAGCAGCCCTCCATTAAGCTTTCAGAGCATCTGCAGGAGCTTGGGTTTGATTTAGTGCGTTTTAAAACAGGAACCCCTCCGCGTGTTAACAGCCATTCCATTGATTACAGCAAGACAGAAATACAGCCTGGCGATGATGTGCCTAGAGCTTTTTCTTTTGAAACAACAAAGTTTATAACTGACCAGCTGCCATGCTGGCTGACTTATACAAACGAAGAAACACATACACTGATTGACAATAATCTTCATCGTTCCCCCATGTACTCCGGTATGATTAAAGGAACAGGGCCTCGTTATTGCCCATCCATTGAAGATAAGGTTGTCCGCTTTAATGACAAACCACGGCATCAGATCTTTTTGGAGCCGGAGGGACGGAATACGCAGGAAGTATATGTACAAGGTCTTTCAACAAGCTTACCTGAAGATGTTCAGCAGAAGATTCTTAGAACCATTCCAGGATTGGAAAATGTCCAAATGATGCGTGCAGGCTACGCTATAGAATATGATGCCATTGTGCCGACTCAGTTATGGCCGACCCTTGAAACAAAGAAAGTGAAAAATCTTTTTACGGCTGGCCAAATTAACGGGACGTCAGGCTATGAAGAGGCAGCGGGACAGGGGCTGATGGCTGGCATGAATGCCGGATTAAAGTCTCTGGAAAAAGAAGAAGTCATCCTAAGCCGTTCAGATGCTTATATTGGCGTACTGATTGATGATTTGGTCACTAAAGGAACGAATGAACCATACCGTCTGCTAACATCAAGAGCTGAATATCGTTTGCTTCTTCGCCATGATAATGCTGATTTGCGCTTAACTGAGCTGGGGCACAAGGTTGGGCTGATCCGCGATGAACGCTATGAGAAATTCCTGTTGAAAAAACAAGCCATTGAAGAAGAGAAGAATCGCCTTCAAGGTATTATTATTAAACCAACCAGTGAAGTTCAGGAACTGATCAAGAGCCAGGGCGGCAGTGAGCTGAAGGATGGAATCCGTGCATCTGATTTATTGAAGAGGCCGGAAATGACTTATGAGCATATCCAAAGGCTTGTGCCGGCTGAGGGAACACTTGATCCGGATGTAACGGAACAAGTTGAAATACAAATCAAGTATGAAGGATATATTGAAAAATCTCTCCAGCAGGTGGAGCGCCTGAAGAAGATGGAAAACAAGAAGATCCCTGAAAACATTGACTATGATGCCATTAACGGACTAGCATCCGAAGCGAAACAAAAACTGAAAGAAGTTAGGCCTCTATCGATCGCACAGGCATCAAGAATTTCTGGAGTTAACCCTGCGGACATCTCCATTTTGCTTGTTTATCTGGAACAAGGCAGAATTGCCAGGGTATCGGCAGAATAAAAGCAGGGTGCAGCTAATTCGTACGGGATAAATCCGATCATGTCTTATAGCGGAAAGGATTTGCTAATGAATATAGAACAATTTACAGAAATGCTGGCGGCGAAAGGGATTGCCCTTTCGCCTCGGCAATTAAATCAATATGAAACCTACTATTCCACATTAGTGGAATGGAATGAAAAAATGAATTTAACAGCAATTACAGATAAAGAAGATGTTTATTTAAAGCATTTTTATGATTCAATTACCGCAGCATTTTACTTTGACTTTAAACAGCCGCTGAAAGTTTGCGATGTCGGAGCGGGTGCGGGTTTTCCAAGCATTCCGTTAAAAATTGCATTTCCGGAATTACATATTACGATCGTTGATTCACTTAATAAACGCATCGGTTTTCTAGAGCATTTGGCAAAGGCATTAGAATTGGAAAACGTCCGTTTTATTCATGACCGCGCGGAAACCTTTGGCCAAAATAAAGAATACCGCGAATCCTTTGATGTTGTGACAGCAAGGGCAGTTGCCAGATTGTCGGTATTGAGCGAGCTTTGTTTGCCGCTGGCTAAAACAGGAGGCTTGTTTGTTGCCATGAAGGGTGCAAGTGCAAAAGAAGAGCTGGATGCCGGCAAGAAAGCGATAGCGGTCTTAGGCGGAAAACTTGTTGACGCTCATACCTTCACATTGCCAGAGGAAGAAAGCGAGCGCAACATTTTGATCATTAAAAAGGAAAAAAGCACACCTAAAAAGTATCCAAGGAAGCCGGGTACACCCAATAAAACACCAATTGAGTAGGGTGCACATTTCAGCAATGTATGACATAATGGTATAGATTAATTTGTCTTTTACCAAATATTATATTGTTACAGTTCGGCAGGAATTGTCATTATTATAGAGAATATGTAATAGGGAGTTTCGTAAAGGTGGTGCAGGGTGATGAAGCATTCTTTCTCACGCTTTTTTGGCCTAGGCGAAAAGGGAGAACAAGTTACAGCGGAAAAACCAGCAGAAGAACAATTGGATATTGAAGTTGAAGACTTAAGCGAAAAAGAAGAAGTTAAGAAAATACCTATTGACCAAATCGTTCCCAACCGTTTTCAGCCAAGAACGGTGTTTGATGATGAAAAAATAGAAGAGCTTTCTCGAACCATCCATACACATGGCATTATCCAGCCGATTGTTGTACGGGAATTTGAAGGCGGCCAGTTTGAGATTATTGCTGGTGAACGAAGATATCGGGCCATGAAAAAGCTTGGCTGGGAAGAAGCCCCGGCAATCGTAAAGAATCTCAGCGATACAGAAACCGCTTCAGTTGCATTAATTGAGAATCTTCAAAGGGAAGAATTATCCCCAATTGAAGAGGCTGTTGCATATGGGAAGCTTTTGGAGCTGCATAATCTGACACAGGAAGCATTGGCGCAGCGCCTTGGGAAGGGCCAATCAACCGTTGCGAACAAGCTTAGGCTGTTAAAACTGCCTCAGCCTGTCCAGGATGCATTATTAAGCAAGTCGATTACTGAACGGCACGCCCGTTCGCTTATCCCTTTAAAAGATCCTGAAAAGCAAGTTGCTTTGCTGCAGGAAATTGTGGAAAAAAATCTAAACGTCAAGCAGACAGAAGATCGTGTGGTAAGGATTCTTGAACAGAAAAATCCGAAGCCAAAGCCAAAGCGGAAAGCTTTCAGCAAGGATATGAGAATTGCCGTCAACACCATCCGCCAATCTCTTTCCATGGTTTCTGACAGCGGCATCAATCTAGATTCCGAAGAAGAGGAATTTGATGAATTTTATCAAATTACAATTAAAATTCCTAAAAAGAAATAAAATGAACGCGGGAAACCAAACAGGCCAACTGTTGGATTCTCGCGTTTTTTGCTGTTCCCCTAAAGTCTCCTATTGTCCTATGCACATGAAATACTCTAATTCCAAAAGACTGTTAGAATCTTCTTATTTTTAACAAAAAAATAATTCTCTCTCCTTTTTCGTGATAAAATAGACTACGTGATTAAAGGGTATTCAAAAAATTTAACCCTATTAGAATCTTGATTTAGCACCGTGTTAATTGGAGCGGAAGGAATAAGATCCACGAAAGTGTTTTCGCATTTCCTCCAGAGGTAAAATCGTGTGTGCTTAGTCCTGCGGGAGTAGGGAGTAAAGGGAAAGACCCCAAAGGCGCGAATACGCCGAGGAGCTTCGGAACACCCGCAGTTCGCAGAGTGCCTGCAGCGGAAATCAACACGCTAGTTTAACAGAGTATAAAATAAATGATATAGAGGCTGTTATTTTTAATGATGAAAGCAGGTGACACCGTGGGCAAGATTATAGCTGTAGCGAACCAAAAAGGCGGAGTGGGCAAGACCACTACTTCCGTCAATCTGGGCGCATGCCTGGCATACATAGGAAAGAAGGTCTTATTGGTTGATATTGATCCCCAGGGGAACGCAACGAGCGGGATTGGCATTGAAAAAGCTGATGTGGACCAATGCATATATGATGTACTTGTTGACGATGTGGAAGCAGCAAAGGTAATAAAGTCAACATCGGTTGAGAATTTATATGCAATTCCCGCTACTATCCAGCTGGCAGGTGCGGAAATTGAATTGGTTCCTACCATTTCAAGAGAAGTAAGGTTGAAAAGAGCTTTGGAAGAGGTAAAAGCAAACTTTGATTATATTATTATTGACTGCCCTCCTTCCCTCGGACTTTTAACAATTAACTCATTGACAGCATCTGATGCGGTCATTATACCGGTGCAATGTGAATATTATGCGCTTGAAGGTTTGAGTCAGCTTTTGAATACAGTCCGCCTTGTTCAAAAGCATTTGAATCATGATTTAAAAATTGAAGGTGTTTTGCTGACCATGCTCGATGCCCGTACTAACCTTGGCATTCAGGTCATTGAAGAGGTTAAAAAATATTTTCAGGATAAAGTATATAAAACCATTATTCCCCGCAATGTGCGTTTGAGTGAGGCTCCGAGCCATGGTGAACCGATTATTACTTATGATCCGAAGTCACGCGGAGCTGAAGTATATTTAGAATTGGCAAAGGAAGTGGTTTCGAATGGCTAAAGGCTTAGGAAAAGGTCTGAATGCTTTTTTTAACAATATTGAAGCTGAAAAAGAAGAAACGTTAAAAGAGGTTAAAATTAAAGAACTCCGCCCAAATCCTTATCAGCCGCGGAAAGTGTTTGAAAAGGAAGCGATTGAAGAATTAAAGCAGTCCATTATGGAACATGGAATTCTCCAGCCGATCATTGTCCGGAAAAGCATAAAGGGCTATGAAATTGTTGTTGGCGAGCGGCGCTATCGGGCAGCAAAAGAAGCCAATCTGGAAACCGTTCCTGTTGTTGTGAAAGAATTAAATGAACAGCAAATGATGGAGCTGGCTGTCCTTGAAAATTTGCAGCGTGAAGATTTAACTCCTATAGAAGAAGCTGCAGCCTATCAGCTTTTAATGGATAAGCTGAAGGTAACCCAAGAGGAATTAGCCAAGCGCCTAGGGAAAAGCAGGCCGCACATTGCAAATCACATCCGGCTGCTATCTCTTCCTCCTAAAATACAGGAACTGATATCAGATGGGAAAATATCGATGGGACATGGACGCGCGCTGCTGGGATTAAGAAAGAAAGAAAAATTGCCGGCACTGGTCGAAAAAACGATCAAAGATGGCTTGAATGTCCGCCAGCTGGAGCAGCTGATACAACAGTTGAATGATGTTTCACGTGAAACGAAGAAGCCTAAGGTTCAAAAGGATATATTTATAAAGGAACGTGAATCCTCTCTTAGAGAAAGATTCGGAACCACTGTTCATATCAAGCAATCCAAAAACAAAGGAAAGATCGAAATCGAATTTTTCACTAAAGAAGACTTGGAGCGTATTATCGAACTTTTGGATACCCATTCTTAAGCCATCTTCAGGATGGTTTATTTTTTTGAAGGATTCTTTTAAAAATGATTGTCTATATGAACCTTCCGTGATATTGTTGATGAAATAATTATTCGAAATACGAAATAATAATAGATAAGGTGAAAAGTATGTTTCTGCTTGGTACGCTTGTTAATGGTTTGTTAATTATTATCGGAACCTTTTTAGGGAAATTGCTTCATCGAATTCCCGAGAATATGAAAGGAACAGTTATGCATGCCATTGGCCTTGCTGTCATTGTGCTTGGCCTCCAGATGGGCTTCAAGAGCGAGAATTTTCTCGTAGTTATTTTAAGCCTCGTTTTCGGAACCGTAATTGGTGAATATTTTGGATTGGAAGATAAATTGAATAGGTTTGGCGACTGGCTTGAAAAGAAGATTGGTTCAAAGGGTGAAGGCAGCATTTCGCAAGGCTTTGTGACAGCGACACTGATTTTTGTTATTGGCGCCATGGCCATTATCGGTGCACTGGATAGCGGGATTAGAGGCGACCATTCTGTTCTTTATACAAAATCCATTATTGATGGTTTTACGGCATTGATTCTCACTACTACCTTGGGAATAGGCGTTTTGTTTTCAGCTTTTCCAGTCATGATTTATGAAGGGTTAATTGCCCTTTTTGCTACACAAATTGACCGAGTTGTTCCCCAAATCCTGATGGATAGCTTTATAAAAGAAATGACCGCTACAGGCGGAATCATGATTTTTGCCATTGGCCTGAATTTAACCGGGCTGACAAAAATCCGGGTAGCCAACCTGCTGCCGGGGATATTGGTAACCGGGGTCATTGTCTCGTTGATCTATTTTTCTGGTCTTTATTTCTAGGCGCTGTTAAAAGCTCTTCTTAAAAGCAAAACAGAATAAACTCTTCAAAAAAGCCATGAGAGTCTGCTCCCATGGCTTTCTTTCAATTTTTATGGTGTTTGTTCACGATTCAATTCCCATTTAAATGCCGGCCAGGCTGGTGCTGTCTGATGTGTAAGACTAGCTTCATAAATGCCATTGGCAATTGTTTTGGCCATTTTCAGTACCAGGTTTAGCCTCGTGTTCTGAAGAACAAAGAATTCCATAAAGCCGCTTACGTTCACAATGCCGGTTATATGCATATGCCCTACTTCTGGAAGATCTTTGTTCACGCCGGCTCCAGGCTTAACAGGCCCTTCCCCGATTTGGATGACTCCCACACTTTTTAATCGGCCTAAGCATGCATCAATGCCAATAATATAGGGATTAAAATGTTTTTTCTTAATTTCGTTCAGCTTTTCTTCCAGGTTTACGGCATGAATGGGATCTTCTAGTGTCCCATATACGTGAAAAGAAGAAATGGACTTTTCCTCAAGGAGTGTGCCGACAAGCGGACCTAATGAATCGCCTGTAGAACGGTCTGTGCCTATACAGACAAAAACGATGGGACGGCTGCCGATGCCTGAAGGTAAAATATTTTTCAGCTCAGCAGCCAATTTAGCAGCCGCGTTTGTTTCTTCGTGCGCTATCCTGGCAGAAGCCCCGCCTTTTTTATCAAACAAATTTGGTTTGAAATTCATATAGGTCCCACTCCCTCTTTATTCCTTGCCATGCCGGTTCAAAGTGATGAGATTATGTTAATGGCGGCCCTTAGTATAAAACGTTTTTATCAGTATACGGAAAATTTTTGTAATCTATACATACCAATAATATTTATTCCTTAAACAATGGCTCTATAGGAAGGCACTGCTTTTATGGAAAACTAAAAACTGTAAAGTAAAGCGGAATATTGATAAAATAATTTTGCTTTTAAATAGGTATTCGCACTGTAAGGGAAGATAAAGTATAATTTCATACAAGCTAGTGAATAGCCTATTTATGAGGGTTCAATTTGAAGTTATATAAAATAACAAGCTTTCTTATTTACTTTCACTAAAAAGAAGCAGGTGAAACCATGAGTTATATTGAAAAACTGTTTAACAGTATGATAGATAAGCTTTCCGATGAAAAAACGTGGGTAACAATTGGAGAAGGTTTTCTTAAGGTTATTGCAATCTTAATCATAACAAGTATTCTGATTAGGGTCGGCAAGCTGGCCATCCGGAATATTTTTAAAGTAAGAACACCTTCGAGGCTCAGGATCTCCGAACGCCGTGAAGCTACCCTGCTCAAGCTTCTGGAAAATATGCTAACATATGTTGTTTTCTTTGTGGCAGCCATCATGATCCTGTCCGTACTGACCATTGATGTAAAAGCGCTTTTGGCCGGTGCCGGTATCGTGGGGTTGGCTGTGGGGTTTGGTGCACAGAGCCTTGTTAAAGATATCATTACCGGATTCTTTATTATTTTTGAAGATCAGTTTTCGGTAGGTGATTATATTCGGGTTGATCAGTTTGAGGGAACCGTTGAAGAAATCGGCCTTCGAACGACGAAAATTAAAAACTGGACCGGCGAGCTTCATATTCTACCTAATGGAAGCATCATGCAGGTGACCAATTTTTCTCTGAATAACAGTATTGCATTTGTGGATGTCAGCATTGCTTATGAAGGAGATATTAATAAAGCGGAAAGCGTGCTGCAGGACTTATTCGAGAAGCTGCCTGAAAAATATGAAGACATGGTCAAACCGCCGGAAATTCTAGGAATTCAAAACCTCGCTGCTTCTGATGTTGTTCTTAGGGTTGTATCAGAAACTTTGCCGATGAGGCATTTTTATATCGCACGCCAATTGCGAAAAGAAATTAAGCTTTGCTTAGATGAGCATGGCATTGAAATTCCGTTCCCGCGTCTTGTTATGTATACACGGAATGAAGAAGCACCTGCCCAGGATAAACCAAAATTGAATTCGGAGGGGTAAAAATGGAACAAAAGGAATTTGATCTGCATGATGTTGTGGAGATGAAGAAACCACACCCGTGCGGAGTAAACCGCTGGAAAATCATTAGAATGGGAGCAGATATCAGAATTAAGTGCGAAGGCTGCGGACACAGCGTCATGATCCCAAGAAGAGAATTTTCCCGCAAAATGAAAAAAGTTCTTGTGAGGCATGAGGAATAAGCCAGGTTAGATAAATAAAAACGGGGAGATGAGGTTCTTGGCGCATAAAGTAAAGTCAGCCTGCCCCCTTAACTGCTGGGACAGCTGCGGCTTTCATGTAACAGTTGAAGACGGAAAGGTTATAAAAGTGGATGGTGATAAAGGCCATCCGATTACAAAGGGGAAAATTTGCGGCCGCGGCAGAATGCTTGAGAGCAGAACCAATTCACCGGAACGACTGCTCTACCCCTTAAAAAAGATTGATGGCGAGTTTAAGCAAGTTTCATGGGAACAGGCTTTACAGGATATTTCCCTGAAAATGAAAGAGTTAAAGGATACGTTTGGAACAGCTTCCGTTCTGCATAGCCATGATTACGCAAATGGAGGATTGCTGACGAACCTGGATCAGCGCTTTTTTAACTGTTACGGCGGCGTAACCGAATTAACGGGCTCCATTTGCTGGGGAGCCGGGATCGAAGCACAGAGCTGGGATTTTGGAGATGCATATAGCCATGGGCCTGATGATATTTTAAACAGCAAACATATCGTCATATGGGGCAGAAATGTGGCCCGCACCAATATGCATTTGTTTCAAATGCTCCAGGAAGCAAAGAGAAATGGGACCAAACTGTATGTGATCGATCCAATCTATAATGCCACTGCTAAAATAGCGGATAGATATTTCTCCGTGAAACCAGGAATGGATGGGCTGCTTGCGGCCGGCATCATGAAGGAGATGCTGCGGCTCGGTCTAGAGGATCGGAGTTTCATAGAAAATCATTCTGTAGGCTTTGAAGACTTGGATGAGCTTTTGAACAATGTAACGCTGGAGGAAATTGCTGAAAAGACTGAAGTGCCAAGTGAAGTGATGACCGAGCTTGCGGCTGTGTACGGGGATCGTCCTGTATCCACGTTTTTCGGTTTGGGCATGCAGCGCTACGAAAACGGCGGCAATACCATCAGGCTAATGGATGCTTTAATTGCTGTGAGCGGCAATATCGGCATTCCGGGCGGCGGCGCAAACTATGCAAATAGACAGGTCGGCCAAAGTTTTGATACTGCATCCCTTGCCCTTCCTCACCGCAAGACTTCTTCAAGGCAGTTCACGATGATGAGACAGGCTGAGGGGATTTTAACAGCCAAAGATCCTGAAGTAAAAATGATCTTCGTAACCTGCGGTAATCCATTAACCCAGGTCCCTGATTCTTCAAGGGTTCGAGAGGCTTTTGCATCTGTGGATACAGTTGTTGTAATGGAGCAGTTTATGACAGATACAGCAAAGGTGGCTGATTATGTGCTGCCGGTTGCCACTGTCTTTGAACAGGAAGATCTCTATTATTCTTCTATGTATCATCACTATGTAAACTATGGACCTAAGCTTGTTGATCCGCCAGGAGAGGCCAAGCCCGATTTATGGGTTTGGACAGAGCTGGCCAACCGCCTTGGCTTCGGGGCCGATTTTGATTTTACAAGAGAAGAATTTATCAGTATGGGCCTCCAGTCGCTTAAAGGGCATGGTATCACTCTTGAAGGCATACGGGAATCGTATCATAAGGAACTTCCGGTCGATAAGGTGCCTTGGGCAGACAGGCAGTTTAAAACACCGAGCGGCAAGTATGAGTTCACCTCATCAGCTGCCTTCCGAAAAGGTTCCGAAAGCAAACTGACACTGGCCCTTCCTAGAGAAACAAAGTGGACAGATAAAGAACTTGCTGAGAAATACCCTTATACATTATTGACGATACACCCTCTTCGCTCCAACCATTCACAGCACTACCATTTGCTGAAGCCTGAACCAAAGGCAAAGGTAGAAGTGGCGGAGAATATTTCTGCTAAGCTAGGGCTTCAAGAGAATGATTATGTAAAGGTGTGGAATGACCGCGGTGAAATGAATGGCTTTGTCCATATTATGAAAAAAGCCCACCCGGATACCATCAATATTGATGAAGGCATATGGACAAAATTCGGCGGCCCTGTCAATAATCTTACGTCCAGCCGTGAATCCGACAACGGTTTAGGCAGCACTTTGTATGACTGCCTTGTTAATATTAAGAAAATATAAAATGGGTGACAAGTACTTTTACCAGTTCAGCAAAGCGGTATAGGTGCCTGGCACCTTTTCTTTACATTTCTCCGGCAACTATCTATAATTGTTAGAGGCTTGTTTAAATGAGAAACAATCGTATTTTTTATAGATGATAATTTTAAAATTGAGGAGTGACTTGGATGGCTTTAACAGCTGGTATTGTAGGTTTGCCGAACGTCGGAAAGTCTACGTTGTTTAATGCAATTACCCAGGCGGGAGCGGAGTCTGCGAACTATCCGTTCTGTACAATTGATCCGAATGTGGGAATTGTTGAAGTGCCTGACCACCGTTTGAATAAATTAACTGAATTGGTTCAGCCGAAAAAGACTGTGCCAACGGCTTTCGAATTTACGGATATCGCCGGCATCGTAAAGGGTGCGAGCAAAGGGGAAGGACTAGGAAATAAATTCCTGTCTCATATCCGTGAAGTGGATGCCATCTGTCAGGTTGTCCGCTGTTTTGCGGATGACAATATTACACACGTTGCGGGGAAAGTGGACCCGATCGATGATATTGAAGTCATCAACCTGGAATTGATTCTGGCTGATCTTGAATCGGTTGATAAGCGAATTGGCCGTGTGAGCAAGCTGGCTAAGCAGAAGGATAAAGATTCTGTGATCGAGCTTGAAATTCTGGAAAAATTAAAAGAAGCGTTCGAAAACGATAAGCCTGCCCGTACTGTCGAGTTTACAGACGAGCAAATGAAGATTGTAAAAGGTCTTCACCTGCTGACCATCAAGCCTGTGCTTTACGTAGCAAACGTAAGCGAAGATGATGTAGCAGATCCTTCTTCTAATGAATATGTGCAGAAGGTAAGAGAATTTGCCGAAAAAGATAATGCGGAAGTTATTGTTATTTGTGCAAAGATCGAATCTGAAATTGCTGAGCTTGAAGGAGAAGAAAAAGAAATGTTCCTTCAGGAGCTTGGCATTGAAGAATCAGGCCTTGACCAGCTGATCAAAGCGGCTTATAATCTTCTTGGACTGGCAACTTATTTCACTGCCGGAGTTCAGGAAGTCCGTGCCTGGACATTCCGCAAAGGCATGAAGGCTCCTCAGTGTGCGGGAGTGATTCACTCCGACTTTGAAAAAGGCTTCATCCGTGCAGAAACGGTTTCCTATGACGATCTTGTCGCTGCTGGAAGCATGACAGCTGCCAAAGAAGCTGGGAAAGTACGTCTTGAAGGTAAAGAATATATTGTAAAAGATGGAGATGTTATGCACTTCCGTTTTAATGTTTAAGAAAGATAGAACTCCTTTTTAGGGGTTCTTTTTTTATGATTTCAAGGCGGGGAAAGTTTTTATTAAGTAATATCAGGTTAGGATTATCACCATGAGGGCAGTGTAAATTTGATACACCGTGGAGTGACCGATATATTGCAAAAATTGACCGATAAAATGATAATTTGACTGATATATGCAAAAAGTGACCGATAAAAATGGAATCTGACCGATAAACATGTGAAAGTGACCGATATAGCAGGAAGAGACCAAAGATTAAATGTGCAAGAGCCCCTCTTTTCAAATTTATGGGGCTTTACTTATAATGCTTATGAATAAATGACTAAAAGTGCGGAGAAAACGAATCTATAAGCAGAAAAAAATGCAGACAAAAATTACTTTCGGAAGAAATCTCCTCAAATAAACTTCATCTAGCAATTAACTCTAGCAGTTATTGCTTTTACATAATTAATGTGCTATAATTTCAACTTGTGAGTAATGAATATATTGCTCCTTGCCCTTTTGAAGGGCCGTTAGACCAAAAGGAGGTGAAAGTGATGAGAAAGTACGAAGTTATGTACATCATCCGCCCAAACATTGAAGATGAGGCTAAAAAAGCCCTAGTTGAGCGTTTCAACACAATCTTAACTGACAATGGTGCGGAGGTTTCTGAATCAAAGGATTGGGGTAAGCGTCGCCTTGCATACGAAATCAATGATTTCCGCGATGGCTACTACCAGCTAATGAACGTTAATGCTGAATCAAAAGCAGTTGACGAATTCACTCGTCTAGCTAAAATCAGCGAAGACATCATCCGTTATATCGTAGTTAAAAACGAAAAATAATAGATAAAGCCATTTTTACCGAGAGGAGTTGATTCTGATGATGAACCGTGTTGTTCTTGTCGGACGTTTGACAAAGGATCCTGATTTACGGTATACCCCGAATGGAGTACCTGTCGCTTCATTCACTCTTGCAGTGAATCGTGCTTTTACGAATCAGCAAGGTGAACGGGAGGCAGATTTCATCAACTGTGTTGTATGGAGAAAGCCTGCTGAAAACGTAGCAAATTTCCTTAAAAAAGGAAGTCTCGCAGGCGTAGACGGCCGAATCCAGACTCGCAGCTATGAAGGCCAGGATGGAAAGCGCGTTTATGTGACGGAAGTCCAGGCTGAAAGTGTGCAATTCCTTGAGCCTAAGAATAGTTCTGGCGGCGGCAGAGGCGACAATACGAATTACGGCGGTCCGAGAGACCAGGATTTCCCATTTGGAAATAACAACAATCAGAATCAACGCCAGGATAATCGTAATCAGGGCGGCTATACTCGTGTGGATCAGGATCCATTCGCAAATGACGGCCAAATCGACATTTCTGATGATGATCTTCCATTCTAATAGTGCCCGATTATCGAACGGATATAAATAAAAAGTAAAAAGCTAAAGGAGGTAAATGACCATGGCTGGAGGACGCAGAGGCGGACGTGCAAAACGTCGTAAGGTTTGCTATTTCACTGCAAACGGAATCACTCACATCGATTATAAAGATGTGGATCTTCTTAAAAAATTCATCTCTGAGCGCGGCAAGATTTTACCACGTCGTGTAACAGGTACTAACGCTAAATACCAACGTAAATTAACGATTGCTATTAAGCGTGCGCGCCAAATGGCATTACTGCCATACGTATCAGGTGAATAATAATTATTGAAAAGACGCCGGTTTTCCGGTGTCTTTTTTATTAGTTTTAAAAGGATATGTCCTTTAACATATTCAGCATCAGTTTGATTCTTTTTTCTAATGAGTAATTCCCCTTTCTTTTGATTTAGATAATACAGGGACAGCCTTTAATCGGGCTCTTCAAACAGCAAGGTTGAACCTGTCTTTAATACTAGCTACAATAGACTTTATGAGTTGTTATTTATGGAGCTGCTTCAAAAAGCCGGGAAAAACAGACTAACCCTTTTCCTCCTTTTTGGACACGCAGTTTAAGGGGTGTAAGAATGAATAATGTACATAAATTAACGGAAGGCGCTGTGCTTTTAGCTGCATTTGCTGTGCTTCTTCTCATTTCCTTGTATGTGCCGATTCTCGGTACCGTTTCTATTTTCTTTTTGGCGCTTCCATTTATTATGTTTGCAGCTAAAAACAATCGGATGAGTGCGGTTGTTTTTTTAACTGGCGGCGTGCTGCTTTCCTTGATTATCGGTTCCATTATGGCTATTCCGCTTGCATTGACATTTGGTCTGACAGGAACGGTGATCGGTGATTTTATCAGAGAAAAAAAAGGAAGGGCATCTTCTTTTATTGCGGGAACGCTTGTATTCCTTGCTAGTTTATTGCTTCAGTATGCAGCGGCTGTAGCCTTATTTAACATCAATTTTATTGAAGAAGGCATTGGGTTAATGGAAGAGTCCATCTCAATGTCTAAAGGAATGCTGGAAGGCATGGGCCAGAATGTGGATGATACGGTCATGGATCAGTTTACTGCTGGTTTGCAAATGATTGAAACCTTAACCCCCAGCTTATTTGTGATGACGGCTGTCATTTCTGTTTTTCTCATTCAGCTGGTTTCTTTCCCAATTGCTAAAAGGTTCGGAATAAATGTTGAAGGCTGGAAGCCCTTTAGGGAGATGAACCTGCCCAAAAGCATCTTGTGGTACTATCTAATCACGATTGTAGCATCGTTTATTTTTAATCCTGCTGAAGGAAGCTACTGGTTCCTGGCACTTGTGAATATTGCGTTTATCCTACAGCTGTTTATGATTATTCAAGGGCTTTCCTTTATTTTCTTCATCAGCCATTTAAAGGGGTTTCCAAGAGCAGTTCCAATCATAGCAACGGTATTTACATTTCTTATCCCATTTCTCCTTTATATTGTGAGGATATTAGGTATAATTGACTTAGGATTCGATTTAAGGCACAAATTAGGAAAAAAGTGATGAATAACACTACTGTTTAGGAGCTGAAAACATGCCTTCGTATTTAGAAAAGCGGTCCATACGCTATCCAATATTTGGATTGATGGGCATAACAGTGGTGCTTCTCGGAATATTGGCGTACTACAATTGGCTTTTTACACTTATAGGGCTGTTTCTGGCCATCCTTCCTTTTTACTACCTTTTTCAGCTTGACCAAAAACAAAGGAAGGAAACGGAAGAATATATCTCTACCTTATCCTACCGGGTAAAAAAAGTCGGCGAAGAAGCTCTTATGGAAATGCCGATCGGGATCATGCTGATTAATGATGATTATTACATTGAATGGACCAATCCCTTTTTAGCATCATGCTTCGATGAAGATACGCTAGTTGGAAGATCGCTTTATGACGTCGCGGACTCGCTTGTTCCACTTATTAAACAAGAGGTAGAAACAGAGATTATTACACTTCACGACCGTAAGTTCCGGGTGATCCATAAACCTGAAGAGCGCCTTTTATACTTTTTTGATGTAACGGAACAGACAGAGATTGAAAAAATGTATCAGGAAGAAAGAACAGTCATTGCTTTTATATTCCTGGATAATTACGATGAGTTAACTCAAGGTATGGATGATCAGACAAAAAGCAGCCTTAATAGCCTTGTTACCCAGATTTTAAATAAGTGGGCGCAGGATAATGGTGTTTTCTTAAAAAGGGTTTCATCTGAAAGGTTCATTGCTGTTTTTAATGAACACATCCTTCAGCTTCTTGAAAAAGGAAAATTCACTATCCTTGATGATGTTAGGGAAACAACATCCAAACAAAATGTGCCCCTTACTTTAAGTATTGGTGTCGGAACGGGTGTTTCCTCACTTCCTGAACTTGGTTCTCTTGCTCAGTCCAGCCTGGATCTGGCTTTGGGCCGAGGCGGCGATCAGGTGGCTATTAAACAGACAAATGGAAAGGTTAAATTCTTTGGCGGAAAAACCAATCCTGTTGAGAAACGGACCAGAGTCCGTGCACGCGTGATCTCGCATGCTTTAAAGGAACTTATCTCCGAGAGTGACAAAGTAATTATTATGGGTCATAAGAGTCCTGATATGGATGCCATAGGAGCAGCCATCGGGATACAAAAAGTGGCGCGTATGAATCAGCGTGAAGGTTACGTTGTTGTGAATTTCAATGAATTGGATACAGGTGTCAGAAGGATGATGAAGGAAATTGAAAAGAATGAAGAGCTCTTTTCGAAATTCATCACCCCTGAACAGGCTTTGGAAATGGCAACAGATGACACCTTGCTTGTTGTGGTTGATACCCATAAGCCTTCCATGGTGATTGAAGAGAAATTGCTCCATAAAATTGAACATGTTGTGGTGATCGACCATCACCGCAGGGCAGAAGAGTTTATTCATAATCCTCTTCTTGTCTATATGGAGCCATACGCCTCTTCAACAGCAGAGCTTGTGACAGAGCTTCTCGAATACCAGCCGAAAAACGGCAAAATTGAAATGCTCGAAGCAACAGCACTGTTGGCCGGCATCATTGTGGATACGAAGAGCTTTTCATTAAGAACAGGCTCAAGAACGTTTGATGCGGCCTCCTATCTGCGCGGGCAGGGTGCGGATACAGTACTTGTCCAAAAGTTCTTAAAAGAGGATGTAGACACCTATATCAAGCGTGCAAAACTGATTGAAACCGTTCAATTCTACCGGGATGGAATTGCCATTGCCAAAGGGCAGCCAGACCAGGTTTTTGATCAGGTGCTGATTGCACAGACAGCTGATACACTGCTGACAATGGACGGTGTCGTAGCATCCTTTGTTATTTCGAACCGTTCAGAGAACATGATTGGTGTGAGCGCACGTTCCCTCGGGGATATCAATGTTCAGGTTATCATGGAAAACCTGGAAGGCGGAGGGCACTTAACAAACGCTGCCACCCAGCTGCATGATGCAACGCTTGATGATGTTGAAATCCGATTAAAAATGGCTATAGATGAATATTTTGAAGGGAGAAAAAAAGAATGAAGGTTATCTTTTTAAAAGACGTTAAAGGCAAAGGAAAAAAAGGCGAAGTTAAAAATGTAGCAGACGGCTATGCCCATAACTTTTTGATTAAACAAGGGCTCGCTGTTGAAGCCAACCAGTCGAATGTAAGCAGCCTGAATGCCCAAAAGAAAAAAGAAGAAAAGCTTGCTGCAGAAGAGCTTGCTGATGCGAAAAAATTAAAAGAAACACTGGAGAAGCTTACAGTTGAATTTTCTACTAAAGCTGGTGAAGGCGGGCGCCTTTTCGGCTCCATCACAAGCAAGCAAATTGCGGAGGAACTTCAAAAAACGCATAAAATTAAAATTGACAAGCGGAAAATTGAAATGGATGATGCGATCCGTTCTCTAGGCTATACAAAGGTTCCAGTTAAGCTTCATACTGAAGTAATGGCTACATTGAATGTCCATGTAAAAGAGGCAAACTAAAAATAGCAGACAGCCTCTTTGGGGAACACACTAATATTGGAAGTAGATTTTGCGAATAAACATGTTAAAATAAAAGGGTTGAGTAAAAATGTGATCAGTTTCTGCTGGTCACATTTTTTAAAGGAATGATAATTTTACTTAGAGCCAAAGCCCTTATATTTTATATATAAATAATTTAAATTCCAGATATATAAGCGCTGTTATTTAGGCGCTTCTACTTTTAAGAAGGTACTATCCAGCTTCAGCACCCAGGGGTTCGAGGTATCACCCCTGAGCAAGGTGCTTACGCTTTTAATTTAAGGAGGTTTGAATAGATGAGTGATTTATTTGCAGATCGGCTCCCGCCTCAGAATATAGAAGCGGAACAGGCAGTGCTTGGGGCAATCTTTCTTGAACCCTCCTCTCTTACGTTAGCATCAGAGATATTAATACCTGAGGACTTCTATCGGGCGGCTCACCAGAAGATTTACAATGTAATGCTCAAGCTGAGCGACCAGGGAAAAGCGGTCGATTTAGTAACTGTAACAGAAGAACTTAGTGCAGCAAAGCTACTGGAGGATACCGGAGGAGTCAGCTATTTAAGTGAACTGGCTGGATCTGTTCCAACAGCGGCAAATATTGAGTACTATGCCAAGATCGTCGAAGAAAAAGCATTGCTTCGCCGTTTGATCAGGACAGCAACCGGGATTGCCCAGGACGGGTATACCCGTGAAGATGAAGTTGAAGTTCTCTTGGGAGAAGCCGAGAAAAATATCATGGAGGTAGCACAGCGGAAAAATGCAGGTGCCTTTCATAATATTAAAGATGTTCTTGTGCGTACCTACGATAATATTGAGGAAATGCATAACCGCAAAGGCGATATTACAGGGATTGCGACAGGATTTACCGAGCTGGATCGAATGACAGCAGGCTTTCAGAGAAACGATCTAATCATCGTGGGTGCCCGTCCGTCCGTGGGTAAAACAGCCTTTGCTCTGAATATTGCCCAAAACGTCGCGACAAAAACGGGTGAAAATGTAGCCATTTTCAGTTTGGAGATGGGGGCAGAACAGCTTGTTATGCGTATCCTTTGTGCGGAAGGAAATATTGATGCCCAAAGGCTTCGTACAGGCTCCCTGACAGATGAGGATTGGGGAAAGCTTACGATGGCAATGGGAAGCCTATCTAATGCAGGGATTTTTATTGATGATACCCCTGGGGTGCGAATTACAGATATCCGTTCCAAATGCCGCCGTCTAAAGCAGGAGCATGGACTTGGTATGATTCTTATTGATTACTTGCAATTAATCCTGGGAAGCGGGCGCTCCGGAGAAAACCGCCAGCAGGAAGTATCTGAGATCTCCCGTTCCTTAAAGCAATTGGCACGTGAGCTGCAAGTGCCGGTTATCGCTCTTTCCCAGCTTTCGCGTGGAGTGGAACAGCGACAGGATAAACGGCCAATGATGTCCGATATCCGAGAATCCGGAAGTATTGAGCAGGATGCCGATATTGTGGCATTCCTATATCGTGATGACTACTATGATAAAGAATCAGAGGACAAAAATATTATCGAAATTATTATCGCTAAACAGCGTAACGGTCCTGTTGGCACGGTGCAGCTAGCATTTGTGAAAGAGTATAATAAATTCGTAAACTTGGAGAAACGATTTGATGATTCATTTGCTCCGCCTGGCGCATAAATAAGGAAAAGGGCTTGCATGAACTGCTTGCCCTTTTTTATTTTCATAGTTTCATGGTTTTACGAACGTATTTTTATATTTTTATTAAAAATGTTCGTGTTTTATTGACTATACTACTTTGCCTTGTTAAACTAAAGTGGTTGAAATGAGTTACTTAATTATGGCCGATTAACAGAGTCTATTTTAAATGAGTGAATAGAAATTTTAAAACCATGGGATTCCCGGAGGTGCTTTTTTATGTCATCAGTAGTTGTAGTTGGAACACAGTGGGGCGATGAAGGAAAAGGAAAAATCACTGACTTCCTTTCTGAAAATGCAGAAGTAATCGCCCGCTATCAAGGCGGAAACAATGCGGGGCATACAATCAAGTTCAATGGCGAAACATATAAGCTGCATTTAATTCCATCTGGAATATTCTATAGCGATAAAATTTGCACGATTGGAAACGGTATGGTTGTTGATCCAAAAGCGCTCGTAAAAGAGCTGGCTTATCTTCATGATAAAGGTGTGACAACAGAAAACCTGCGCATCAGCAATCGCGCACATGTCATCCTTCCTTATCACCTGAAGCTCGATGAGGTAGAAGAAGAGCGCAAAGGCGCCAACAAGATTGGTACAACGAAAAAAGGAATTGGCCCTGCTTATATGGATAAAGCAGCCCGTAATGGAATTCGAATCGCAGATCTTCTTGACCGTGAAGTATTTGAAGAAAAGCTTGCGCGCAATCTTGAAGAGAAAAATCGCCTTCTTGAGCGTTTCTATGAAACAGAAGGATTTAAAATGGAAGATATTCTCGATGAATACTACGAATATGGCCAGCAAATTAAACATTATGTGTGCGACACATCCGTAGTTCTAAACGATGCATTGGATGAAGGCCGCCGTGTGCTATTTGAAGGGGCACAAGGGGTTATGCTTGATATCGACCAGGGTACCTACCCTTTTGTTACTTCATCTAACCCAGTAGCTGGAGGCGTAACAATCGGTTCTGGAGTAGGTCCTACAAAAATCAAGCATGTAGTTGGTGTTTCAAAGGCTTATACAACCCGTGTTGGAGACGGTCCTTTCCCAACTGAGCTTGATAACGAGATCGGCAACCAGATTCGTGAAGTAGGCCGTGAATACGGTACAACCACTGGCCGTGCCCGCCGTGTTGGCTGGTTTGACAGCGTTGTTGTCCGTCATGCCCGCCGCGTGAGCGGAATTACAGATCTATCTCTTAACTCCATCGATGTATTAACAGGCATCGAAACGTTGAAAATCTGTGTAGCTTACCGCCATAACGGTCAAGTGATTGAAGAATTCCCAGCAAGCTTAAAAGTGTTGGCTGAATGTGAGCCTGTTTACGAAGAGCTTCCAGGCTGGACGGAAGACATTACTGGCTGCAAATCACTGGATGAGCTTCCGGTAAATGCCCGCCATTACCTGGAGCGTGTGGCCCAGCTGACAGGAATCCCATTATCCATCTTCTCTGTAGGTCCGGATCGCACGCAAACAAACGTTGTCCGCAGCCCTTGGAGACAGAACTAAGAAATGATTGAAAAGCCCTAATGTGAGTTAGGGCTTTTTTGTTTGTTCTTTTACAAAGAATGAGCCTCGATAAGGAAAAACAATTAAATGGTGAAATTTATGGAGTAGAATATCTGACTTTGGGGAATAGAACGTAATAATTGAGGTATAATTGCTTTTTAATAGCAGCAGAAACAGGCGGAAATCAACAGGAAAGTTTAACTGAGTATAATTTTATAAGAAATTTTTCAAAAAAGTTATTGCGCTTTTATAAATCTCTATGATATTATAAAAAGCGTCGTCACAGAGACGATCTAATATGAGCCATTAGCTCAGTCGGTAGAGGATTTTAAAATTTGCAGCATCGAAGCGAGTCATCCTCGAATAGCAAACTTTTAAAATTTGCGACAAAGAACGCAGGGCTTTGGAGCACATCTGCAAATAAAATTTAGGCAATAATATTAGCTTTGAGCCATTAGCTCAGTCGGTAGAGCATCTGACTTTTAATCAGAGGGTCGAAGGTTCGAGTCCTTCATGGCTCACCATTTTATCTTTTATATGGCCCCTTGGTCAAGCGGTTAAGACACCGCCCTTTCACGGCGGTAACACGGGTTCGAATCCCGTAGGGGTCATGGCAAATAACCGTCAGCAAAAGGCTGGCAAGTCCAGCTAACTTGTTGGCGGTTATTATTGGTCCGGTAGTTCAGTTGGTTAGAATGCCTGCCTGTCACGCAGGAGGTCGCGGGTTCGAGTCCCGTCCGGACCGCCATTTATTTTACATAGTTTTAATTAGGCTCAGTAGCTCAGTCGGTAGAGCAAAGGACTGAAAATCCTTGTGTCGGCGGTTCGATTCCGTCCTGAGCCATCCCAAAAAAGAGTATGAAATCATTCATACTCTTTTTTTGTTACATTTTTGTAATATAACTAGTTTTCTACTATTTATCCAGTGTAAAAGTTTAACGTCTCTTCTTTTTTTCTTCTCTTCTCTTTCGTATTCTCTAGAAACCTTTATATATAGGGATTTTCTCCTATTTTTCTTACCGCTATTTCGACAAAAAATTCTTGATTCCTTCCAATTAATCCCCTATAAAAGTAACAAAATGTCAGTAATTATACATTTTTGTTACATTACAGAGTCTATTAATCTAATTGATACTCTATATGGTAAAGTAAATATTGTGAAAAAATTTAGGTAAATAAATTAGTAGTTACATAGCACTAAATGAAAGTGTGTTTGTTACCGTAGTCTAGGGGGATGTAACAATGTTTAAATGGGTGAAGAGTTTAAATTTAGCTACAGAATATACAGCTAAGAGCTTTAGAAATATAATGAATAAGACAGTTGCAACTGGGTTCGCAGCAGCAGCTTTAACGTTTGCAGGCGGAGCCTCTGCCCTGGCAAATGATGATAAGCTAATGACCGTTTACTATGTCTATAAGGACGATCAGTATATCGGAACTGTCTCGGACAAAGAAATAATCGTGAACATGGTCGATTCTAAAATTAAAGAGCTTGAAGGCTCTTATAAAGGTTTAAAGTTATCGCTTGGTTCTGATCTGTCTTTTATTCCTGAACAAGTATTTGAGTCCAACTCTGAGGTTAATAACTCAGAGGCAGTGAACGAAATAAAAGATGATCTTGAAGTTCAGGCTGAATCATCTGCACTGATCATTGGAGGCAAGGCTGTCGCTTATGTTAATAATGCAGAGCAGGCGAAAGCTGTACTTGCTAAAATTAAAGCTTCCTATGTACCTGAGAAAGAATTAAAGGCTCTGGAAGAAAGAAAAGCTTCCGTTAATACTCCTTTACCACAGCTGAGAGAAAATGAAACACGTATTTTAGACGTTCGATTTAGTGAGGATGTTTCATTTTCAGAAGCAAAAGTGAAGCCAGACATGATTATTAGTGTAGAAGAAGCCGTAAAACTTCTTCAAAAAGGAACTTTAGAAGAAAAGAAATACCTTGTACAAGCGGGGGATGCTCTAAGCAGCATAGCAAATGCCCATAACCTTGACATGAAGCAGTTAATAGAGTTAAACAAGGAACTAAAGGGAGATTCAGTCCTAAAAGTTGGACAAGAATTGAATGTTACCGTCCATAAGCCATATGTAAAGGTTATTGTTGAAAAAGAAGTTTTCAAAAAAGAAGAGATTTCTTATGAGAAAGAAGTAATTGAAGACAGCAGCCTCCCTAAAGGTGATACAAAGGTGAAGCAAGAAGGGAAAGATGGTGTACGTGCTGCAACATATTTGATTTCGGAAGAAAATGGACAAACCATTAAAAAAGAGTTATTAGAAGAAAAAGTCCTTGAAGAACCTGTTAAGCATATTGTCATTAAAGGAACAAAGGTAATTCCATCCAGAGGTGAAGGAAGTTTTGCCTACCCTGCAGTCGGCGGATATATTTCCAGTAAGATGGGGTACCGCTGGGGTAAAATGCATAAAGGAATTGATATTGCACGTCCAAGCGACCGGACGATCAAAGCAGCAGATAATGGTACAGTCGTTTCTGCAGGCTGGGATGGTGGTTATGGAAACAAAATTGTGATTGATCACAATAATGGATTCCGTACCGTTTATGCTCATTTGGATTCGCTTAGTGTAAGCGCTGGCCAGACAGTTTCAAAAGGGTCAAAGATTGGTGTAATGGGGACGACTGGAGATTCTACAGGGGTTCATCTTCATTTTGAGCTTTATAAAAATGGAAAGATGGAAGATCCCCTAAAATATATAAGTAAATAAATGATGTTAAAAGTCTCTAGTTTTATACTAGAGACTTTTATAGTTAAGAATAGTCTGTACAGCCCTCATTTTCAGGTCTAATGAATTTTGTCCAGTCCAGGAGAAAAGCCATCTTTTTCAAATAGATGAATTCCCACTTATAAAATGGTAAAGTAAAGTAGAGAACATATGATTTAAACTGAATTCTACTGCTCCAAAAATAAATAATTGATGCAAGAAAAAGGAGATAGGTATGGATAAAAAAATTCTAGTTGTAGACGACGAGAAACCAATTGCAGATATTCTGCAATTCAATTTAAAAAAGGAAGGCTATGAGGTTGTTTGCGCATATGACGGCAATGATGCCTTGGACAAGGTAGAGGAAATTAAACCGGATTTAATTCTACTTGATATCATGCTGCCGCAAAGAGATGGCATTGAAGTATGCCGCGAAGTGCGCAAAAAGTATGATATGCCAATTATTATGCTAACAGCAAAGGATTCTGAAATCGATAAGGTTCTGGGTCTTGAACTCGGAGCAGATGATTACGTTACAAAGCCTTTCAGCACAAGAGAGTTAATTGCCCGTGTGAAAGCCAATTTAAGGCGCCATCAGCAAATCGCTTCAAAGTCAGAAGAAGAGGAAGAAACAAATGAAATCGAGGTAGGATCACTTATTATCCACCCGGATGCATATGTGGTTTCTAAACGCGGAGAAACGATTGAATTAACCCATCGTGAATTTGAACTTCTTCATTACTTGGCTAAGCATATTGGACAAGTAATGACAAGGGAGCATTTGCTGCAGACTGTTTGGGGCTATGATTATTATGGCGATGTCCGGACAGTTGACGTAACTGTAAGGCGATTGCGCGAGAAAATTGAGGATAATCCAAGCCACCCGACGTGGATTGTAACAAGACGAGGAGTCGGTTATTACTTGCGGAATCCTGAACAGGAGTAAAAATTTAAATGCAAAAGGTTGGTTTTTTTCGATCCATTCACCTAAAGTTTGTGATTATATATGTCCTTCTCATTCTAGTTGCCATGCAAATTATCGGCGTTTATTTTGTCAGGCAACTGGAATCCACTTTAAAGGACAACTTTAAAGATACCATTCAGGAACGGGTTAATTTGCTTGCTTATTACCTGGAAGAGCAGATGACCAAGGAAAGGCTGCCGGATGAAGATGGCCCTACATTGGAGGAAGACGTCCACAGGTTACTAAGGGATTACTATTCTACTGATATTACAGAGGTCCGTGTCATTGAAGGAGACACGCTCAAAATATTGGGAACTTCGGACCCGGACAACCAGGGCGTTGTGGGTCAAAGATCTACTGATAATTTAATCAAAATGGCCATAGCAACCTCTCAGCAGGTACCTGAGGATTATGTTGACCCCTTTGGCAATCGGGTATGGGTGCTCGTAACGCCTATTAAAAATAATGGGGATGTTATCGGAGCCATTTATCTTGTTGCAAAAATAGAAAACATCTATGACCAGATGAGGCAGATCAATAATATCTTCTCCACTGGTACAGCAATCGCGCTGGCTATTACAGCAGTATTGGGCATTCTTTTAGCCCAGACGATAACACGCCCTATTTCAGATATGAGAAAACAAGCCCTTGCCATGGCTAAGGGAAACTTCTCCCGCAAGGTTAAGGTTTATGGTTATGATGAAATTGGCCAATTGGCCATTACCTTTAACAGCTTAACAAAGAAGCTGCAGGAAGCCCAGGCAACTACGGAGGGAGAACGTCGCAAGCTTTCCTCTGTCCTCTCCTATATGACAGACGGGGTGATTGCAACAGACCGCAAAGGGCGCGTGATCTTAATTAATGAGCCTGCAGCAAAAATGCTGAATGTTTCACGTGAAACGGTGCTGTCTTCTTCTATTGATTCCTTACTTGGACTAGAAGAGGAATACACCTTTGAGGAGCTCCTTAATGAACGTGATTCTGTAATTCTGGATTATAGCAATAAAACAAATACACTGATCCTGCGTGCCAATTTTTCAGTCATTCAAAAAGAAACTGGATTTGTAAATGGATTAATAACCGTTCTGCATGACATTACTGAGCAGGAGAAAATTGATATGGAACGCCGTGAGTTTGTGGCCAATGTATCACATGAACTTCGAACCCCGCTCACTACGATGAGAAGTTATCTGGAGGCACTTGCAGAAGGAGCTTGGAAAGACGAAGAGATTGCTCCAAACTTCCTGGATGTCACTCAAAATGAAACGGAGCGCATGATCCGACTTGTAAATGATTTGCTTCAGCTTTCAAAAATGGACAGCAAGGATTATCGGCTCACAAAGGAATGGATTGATTTTATCTTCTTCTATAACAGGATTATTGACCGGTTTGAAATGACCAAACAGCAGAATGTAACTTTTGAAAGAAGGCTTCCTGACCATTCAGCTTTTGTAGAAATAGATGAAGACAAACTGACCCAGGTGCTATATAATATCATTTCAAATGCGCTGAAATACTCTCCTGAAGGTGGAAAAGTGACCTTTAGTATCGAAGAAAAAGATGAATTTATCATTGTCAGTGTTTCAGACGAGGGTGTGGGCATTCCGAAAGAAAACATTGATAAGATTTTTGAACGTTTTTATCGAGTGGATAAAGCGAGAACCAGAAAGCTCGGCGGAACGGGTCTTGGACTGGCCATTGCGAAAGAAATGGTGGAAGCGCATGGCGGAGAGATTTGGGCAACCAGTACGGAAGGAAAAGGAACAACGATTTCATTTAGCCTTCCTTATGTTCGAACGGAAGAGGATGATTGGGAATGACATATGAAAATATTAAAACCATCATACTAACCATCCTGGTTGCGACAAGTGCGCTGTTAACCTGGAATCTTTGGACGTACCAGCCAAACTACGAAACAATGGAACAGACCAATACGGTACAGGAAGTAGCGATAGCAGCTAAAAAAGATGTTAGCAAAATTGTCAGACCGGATACTCTTCTGTTTCACCATGGCAGCAACCAACATTATGGTACGGTTAGCCCAAGCGAAATAGAAAAAACGATTAAAGAAATCAGCAGATGGAATTTTACTGATTTTGAAAATATCACTTCTCAAGTAGATGGAATCCCCTCTTTTGTTCATAATGAGGGGAAAGCAGTCATTGTTTACCCTGATTCTATTCCGATAGAATTGTATAAAACCGTCATCAAAGTTGACGATAAGGATCTCACTAATTTTCAATTTGATCGAATAGTAATAGATGTTGAAGAACCTCAAAAGGAAGATGGGATTGTCTATTTCGTTTCCTTAGACAGCCAGCAGGTCTATAGAAGCCATGTACCTGCATCTTTTATTCAGAATTTCAAAAACAAATTCTTTAAGTACCGTCCGGAGTACAAAGAGTATTTTTCATATCCAGTTTCAAGTTCAAGAACCCTGTTCTTGCCAGCACATGACACAAAAATGGCTAGGTATCAGTATTTGTCAAAAGAGCTGGACTCGGAAAAATATAAAAATGCTTTATTCAGTGACCCAAGTGTAGTCCAGAAAAACTATCAGCCGTCAGAAGAAGAATATAATGATAATGTTAGCTTGCTTCGAGTGAATTTTGATAAAAATACACTTCGATATGTAAAGCTGGCGGCCGGCAATAATCCAACCATTCAGTCTACAGATCTTTTAAAAAAGAGCATTGATTTTGTAAACGAACATGCTGGATGGACGGATAATTACCAATTTGCCGAAATGAATGAACTTAGCCATCGGGTAACATTCCGTCTTTATGATTCTTCGGGCTATCCGGTTTTTAGCGATGATCCAAAGATTTCTGAGATTCGCCAAGTTTGGGGACAAAATGAGGAATATTTGCGAAGCAACTTTCAGCTTGGCTTACGTACAGAATCCACTGAAGTATCTTTAAGTTCTGGGAAATCAGTCATCAAGTACTTGGAAAAGCTTGAAGGGTTTGATTCCAAAAACTTGGAGGATATTGCATTGGGATACAAAATGATCAAAGACTCCCAAAACATGTTTGTTCGGTTAGAGCCTTCCTGGTTTTATCTCTATGAAGGCGAATGGAAAAGTATCTCACTTGATGAAACAGGAGGTATGAATAATGGATTGGAGTAAGATCAAAACAATCTTTATTTTAACCTTCCTGGTTTTGGATATCTATTTAATGTATGAGTTTTTTAAACTGAAGGATGCAAGCCAGTATGAGCCTATGGCACAGGCTTCTTTTGAAAAGCGGCTCAAGACAGATGAAATTGAATTTGATGTGGATCTCCCAAAAAACAATCCAAAAGACAGATATTTAAGCGCCAAACCGATGGTTTTTGATATCGAAGAAATGGAAGAAGCGAAAAAAACGAAGCTGAAAGGACAGGAGATAACGATTACTGAAGGAACAGTCCTTAACTCAGTCCTGAATGAACCTTATAAAATCAGCGAGAAATTTAATCCTTCTGAATTGAATTCATTTATTAAAAACAAGGTTTTATATGGAGACCAATATCGTTTTTGGGAGAAGAGCAAAAACAGCAATACACTGACTTATTATCAGCAATTTGAAGATAAAATGTTTTATATGAATTTAAATGGTGAGCTAACTTTCTACTTAAATGAGGAAAATGAAATTGTATCTTATAAGCAGACAATGCTGGAGGATATTGAAGAAATGCAGGAAAGAGAAAAAGTGATTCAGCCAATAAAGGCGATTGAAACACTTTCTGAAAATGGCTCGCTGCAGCCAAAATCCAAGATTACCAATGTGGAACTCGGATATTTTACTCTTGTGCATTCAAGCTCATCTCTAGTATTAACTCCTGCTTGGCGATTCGTCATTAATGGAGAGGAAAACTTATTTGTCCATGCCTTCGAGGGGCAGATTATTCAGTTAACCAACGAAGAGAAAAAATTAGTGGAGTGAGAGAAAATGTCTTTGCAATTCAGCGTTCTCGCGAGCGGCAGTACTGGGAATGCGATCTTTGTCGAGACGGAGGAACATTCCTTTCTGGTTGATGCCGGCTTAAGCGGAAAGCAAATGGAAGCCTTATTTCAACAGATTGACCGGGATATGGGGAAGCTTTCAGGAATTTTAGTGACACACGAGCACAGTGACCATATAAAAGGTGTAGGCATTCTTGCAAGAAAATATAATTTGCCGGTATATGCCAATGAAAAAACCTGGCAGGCAATGGACAGTTTAATTGGACAAGTTCCAGTTGACCAAAAGTTCCATTTCGATATGGAAACTGTTAAGACTTTCGGTTCCCTGGATATTGAATCTTTTGGCGTTTCCCACGATGCGGCTGATCCCATGTTTTATGTGTTCCATCAGGATGGGAAAAAGCTTGTTTTAATTACCGATACAGGTTATGTAAGTGATCGTATGAAAGGCCTTATCTCGAATGCTGAGGCTTATGTGTTTGAGAGCAATCATGATGTCCAGATGCTTCGCATGTGCCGATATCCATGGAACATAAAAAGAAGAATCCTCAGCGATGTGGGACATGTATCCAATGAAGATGCTGCCCTTGCTATGAGTGAAGTGGCTGGAGACCGCACAAAAAGCTTTTATCTAGCCCACTTGAGTCTTGATAATAATATTAAGGACCTGGCCAGAATGTCGGTTACCCAGACGCTTGAGAGCCGAGGCATCATTGTAGGTGAGCAGTTCGATCTCTACGATACTGATCCCAAGGTACCAACTATTTTAACGGCAGTTTAATAAAAAAAAGGAGTGCGCTCAGATCTTTAGATCTGCTGTGCATTCCTTTTTTTCATTAGGCTGTTTTTAAAAATTTTAAACAAAAGTATGAACAAAGTCGTAAGATTGCCTGAGTTTGTGCCTTTTAATTAGATTTTTAAAATCGAGAGAGTATAATATTGGGTATAAAGGAAGAATAAATTTTAGCATTCATATCTTAAACGGCTTTTTCCAGCACTGCGGGAAGCTGGCGTTTCGGTAATTTATAAAGAAAGGATTGGTACGGCTTGGGTTATTATGATCAAGATCATCAGAACCGTTATAAAGGACAAAAAGGCAACAAAGGCGGATATTTTCTGGCCAGCCTTGTAGGCATTATATTAGGGGCAATTCTTGTCATTGTTGCGGTACCTAAACTATCCGATTATAACGTACTCCCTTATACGGTTGAACCCGATGAGGAGTTAAAGGAAGATGCGGATGGCAACAATGGCAATGCCAATGTTCAAAATGTCTCGCTTGATGTGGTGACCGGTGTAACCAAGGCTGTCGATAAGGCAGGTGATGCAGTTGTGAGCATTACCAACATCCAAACAGCCGGATTTTGGTCAAACGAAAATAATGGCGGCGGACAACCTGCTGGAACAGGTTCAGGGGTCATTTATAAAAAAGAAGGAAATACAGCATTCATTGTCACGAATCACCATGTCGTTGAAGGAGCTCAAGAACTTGAAGTAAGTTTGCCAGATGGCACAAAGATTCCTGCAAGGCTGGTCGGCAGCGATATATGGACTGACCTGGCTGTACTTGAAGTAGAAGCAAAGGAAATTAAGACTGTAGCTGAATTTGGGGATTCGGATACTTTAAAGCCAGGGGAACCTGTTATAGCTATAGGGAATCCTCTTGGACAATTCTCTGGCTCAGTAACTCAGGGAATTATCTCAGGAGTAGAACGCGCGGTACCAGTTGATATTGACCAAAACGGAACAGTCGATTGGCAGGCAGAGGTTCTCCAGACGGATGCTGCCATCAATCCGGGAAACAGCGGCGGAGCATTAGTTAACATCAGCGGCCAGTTAATTGGCATTAATTCCATGAAGATAGCACAGAATGCAGTTGAAGGAATTGGCTTAGCAATCCCTATTAACTATGCACGGCCAGTAATAGATGACCTTGAAAAGTTTGGCGAGGTAAGGCGGCCATATATGGGGATTCAGTTAACTTCCGTTAGTGATATTCCTGGCTACTATCAGCAGGAAGCATTGAAACTGCCTAAGGATGTTAAATCAGGGGTTGCCATTACGCAAGTAGAACCTAACTCTCCAGCTGCACAGGCCGGATTGAAAGAGATGGATGTCATAGTTGAGATGGATGGACAAGAAATAAAAGATATCATCGAACTGCGCCAGCACCTCTACACGAAAAAAGCAGTTGGAGAACAAATGAAGATTAAGTTTTACCGAGAGGGCAAATTGCAGGAAACAACCATAAAACTGAGCGGCGAGACATTTTAAGCAATTACGGAAAGAATAAACGGGGAAGCGAATACGCTTTCCTGTTTTTTATTGTTTTGTTAAGATGAGATGTGGATAAGTTGTATACATAGGCAAAATAATAATTATCCACAGGAGCGCTAAAAAAAGAAGGCTCCGGCTTGAAAGGAGAGCTGGGTAAAATGATTTACTGTTGTGAAGAACATGTTGATCTGGCAATAGATGTAGTCGTTGATGAGTACGAAACATTCCCGCAATTAACAAAAATTGAAGAGGAAAAAAAGTTATCAACAACCTGTGAATATTGTCAAAATAACGCAATATATGTTGTAGCGAACGAATGATCTCATACAAGATGTGGATGAAAATTGTGGACATGTGGATAACTTATGTGGATATCTTGTTTGTAAAGTGAGGACGAGCTGTGAATATCTCAATTATTACAGTAGGAAAGCTTAAAGAAAAATACTTAAAGCAAGGAATTGACGAATACTTAAAAAGGCTGTCGGCATATGCCAAAATGGAAATCATCGAAGTTCCTGACGAAAAGGCCCCTGAAGAACTAAGTGAAACGGAGATGATTCAGGTTAAGCAAAAAGAGGCTGAGCGGATTCTTTCTAAGATCCACCCTGATGCTCATGTCATTGCGTTAGCTATTGAGGGCAAAATGAAATCATCAGAGGAACTCGCCGACTCACTAGATAAGCTGGCTACATACGGTAAAAGCAAAGTTGCTTTTGTCATCGGCGGCTCCCTCGGCCTCAGCCAGGAAGTCCTCCAGCGTGCTGATGAAAAACTCTCTTTTTCAAAAATGACCTTTCCCCATCAGCTTATGAAACTAATCCTGCTGGAGCAGGTTTATCGGGCATTTCGGATTAATCGGGGTGAACCGTACCATAAATAGAGGCAAAAAAATCTGAAGATAAGGTGGATATTTGCCATTTGAAGCAGAGATAGAAGGTGTTGATAAGCCTTCTTTTTCTGTTTCTAAATATAGCATGTGGATAAGTGTAAACGTGTTTGAAAGGTTAACTTCCGTAAAATCAAATTCAAGTTCAACCTCATCAATTTGACGTCGATGATTATTTGTTCGTCCAACGGTGATCTGTTTAACCAAAAGCTGTAGTAATTGCTTTTGTTTATCTCTAGTAGAGGACGTATAGACTTCTACAAATTTTTCTAGGAGAAGATGTACCAATTCTGGAGGAATAACTTTTGTATCAAATTTAGTTATTTCCGTTATTAAATTATTCCTCTTTTGTTCAATTGCACTCTTTTCAATAGCCACTTGCTGTAAGCGTTCTTGCAAAACCGCAACAGGAAAAAGATTTTGTTCAAAAGCTTCTAGATATCTATTCTGAAGTACTAGTGTTTCCTCTAACTTTGAATCAGTTTCTTCCAGTTCTTCTTTAAGTTTTTTTATGGATTCAATTGAGTGTTTTGTTAGTGAGTTAATAGTTTCATCAAACTTTTCTTTATTGGATAAAAAGCTCTCTATACGTTGGAACAGAGCGTTTTCAGCATCATATGCTTTAACTGAATTGGCTTTACAGGCTGCTGATCCCTTGTTGTGAAAATCACTGCAAACATAATATCTGTGCTTTCTTTTGGTACCGTCGCTTAAAGTGTAAGTAGTAATTGAAGGTACCATCCCTTGTCCGCAATCAGGACAGCGTAAAATCTTGCTCAATAGAAACGGTTCGTTGGATTGTCTTTGCTTGAACGATTTACTTTTCCTTCGAGATTGAACAAGACTCCAAAGTTCATCATTGATAATCGCTTCATGCTGACCTTCTACTAAAATGGGATTATCATTTCTGCCTCTTCTTCTCTTCTTATCCCAGTTTTCAACCTTTAACCAGCTAATTTTTCCGTTATAGACTGGGTTATCTAAAATAGTTGCCACTCCATTTATAGAAAAATGACGATCACGTTTGGTTCGATACCCATTTTTATTAAGCTGATTTGCAATGGCTTTTAAACCTTTTCCTTGGGAATAAAGAGTGTATATCAGTTTAACTACTTCAGCTTCCTCTTTGTTTTTTACGAGTTCCTTTTCAATAGAATCATAACCAAATATAACACCGCCATTCCATGAACCTTCTAAGGCTCGTTGTTTCATACCAAGTTTAACGTTCTCAGACAATGTATTTCTTTCCATTTCGGCAATAGAAGCCATCAGCTGAACGACTAGACGGCCTATTGGACTACTGGTATCAAAGTTCTCGGAATAAGAGATAAACTTTACTCCGTAATCTTCAAATTTGTCTAACAAAGTAAGAGTATCTAACATATTCCGCGATAAACGTGATATTTTCCATACAAGTACAGCCTGAAATTTTTCCTGTTCAACGTCTGCTACAAGTCTTTGCATAGCAGGGCGGCCGGTGATATTCTTTCCAGAAATCCCTTCATCCACATACTCGTCGACGATTTCCCAATTATAAAGTTGTGCATATTGTCGTAGAGTTTGTAATTGAGCGCTAATACTATAGCCTTCCGAGGCTTGTTCTTCAGTACTTACCCTTACATAAATAGCTACTTTTTTTATATCCATCTCATTACCTCCTTCAAGTTGATTTTACAATGAAATATTAGAAAGGAGAAATGAAGGTTCTGAAATAGCTTCATCATATTCTTTACGAATTGTCATAAGAATACTACTTAATGTCAACGTGTTTACCATTAGAACGCCCATATTTTTAAGTGTAACAGTTTCTACTCCCTTCTCTTTAACAAAGAATTAGTCTTTAATTTAATTGAACGACATTCTTCAAAATAACCCCTTAATTTCCAATTTATGATAAAATTTTCTTTAAGGAGGTGGTTATCTTGGCTCAAATTCCATTTGCTGACACTAACAATTCCTTGTCAGTTGAAGTCCAATTGAAACATGCTGCTGATGTGTTTCTGGTGGATAGTATCAACTTCCAACACTATAAAGCTGGACGGAAATTCAAGTATTATGGCGGCCACTACACTCGCACGCCTGTAAATATTTCTGTCGAAGGAGCTGGAAGGTGGTATCTTATTGTCCATGGTGGAGGACAGTACAAATACCGATTCTATTAATATTTATCTTTTTGATCTACCGATTTATTTCGGTAGTTTCTTTTATCATTTAAACTACGGTTCAAAAAAAGCGATTGCTTTAAATATATTCGTCCTAAAGATGGAAGACTTATATTCAAAATCAAAGTAAAGGGGTGGCTATTATGAGTGCTACAATGTATCGGAACAAAGTTCAGGGTTTAGAAAAGGAGATTGCTAATATTGAAAAGGATATAGGTAAAGAGCAAGAAAAGTTGGCAAAAGCATTAAAAACTATACAGAGTACAAAAAGTACCTCGACTCTTAATTCTAAACAAAGAGAACTGATTAATACCCAAAAAAAAATAGGTGACCTTAAAGGAAAAAAAGCTAATAAAATTAAATCTTTAAATCAAGCGTTAGATCAATTACGGCGCTCAGAAGATAGAGAATTAAAGAAGAATAAAACTGCTGAGTTAAGACATACAAAAGCTATTACAGATGAGTTAAAAAAACAACAAAGAATTAGCCAAGAAATATCTTCCAATCCCATTTCAATTAACTTCGAATCACTTCCAGAAAAAATAAACGTTCTATTCTTAGCATCCAATCCTATTGACCAAAGTTCATTAAGATTAGATCAAGAAATTCGTCTCATACACGAAAAGATTCGTGCTTCTGAATACCGGGATTCAATCAATTTACAATCTCGATGGGCAGTACGTTCCAATGATATTTTACAAGCTATAAACGAAGTAAAACCCCATATAATTCATTTTAGTGGTCACGGTTCTCCAGACCATGATATTGTACTAGAAACGACGGAAGGGTCTACAAGTCTTCTATCTAAAGAGGCGGTTACCCTATTAATGAAGACAATGTCTGATTCAATTAAACTCGTTATTTTTAATAACTGTTTTTCAAGTGGACAAGCAGAAGCTGTAACGGAACACATTGACTGTGCAATAGGTATGAATGAAGCCGTCTACGATGATGCTGCAAGAGAATTCGCTGCACAGTTTTATTCTGCTATTGCCTTCGGAAAATCCGTACAAAATGCCTTTGAACAAGGGAAGCTTGCTTTAATTTTAGCGGGGCTAGAAGGAGAAAAAATACCTGAGTTATACACTCGGACTGGCCTTAAACCTAATGAAATAATATTAGTCAAACCTGAACTGTAAGTTATATTTGTTTTAGTAGTTATATAACAAAAACTCTAATTTTCTTAACTTATTTAAAAGCAATAGCAGTCTATTATAAAATAGACTGCTACCTTCACTTGCAATAGATGGTGATTTAGCAACTAGCATGCCTTAAAGATAGACCATACTCATTAAATTCATCTTCAGTAAAGTGAAAGATTACGTTTTTAATTAATCTATCTTTTGGTTTTGGTCCATTTGTAACATGCACCTCTTTAATAATACTGTGAAATAATAACTTCTTTTCTTCTTCGGAAATTATATTTATAAAATCTTTTAAATGGTTAGCTACATATTCAATATTATTTTTGATATTTAAGTTGTTTTGCAGGTTAATTTCCTTACTTAATTTATTTAATCGAGATAAAGTATCTTCCTCTTCCTTTTCATATTCTCCAATGAGATAGTAAAATGTACTGTTATTATTTTGATTAGAATCATTATCATTGCCCAAAAAGAGATCTGCAGCATTTTTTATTTTTTCACGTATAGATTTTAATGATTTATTTAATAAATTGACTTCATCGCCTAGGGACTTAAGATTACTTTCTAGATTGGATTTTATAATTGTAAACAGTAATGACGATAAATTTAGTTTATCAAGATAGGTAATTAGATTAGCAAGTACAGCCTCATCTGCGTATTCCTTTGATATTAGATTTGCAGAGCAAGCTTTTCTTCCACTATTCTTGTTTTTATTACACTGGTAATACTTATACTTTTCACTACTATTCCCCTGAACCATTGAAGAACCACATTGAGGACACTTCAATAACCCTGAAAGTGGAAAGGTTCCCGGATGTACCTTAGTCGGTGTATAGGATTTCTTCGCTTTAAGCTCCTGTGCTTTATTCCAAAGTTCTTTAGAAATAATAGGTTCATGCTGTCCCTTTGTATATTCGTTTCTCCATTTGATAAAGCCAATGTAGATTTTATTTTCTAATATGGTTTTGACAGCATTAATGGTCCAGTCATTATTTCTTTTTGTCTTAAATCCTTGGAGGTTTAAGTTGCTTGCTATTTTTTTATAACCCCATTGTTCATAAACGTATTTATTAAAAATGTATTCTATCACCGCTGCTTCCTCTGGTATAACCCTAAGACGCTTACTAACGGATTCATAACCAAATACTTTCCCGCCGTTAAAATAACCAGCAGCAGCCTTCTTTTCCATTCCAAAGTTTGTTCTAAAAGCGATATCTTCCCTTTCCATATCTGCTTTCAAAGCATTTACCAAAAACATCATTTTAGCATTTGGATCTTTGGTATTTATATTATCCGTAAGTGAAATAAAATGCTTATTTGCTCTCTTTATTTGATCCCAAAAGAAAATAGAATCTAGAAAGTTTCTAAATAAACGATCTAATTTAAACACAATCATATATTCAATATCTTCATTTTCCATATAGTATTTATACATCTTTTTAAATTCTTCTCTACCGTCAATATCTTTAGCTGACGCCTCTTCTTTATAGGCACAAACTATATCAAACCCGTGTGCATCACAATATTCTTCTAATTCTTCAATTTGCTTTGGAATAGATGTATTATCAGCTTGTTTATCAGTACTAACACGTACATATACAAGCGCCTTTGTCTTTTTCATTTTCTTTTCACATCCATATTTTTCTTTTCAATATCATCATGATATTTAAGTACTAAATCAGAGAAAAAGTTTATAAATTCTGCGGCCTTTACTTTGCCTATTTCATCCTTAGTGAGTAAAACGGATTCATAATGACTTGTATAATCAAAATTTATATTTCTATTCATTTATTATCCCTCTAAAATGTGGTTAGATTAACCAAATGATCGCCGGCAACCTATCTGGTTGCAATACATAGTACCTTGAAATTTTAATATTTTAAGAGTTATAGAGAAGAAAATAAAATCTTAATTTTCTGATAATATAGGGTATAAACTAATTAGATTGAGGTTTTTTCGTATGCGTCACATGAAGGGATTGTGTTTGCTAAGAAAAAAGGAAAATGCTTCGTTTATAACTTGTAAAGTAAGGATTTGAACTCTGTTATACTAAAAATTGTGTAATATACAAAAAATTAGGAGTAGTTTGTATGCAAAAAGTTAGTAATCACTTTGTTCCACAATTTTATTTAAAGAATTTTTCTAATAATAAAAAAAGCATTGGTATGTACAATATAGGAAATAAAAGATATGTTAAAGAGGCTTCAATTAAAAAACAAGCCTGTAAAGACTATCTTTATGGGGACGATGGAACTATTGAAGATATGTTTATGGATCTCGAAAATGAATGTTCAAAAATAATTAAAAACATAATTGCTACTGAACAAATACCGAATAAAAATAGTCAAGAATATTCGTTGCTAATATTATTTATATTATTGTGTGAAGCAAGAAATTTGAAGATGGCAGATTCATTTAATAATTTAATTGATAAGCAAGCAAAAATTTCCCTAAAGATGAAAGCAAACAAGAATAAAAGCTTTAAAGTACCTATAGAAGCGATTGAAAAGTCAAAGATAAGTTTCAATATACCTAATCTATATTCAATAAGGGCTATAGCAGAGACTTATCCAATAATAATGGATTTAAAAGCAATTTTAATGGTTAGTAAGAGTGAGAGGCATTTTATAACTTCTGACAATCCTCTTGTGAGATATAATCAAATGTATGTTCAAAGACAATATAAAATTAGAGGATATGGACTTGCAAATATGGGACTTCAATTATTTTTTCCTATTTCTCCAAAACTTTGTATTTGTATTTTTGACCATATTTTATATGATTTCTTTGAAAATAAAGAAGGAATAATTGAAGTATATAAAGGCAAGCAATTAGATGAAATTAACAAGCTAATATATTTAAATTCTTATAATACCATCTTTTTTAATGATAAGGTACACTTAACATATATTAATAAAATCATTAAGAGTACCAGACATTCTAATAGTGAATTAGAGAAAGAAATTACTGTGCTAGGTCCAGAAGATAATAAGATAATAGGATATTCACCAAGAAAAGTCTCTGAGAAAATTAATTTGCCATTTTTTAAATTAAACAGGAACTTTATAAATATGTCATTGCCTTTGCATATGGCAGGCCCAATTAGACCTCATGCTGAAAAATATATGATGCGATCTAAAAAAAAATAAATACTACCGAATTGGTGGTACCTTATTTCTAATACAGATGGTTTTAAGCTTCTTGTATATTCCCTTAATAATATCGGATATAACCGAAAAGAAATTCTATTTATTTTCTTATCGGTGCTGTACTAAAATAACGGTAAAAACACTCGGGGACTTTAATGGATATAAAAAAGCCTAATTTCTCAATTTTAATGTAGAAATTAGGCTTTTTTATATCCAAAATGGTATTTAACAAATTTTAAACCTTGGTATGATATAGTCATAACTTCAAAGTATTGAACATACATTACAGGTACTGTAAAATAAGGGTATTAAGCATAATCAATACTTATATTCATAAATGAATCTTGCATTTAACTAAAGAGGTGACTATGTTGAAATATGGGTATGCAAGAGTGAGTACAATTCATCAGGATTTACAAGTTCAGCTAAAACAATTAGAAAAAGAGAACTGTGATGTAATATATTCTGAAAAGTATTCAGGGACAAATAAAAAACGGCCAGAATTTCAAAAGCTTATGGAAAATCTAAAAGAAGGTGACACATTGGTCGTAACTAAACTAGATCGTTTGGCCCGAAGTACACAAGATGCTTTGGAAACAATTAAAGACTTATTTAATCGAAATATTAAAGTTCACGTTTTAAATATGGGTGTGATTGAAAATACCCCCACTGGGAGGTTAATTTTCACGATATTCTCTGCTTTTGCTGAGTTTGAGAGAGATATGATTGTAGAGCGTACTCAAGAAGGGAAAATATTGGCCAAGCAGAATCCTGATTTCCGAGAGGGTAGACCAAAAAAGTTTTCAAGGCAGCAGGTTAATCATGCCTTATCCTTACTAGAAGACCATTCGTATAAACAAGTTGAAGGTATGACAGGGATTTCGGTATCTACACTGGTTAGGGCTAAGAAGAAAAGTGAGGCAGAGAAAATTATAACAAAGGTTTAAGTGATGAAAGAATAGGATTACATACATGAAAAAACCCCTTGTGAACGTTTGTTCGTCCAAGTAGCAAATTATAACTTAGAGTTTTTATATCAGTATCAGGTAGTAACCAAAGGACTTGATTCAATAATGGGTGACATTCTTTTTGGTAGTTTAAACTGTTATAATTAGTGGTGGAAATATTTAACTTTTATGCTAGATTCACAATCATCACTATGGAAGGTGTGATAAAGATTTTATGATGGAATATTCAGCAGGTTTCACCAGCGAAGGCTGGTTTCAAAATGAAATAAATATTGTTCTTCCATTGAAAATTGCAGGTTTATCAAGAAGTGAAATTTTAGAAAGAATTATTGAACATAATTCGTTTCAATTAAGAAGCGAGTCTAGTATTAAGAAGAGATTTCAAATGGTATATCGTCGTTCTGAAACATTTAACCTTGAATTATCAAAGCTATATATAGATGGCTCCCGTTTAGATCAAAAAGCCCTCCTTTTATATAGCTATTTAAAATGCTACCGGCTACCTTATGAATTTTTTAATGAGGTTATTTTGTACAATTATCATAATAACAAGCCGTCTATTCAGATTATAGATGTTGAGTTCTTTATTGAACGTAAAGAAGGACAATCTGGAAAAGTTGCTGGGTTCAGGCCTGAAACGAAAAAAAGGTTAAAAAGTTCAATAGTAATGTTCTTTAGAGAAAGTGGAATGCTGCAGGAGGAAAAAGCAGATACATTTCTAATTAATCCTTTACATATAAGCAAAAATCTAAAAAATTATGCTAAGGATTATGATCCGTTGCTGTATTTATTAAGCGAGTTAAGGTAGGTGAAAAAGACATGAGTGACACATATGAGCGCTTAAAACAAATGGAAAGAAGAATAAATGAAGAAGGCTTTACGAGACCTACAGGGATTGGCAGTGAAATTCCGCACTATGTATTCGATTATCCGGCAGAGGATGAACTAGTTGTTCGCACATACGTTGAAGGGGTTTTGAATCGAACTTCAATAGAGATTAAGGAGCTTCATTTGTTTAAATTCTTACTCAGTCTCTTTGAAGACGATTTAAATGAACTAATAGAGATTAGTGAAGAAGAGGGATATGAAGAGTTAGTACATGCCTTACAAACAGTATTAGAAGATCAAGATGTTATTGTTGAGTCTTTTATCGATCAAGTAGATGATGCAGAAATTGTATTCATAACAGGTGTTGGCAATGCGCATCCCCTTCTTAGATCCAGTCAGTTACTAAAAAAGCTGTCCAACCATGCTTTCCGAAAACCCATTGTTCTTTTCTATCCCGGATACTTTACCGGTTTGGAGCTTAGACTTTTTGGTATTTTACATAATGAAGATCAGTATCAATTATCACGAATTTCGTAGAGGGGGAGAACCAAATGCAAGTGAAAGATATATTCAAGAAAGATATATTTCGGACCATTAATGGCGTAGTTCAAGCGGGCCAGCTGGATCAAGATACAATTAAAAATGAACTTGAAGAGTATGTCATGACTGAAGAGGTGACCGAATACTTTCAAAAGTTCTATGAAAACTATATAGCAGTTTATAAGAATCCAACAAAAGATATTGGGGTTTGGATTAGTGGTTTCTTCGGCTCAGGTAAATCACATTTTTTAAAAATTTTATCTTATTTGCTTGATGGAAAAGAAGTGAATGGCAGAAAACCATACGAATACTTTATTGAGAAAACCTCCAATCAAATTTTATTATCAAGGATGAAAGAAGTAGATGGAAAAGATTCAGATGCCATTCTATTCAATATTGATTCTATGAGTTCATCAGGAGCAACCAACAAGGAACGTATTGTAGAAGTATTTCTGCGTGTTTTTAATCGTCATTTAGGCTATTCAGATACGTTGTGGCTTGCTGATATGGAGCGTCAGTTAGATGAAGAAGGAAAATACGGAGCATTCAAAGACATCATTAAGCGTCTATATGATACAGAATGGGAAGATTTTCGATTAAAGGCAGTCATACGCCGTAAAAAAATTGTTCAAGCGCTTATTGAAACAGGATATGACGAAGAAACAGCAAACAGCTTTTTTGAAATTAGTAAGAATACTTTCAGTATGACTTCTGAAAAGCTCTCTCAACTAATTGCGGAATATTGTCGTCACCGTGGTCAAGATTATCGTCTCGTCTTCTTGGTGGATGAAGTAGGACAGTATATAGGAACCGATGTTAACTTAATGCTTAATTTACAAACTGTCGTTGAAGATATTGGCGGAACTTCAATGGGCCAAGCATGGGTCATTGTTACCTCACAGGAAAAAATTAAAGCTGTTGCAAATATTCATAGCACAAACGATTTTTCAAAGATTCAAGGTCGCTTTGCTACCCGCATTAACTTATCGAGTGCGAACACAGATGAAGTCATTAAGCGTCGTATATTAGAAAAAACAGATACAGCAGATAAAACACTAAAAATGACGTATGAACCGATTGAGCAGATTGTTCGAAACCGCTTATCTTTTGATCCTAATACGACCCAGTTCCGTTCAGGCTATCGATCAGCCGAAGAATTTGCAGCTCTTTATCCATTTATTCCATATCAGGTAGATTTACTGCAAAAGGTATTTAATAAAATTAGAATTCATGGCGAAGGTGGAACAAGCCTAGCTCACGGTGAACGCTCTTTGCTTAAAGCATTTCAAGAAGCGGCTAAACTTAATGCTGGAGAACAAATAGGCAATCTTGTTACATTAGAAGAGTTTTTTCCTTCAATTCGTAATTTCTTGGAAACATCTATTACAAGAACTATCAGTAGGGCTGAGGATCGCGCCAGAAATATTGAAAATATTTTACCAGAAGATATCCCGGTCTTAAAAGTGCTTTATTTAATTAAAGGTATAGATGAAATAAAGGCAACACCAAATAATATTGCTACTCTAATTTTAGAAACCATAAACAATGATAAAAACGACCTCCCTGTCAAAGAATCGTTAAATCGTCTGGAACAAGCGATGTTCATTGAAAAACATGCTGATGGCACTTATTCATTTTTATCCGATGAAGAACAAGAGATTAATAAAGAAATCAGGAGTGTTGAAGTTAATTCTACTAAGATTAAAGAACAACTTGGTAAATTATTCTTCTCGAAAATGTATCCGAAATTAAATTATATTTACAGAAAAGATACTCCACCCTTTGATTTTAATAAACGCTTTGATAATTATTCCAAGGGGAATATGTCCTACCCATTAACATTGCAAGTCTTTTCTGTAAATATGTCTGACATGGAAGCTGCCTTAAAAGCCAATTCAGGCCAAATGGTGATATGCCTTGACGAAGAACTTGTCGCTGCCGCAGAAGCAGCAATTAAGTATTCTGAACAGGTACAACGCTATGTTAATTTAAAACGAAATAATAGTACAACACAAACACAACATCGTATTTACGATGCGAAACTAGTTTCCGTGGAGGAGTTTGAACAAAAAGCGGAAGAGTTATTGAAAAAAGCTTGTGATAAAGCCTTATTTTATATTCAAGGCCAACAACGTTCTTATAAAGGTTCATTTGAAAATCAAGTAAGCAGTGCCTTTAATATGTTAATTAGTAATACGTATAAGTATCTTGATTATATGGACGTTCCAGTCTCTTTCAAAACGTATAAAGAATCATGGAAGAAACTTGCCGAACAAGTTATAGATTATGAAACGATGAATAATCGTAAAGCCTTTGATGAATTAAAAGAATATCTTGAAGATGTTGCTAGAATGCATGAAAAACCACCATCCATAAAATCGATTATAGAAAAGTACCACGCGATTCCTTATGGGTGGAGTGAGTATGATATTATCGGCTTAATATTGGCTCATATGAATGCTGGAAAGGTAAAATTATTTCTTGGGGATGATAAGTTCACTCCAGAAAACTCCAAATTTTATGATCGTCTAGCTCGTGTATCTGAACGTGAAAAAATACGAGTAATTCCAGAAATTGAAGTGGATCTAAAAATAAGAAGAGGGTTTATATCATTAATGAGACATTTCTTTAGTCGTTCCGAGGTAGGAGATACGTATCAAGATTTTGCTATTGCCGCAGAGGCTGAATTGAAAGAACGCTTTCAATCACCACTTGAAGAAATTCGATTGAAGCGTCAATCTCAGCGTTCACGAAATTATCCTTACCCGGGTGAGAGAGAGATAAATTCACTTTCAATGGGGGTACAAAAGCTTTTGCAAATTAGAGATGCAGAGCAAATGGTGAAAGAATTCATTAATGCTGAAGAAGAGATTGATGAGTGGTTTGGAGTTTTAGAGAAACTAAAAGGATTTTATAATAAAACACCCATTACAGTTTTTAATGAAGCAGTTGAAATTTTAGAAAGATATCAGAGAGATTTAGCACTTATACAAAATACAGATGTCCAATTGATTAAAAAGCAAATTTCGGACATTTTAACAAAGCAAGAACCTTATCGTGATATACCGAGACTTCCACAGTTAACTAGTCAGTTAGAAGAGAATATTAAAAATGAAGTAAACGAGCAACGACAGGCTATTCAGGTACAAGTAGGTCACATGGAAACAAACTTAATGGAATTAAAAGATTATTATCAAAATATCCCATCTATTGTTGGTTATATTGAAAACGAGTACAACATTTTCTATCGAATTAAGTCAAGTATATTAACAGAAGGCAGTCTTGTAACCATTCGAGCGCTACTACAACAGTTAAATGAAATTGCATTTAGGATTGAAAAAAGAGCAAAAGAACTGGAAGAAGAGTTGAGAAAGCCACCGGTTGTTGAGCCTGATGATAAAAAAATACCAGTCGTGATAAGGGAGAAGAAAAGTAAACGTCTAAGTTCAAATGAGATATATCGTATATTTTTTAATGGTCGTAATAAAATCGAAACTCAGCAAGATTTAGACGAGGCTCTTAATCAATTACGTTCTGCATTACTAAAAGAATTAAAAGACCACACGTTGGAAATTGATTGAATAGAAACGGGTCTTTAAGACCTGTTTTTATTTATAGAAGGAGTAATGGAAGATGAATAAATCAGAGTTAAAAAACTTTGCCGTTTCTGCTAGGAGAGACCTGCTTGAAAAAGTAGCATTGCGTGCAAAAAAGTATGGAATAGTCTCAGTAACCAAAGAATTAGAAATACAGGAGATAAACGGAAAGTTAATCGTAAATAATACTGAACAGGATTTACGGTTAAAATCGAGCATAACATCACTAGATAAGCAGCTAAGGATCAAGGGATATGACCACCTCATCGAGGAAGTGGCATACACGTGGTTTAACCGCATCATTTCGATCCGTTTTATGGAAGTGAACGAATACCTTCCCGAACGAATAAATGTATTATCAAGCAGCACAGGCAGAGCGGAGCCTGATATCGTAGCTGAATTTGAAACAATGGATTTAGGTATTGACATAGCGCAGATTAAGGACTTATTTCGTAAGGGAGAGATTGAGGAGACATATCGTAAGTTATTCATAGCGCAATGCAATGCCCTAAACACAATCTTGCCATTTATGTTTGAAAAAATAAATGATTATACTGAATTATTACTTCCAGACTTTTTATTAGACAGTGAGTCGGTTATCAATAAATTAGTTTCAAATGATGAATTAACAGAAAGCTTTAGAGAAGTGGAAGTAATCGGTTGGCTTTATCAATTTTACAATTCAGAGCCTAAAGACAAAGTGTTTGCTAAATTAAAAAAGAATAAAAAGATAGAGAAATATGATATTCCTGCAGCAACGCAACTTTTCACCCCGAAGTGGATTGTTCAGTATATGGTAGAGAACTCTTTAGGTCAATTGTGGTTAGAATCCAATCCTAACTCACCGTTAAAAGATAAATTGCGCTATTATATAGAACCTGCTGAACAAGATAAAGAGGTAAAAGAAAAATTAGAAAAAATTCGTTATAAAAATATAAATTTAGAGGAAATTACGATAATTGACCCTTGTGTCGGATCTGGTCACATACTTATATATGCGTTTGATTTATTGTATCAAATGTATGAAGAGGCTGGATATCCTAATAGTGACATTCCACAAATAATTTTAGAGAAGAATCTATATGGACTAGATATCGATGATAGGGCTACACAGTTGGCTTCATTTGCATTAATGATGAAGGCAAGAGAGAAATCGAGAAGAATTTTCAGAAAGCAAGTTTCTCTAAATTTATTTTCGATACAAGAATCTAATGAATTACACAAAGAAGGTCTTGCACAACTGCTTGGGCATGATGAAAATGAAAGAAAAGAGATTTCTTCAATAATTGATAAGTTTCATGATGCAAAAAATAAGGGTTCAATACTTCTTCCGAATGAATATAATTTGGATATATATATAAGAAGAGTTGATGAGCTTGAAAACGTACAGTTGACGACGGAAACCTATCAAGCTTATGAACAAGTACCGCAATTCATAACTTTATTAAAACAAGAAAAAGTGTTATCTAAAGAGTATGATATTGTAGTAACAAATCCTCCCTATATGGGTTCTAAAGGTATGAATAAAAATCTTCAAAATTACTTAAAGAAAAATTTCAATAATACTAAGAAAGATTTAAGCACAGTAATTATGGAAAGAACATTAAAGTTTATGAAAAACAATGGAATTTCAGCAATGATTAATATTCCTTCATGGATGTTTCTTTCAAGTTATGAGAAGTTAAGAAATGAACTTGTAAATAATACATTATTTTTTAGTTTAATACATCTAGGTAGAGGGATTTTTGGTTCTGATTTTGGCACTGTTACTTTTGTATTACGAAAAACCAATGTGGAAGGTTTTAAGGGAACGTATAAAAGGTTAATTGATAAACAAGGTGAGGTTGATTCTTTAAAAGAAAAAGAGTCTAAATTTTTCGAGGCGAAAAGAAACCACATAAAAAAACAAGAAGGTTTTAAAAGTATTCCGGGAACACCATTTGCATATTGGGCCACAGACAAAGTTAGAGAAATTTTTGAAACAAACCCTAAACTTTCTGATATTGCAGACCCTAAACAAGGAATGGCGACAGCAGATAATGAACGATTTTTACGATTGTGGCACGAAACAAGTTTAGATTCTATTGCTTTTAATTGTACTAATGCTGACGAAGCATTAGTTAGCAATAAAAAATGGTTCCCATTCAACAAAGGTGGAACGTTTAGAAAGTGGTATGGAAATCAAGAGTATGTGGTTAACTGGAAAAACAACGGAGAAGAAATTAAGGAATATATTATTAAAAGATACCCATATTTAAATGGGAATTATGAGTTTGTAGTAAAGAATGAGTCTTTTTATTTCCGTGATGGTATCACTTGGACAGCTATTTCAAGTTCAAAACTTGCAGTTCGATTTTCTCCTATTGGTTTTTTGTTCAGTAATGCTGGCATGGCTGTGTTTTCAAATAATCACGACAAAACAATTGCCCTACTAGGATTTTTAAATTCTAAAATTTCATTTATGTTTTCTCAACAACTTTCTTCAACTATTAACTTTGATCAAGGGATTATAGCAAGGCTACCTTATAAAGTTAATGAGAATGATGAAATTAACACTAAGATTAAAATGTTAGTAAATAAGGCAATTCACATATCGAAAGTGGATTGGGACTCTTATGAATCTTCTTGGAACTTTAAAAGGCATCCATTTTTATCATATAAGGAAGATAGAAATAGGCTAGAAGATACTTTTGATACATGGGTAACTCATACCAAAGCTCAAATGCACGAACTAAAAAAAATCGAAGAAGAATTAAATAGTATTTTTATTAATTTATATGGGTTAGAAGATGAAGTATCGCCAGAAGTAGAGGGCAAGGATATTACAATTCGTTTGGGCGAACGAATCAGTGATTCAAAATCATTTTTATCCTATTTTATTGGTTGCATAATGGGGAGATATTCACTAAATATTGAAGGTCTTGTATATGCCGGAGGAGAATGGGTTGATAAGAGATTTGATAATTTCATTCCCGACAAATTTGGCTTAATTCAAATAACAGACGAACATTATTTCGATAATGATATCGTTGCTCGTTTACGAGAATTTTTGGCCATTATTTTTGGGGAAGAAACCGTGGAAGTAAACTTACAATGGTTAGCAGAATCTCTCGTATTAAAAAGAAATGAAACAGCAGAAGAACGTTTGCGCCGTTATTTCTTAGATGAGTTTTTTAAAGATCATTGCCAAGTATATCAAAAACGCCCTGTTTATTGGCTTGTCGATTCTGGAAAACAAAAAGGGTTACGTACACTAATTTACATGCACCGGTATCAGGCCGATACTATGGCAACAATCCGTTTTGAGCATCTACAAGAAATTCAAGCTAAATATAACAATGAAATTGCAGCAATAAATTTACGTATTGTAAATCCAAGTTTAACTGCGACTGAGAAACGCGACCTTGAGAAGCGGAAAACAGTATTTCAAAAACGTTTAGAGGAATTGCTTGGATTTGATAAAAAGTTGGCTGAATATGCTAATGAACAAATTAGCATTGATTTAGATGATGGTGTGAAAGTGAATTATGAAAAATTTGACAAAGTACTAGCAAAGATTAAATAACAAGGATTATTAATTTCAAAGTATTAGTACCCACCGTCACTTTTACAATGAGGCTTACGGTGGGCTTTTATATTTTCGGCAAACTCCCTTTGATTTGGTAAAATATACTTAGCTATTTAGAGTCTGTTTACTACAGTTAAAAAGAGGTGAAAAAATGGATGTAATTGAATTGGTTCGTGAGCGGATTCGTGATGAGAAAAATAATAAAGAACGAGCTGTTGTCTTTTGGTATGACTCTGCTGGACAAGAAACTGTAGAGTCTTTAACAGAATCATTAGCAAATGAAGACGTAACTGTACTAGAAATAACTGCAAATAATTTTTTTAATTTGAAAATTGAAATAGAGATTGTGCATCCTAAAAGGTCATATTTATTGTATGCTCCTTTTTCAAGACCTGCTGATGAAGAGAACTTTTTATTAGATATTCTTTTTTATGGATCTGAATTTAAAGCAGATCAAATTGCCATTTGGTCAGAACAGCTGGGTGTAGAAGATGTAATTTTACGTACGGTGGCCAACCGTTATTCAGCTTTTTTTAATAGTAAGGAACGGAGAGGGAAATTAAATAAAGTAGTTAATCCTTCTCCTAAAGAAGAAGAGGTTGAAACAGCGGTACTAGCTGTGCTCACAAGTTCACCTTCTTCTCATATTTCATATATTGCAAAGAATCTCCTGCTTGATGGTTTGGAAGAGGACCAAAATAGTACCTATAAGAAAATTAGCAAGTTATTCTCAATTAACCGCATGTGGGAACTATTGGAGCAGTATTTTGGGTTGCATCTTTCAGATGAACAGAGAACGTTACGACACTTGATGGAACAGCTATTATATTCCCATTTTTCAAGAGATGCAGTAGTTTCTATTAAGTCACTAGATGAAAAATATTCTACTATTCGTGCCAATATCTGTGCTTTATTTATCGATGATTGGATGCGGGGGAAGGCAGAAGAAGTTGTGGTACTGGAAGGGTATATAAGGAATATAGGAAGTAATTTTCATTTACGAAATCACTTCCTAGAAACATCTATTGATCGATTTGATAAGACAACAACATTCCCGTTAGTTGATATAATACTTATTGAAAAAGTAATCGAAGAATTACAGCATAAGACAATAAATTTTGAAGCTTGGAAAGAAAGGATTTCTTATCGCTTAAACACTCACTGGGGACGTAAATCCAAAATAGCTGGGTTATACCGGACATTATTGGAGGCGGTGCGATTAACTGAATACAAAGAGTTCCTAACAAGGTATGATACACGTGAAGAGTTATATGGGCAATATGCTGCAAGACTTCACACCATTGATCATGCTTATCGTCACTTTATGCAAGCTTATACCAGACTTGAGCAAAGAGATTATGTAGAGTCGATCGCGGAAGTTCTTACTAATTGGTATGAAAACGTCTATTTACGAAAAATAGGTGATGAAACAAATTATATACTTGCTAATGAGCAATCTTCTAAAATTCCTTTGCAGAATAGATTCTTTAAAAGAACCATACAGCCAATCTTAGATAAGGAATCGACAAGGGTATTCGTCATTATTTCGGACGCACTTCGCTATGAGGTTGGTTTTGAGCTTTGTGATCACCTAAATAAACGTGTCAATGGCGAAGCTAGTATATCGCCAATGCTTGCTAGTCTTCCGACATATACGCAGTTAGGAATGGCTTCTTTGCTACCGCACCGTAAACTGACTATTGGTGAAAATAAAATCGTCTATGCTGATGGTGAACCGACAAACGGTACAGTAAACAGGTCCAAGATTTTACAGAAGGTAAATCCAGACGCTGTTGCTTATCGTTGGGAAGAGTTTGAAAACTGGACTCAAACGGAGGCTGACTCCAAATTTAAAGGAAAACGTCTTGTCTATTTATACCATGATGTGATCGATGCTATAGGTGATTCGAAAAAATCTGAGCGAGATACATATGTAGCAGCGGAAAAAGCAATAAAGGATTTAGAACGTACGATAGATCGGCTTTCACGATTGCAAGCAAAAAGAATCTTTATCACATCTGATCACGGTTTCTTATTCCAATACCCTAAAATTGAAGCTGATGTAAAGATAGAAGCCGTAAATGGGAACATTATTGAAGGAAATCGTCGATTTGCTTTGGGACAAGGATTAACCATTCCAGAAGGAGCGGTAAAGCTAAACGATAAGCAATCAGAATTAAGTGAAGTAGAAGCCGTAATAGCAAAGGGAATTAACCGTTTTACTGGCGGAGGAGGATTACAATTCATTCATGGTGGAGCTATGCCGCAAGAAAGAATTATTCCGCTTATTGAGTACCGCCGTACGGATCGTGCTGAATTAGTTGGTGTAAGTGTCGCCATGTTAGATAAAGTGATTACAAACTTCCGTGTACCTGTCACTTTTTATCAAGAAGAAAGTATTTCTAGTGATTACTTACCACGTAAGATTAAGGCGGCATTTTATATAGACAATGAACGGATATCAAATGAAATAGAATATACTTTTAACTTAACTGGAGATAATCCTCAACGTACAGAGAAGCTGATTTTTAATTTAGCCGAAACTTATTACACTTTGGGCCAACCATGTACGTTAAAGATAGAGACTGTACAAGATAAAAGTATAGAATTTTATAAAGAAGAAACATTTACGATTCGAATGTACGAAGCATTGTACTAAAAGTTAGAACCTGTCTTGCAAAAGAGCTTGACGGGTTTTTCCATAGGGAGGGGTTAATCGTTGTTAAAGGTCGGAGAAATTATTAAAGGTCCTTTTTGGCCAGAGATTGTGGAGATCAAAAATTGTGAGCAAATTGATGATGACCTGTATTTGGTTGAATCAATCGGTAGGAGTACAAACAAGTATTTTGATAGATATTTGGAGCAGTATCAGTTGGAACAATTGGAAAAGATTCATCAGGAGGATTCTAACTTTAATCCAGATCGTCTGCAACATTACCTACAATATTATATTTTGAAAACAGACGAGAGATACTCTCAATCAAGAGCAAGAGGGAATAAGAAAATCATTCCTTTGCCGCATCAGATTGAAGCCGTGTATAGTCGGATGTTGCAATCACCTCAAGTGCGCTATTTGTTAGCAGATGATCCGGGAGCGGGTAAAACAATTATGTCTGGAATGCTCATTCGTGAACTGTTAGCAAGACAAAGTGCTGAACGGATACTTATCCTTGTTCCGCCATTAGTTTTAAAGCAATGGCAAGAAGAGTTAAAGGATAAGTTTGGAGAGGACTTTACGATTGTTACTCGCTCCCTTTTAAACAATTCTAATGAAATCAATCCGTTTGAAGCTTATGATAAAGTAATTTCTTCTGTATATTGGGCATCAAGAGAAGAAATTAAGTCGCTAATCTTAAAAACTCAATTTGATCTAGTCATTGTGGATGAGGCACATAAGATGGCGGCCTATACTCACGGTGTAAAAAAGAAAAAAATTCAGCGTACAAAGATGTATCAACTAGGCGAGGCCCTATTGCGACATACAGAACATTGTTTACTCCTCACCGCTACACCGCATAAAGGGGATAAGGAGAACTTTCGCCATTTAATGAGTTTGGTTGATCATGACATCTTTTCCCGTCTAAATAGTGGAGAATCCATGTATGAGAAAAGTAATCCTTTTGTGATTCGTCGTTTAAAAGAGTCGATGGTAAATTTCAATGGAACACCTCTCTTTCCTAAGCGTACCACCAAAACAATCTCATTTGAATTAAGTCTTGAAGAGCAGGAGCTTTACGAAGAAGTTACTGAATATGTTCGCGAACATTTTAACCGGGCAAAACAGAATAATAAACCCAATGTAGCATTTGCAATGATGATTCTTCAACGCAGGTTAAGTTCTTCATTAGATGCCATTTATCTTTCATTATTACGTCGAAAAGAAAGACTTGAGGCTGTTTTATATAATCAGCAACAATTTCAGCAAGTCGATAGTGAAGACTTTGAAGATTTATCTGAAGATGAACAAGAAGAATTGGAAATGCAGTTAGAAGGAGAAACCGAAACACTTAATTTAGAGGAATTGCAGCTCGAAATTGACGTACTGGGTCGCTTAGTTGAAAAAGCAAATTGGATCCGTCAGCAAGATGTAGAACGAAAATATATTGAATTAGAACAAACTCTTTTTGGAAAGAACGGACTGTTAGCAAAAGAAGAAAAGATATTAATTTTTACCGAATCAAAAGATACTTTGTATTACTTAGAAAAGAAATTACTAGCTCATGTACCAGAGATAGCAAAAATAGTAGGGAATTTTTCGATGGACCAGCGGCGCTCTGAAGTAGAAAAGTTTCGTAATGAATTACAAATTATGCTGGCTACTGATGCTGGTGGAGAATCAATCAACTTGCAGTTTTGTAATCAAATGATTAATTATGATATACCGTGGAATCCCAATCGACTCGAACAACGGATGGGCCGTATCCATCGTATAGGACAAAAAAATGAAGTATTCATCTTTAACTTAGTGGCATCCAATACACGTGAAGGAGATGTTTTGGTTCGTCTACTAGAGAAAATGGAACAAATGCGAAATGACTTAGGACAAGAGCTAGTATATGACTTTATTGGTGATGTATTAAAGGAACAAGGTGTCGATCTTTCAGATTTAATGGAACAGGCAATAAGTGGTAGGGAAAACTTAGATGAACTCATTGCACGTATGGAAAAAACACTCTCAGAAGAGCATAAAAGGCTATTAGAATTAGCCAAACAAGAGAGGATGGACGAGGAGAGCTTTGACCTTCCGGGAATGCGGAGAGCATACCAAGAGATTTCCATCAATAGTTTGCCATCAAGAGTGTATAGTGAATTTGTAGTAACACAGTTTGAAGAAACACGAATTCGTCTCCATCTTTCTTCTGATGAGACAATAGGAAGAATTGACCGTTTTCCAAAAAATATCCGAGAATTAGCAAAAAAACGCGGGATACCATTGAATTCGGATGAATCGATTCGCTTTACGTTAAGCACTCGAAAAGAAACGGAAGAAACACCTTTATTACAAAATGATCATCCGCTTTATAAACTGGCATTAGAATTGGCAAGCACTGAAGTTCAGCAAGTTGCCATTCCTGCTTGTCGTGTTAAAGCAAATGTAAATGAGCGAGTTACTGTTGAGTTAGATCAAGTAAGTATAGTAGATGGGACAGGAAGAGAGTTAGAACGTTCTCTTATGCTTTTAGGAAAACGGGAATCGGGTGAGTGGATTCAAATCGATCCATTCTGCTTATTTACTGAGCCATTTGAAGTAATAGACACAAATGGAATAGAAAAAGATACATCTTTCAAGAGAGAGGCTATTATGCAAGCACGTAGGCTTTTGCAAGGGGTCCAAATGAAGAGAGATGATTATGTTAATAAAAAGAGTGTGTATTTACGTAAATCTTTTGAGGAACAAATGACTACTCTTCAAAATCGCTTTTTTCAGTATGAGCAAAACAATTTCGATAATAAAAATAGTGCTTTAATTAATCAAACATATACACAAATTGAAGACCTAGAGGAACGAAGCCGTGAACGATTAGACGATATAGAAAGAGAGCGCAGCATACAATTACAACCAATTAAACGAATTGCCCAATTGGTCCTAGAACCTACTATACAGACAGGCAGAGTAATCCCAGAAGATGTATTTCAAAAAGTAAAAGAATATGAATACCAAAATGGAAGACTCAATATCCAAAAGAGAAATGCTTTTGGTCTTATTGATTTTACTAGTGAGGGCCAAAAGGAAGAAATACGGTTTATTATAGTAACAGAATCTTTGTCCAGCCTTTTAGAAGAGTTTCCTTACGATGATTATATCGGTATTGAACCTTTCGTTTATATTTACGTTGTAAAAAATGGGGAAATTCAAGAAGAAATACAGTTAGAGAAAACATATAAACTTTTATGACTCTTAGTAAAGTAACAGAAGCTCCTAGATCATTTCTAGGAGCTTTTTAAAATAATTAAAGATATTTTTTCCATAGCTCATTTGACTAGGTAGTGGTTTGGCAATTATCGTATTAAAACAGGATTGAGGTTACTTTAAAATAAGTTCAATTTCTCACGCTATCCTAGACCCTTGTAAAGTATATTTGTCGGCTAGGAAGGGTGTGGATAATAAAAGAAATCTCCTGAAATTGCAAGAAGTATAAAGCTTAAGGCATATGAAGTCGTTCATACCCTTAATTGGGTATATATAAGTATGCCCAATTGTAATTGTGAAACTGTTTAAAGAAGTGAGGGGGATTGTTGGATACCAATAATCGTATCTAATATTGAACCTGCTTTTTTTTGTAGGTATCGATATGGTTAAGAAATCAATAGTCTAAGGCATTAAGCTATCGTAACTATATTTTGATCTTTACTAAGGAATTGCTTATGAAAACAAAAGAAGTATTGACCGGTTAATCCAATAGTGACCATTAAAAGTAACGATTTAAAGAACTATGATTAAAAGAAAACTATATTTGCAAATACTTTGAACTTAGTATTACTGGATAATGGAATAATTTGTAGAGTAATCAATTCAGAATCGGAATTAATTTGGATAATAGTTAGATTAAATTCAGATTAATTTCTTTCTGAATACTATTAAAATGCATCATGATCATAGCTATAATGATTAAAAAATCAAAGGAGAACATGATGACATTATATGATTTAATTGAAGAATTAAACACTGGAAAGACTATTAGTGAAATAGCCGCTGAATTGGGAATTCGAGAACTTGATTTAGAGAGAAAGGTTAAAAATGCTGCTATAGTTTTTGAGGGAGACAAAAAAGTGTGGAAGTATCTTGGTAACGCAGCAGAAGAATCACTTTGTAGACCTGTCAAGAGTAAGATATATGCATTAGAAGTTGATAGGCCTTTTATTAACAATAAAGAAAAATATAAGAAACCGAAGCAGACCATCGATAAAGAAGATTATGAATACAGAATGTACAAAGAATATTTAAATATAGACCCTGAACTACTAACGGAGAAAAAGACATTCTTCTTATCAGAAGAAATCTACAAAACAATAAAACATGAAAGTAAAAAGAAATCGCTTAAAATTAATGTGTTATTAAATCTATTGCTCATAAAAGGGTTAGAGCATTATAAAATAGACTTTATAGATATTGAAAAAGAGGACAACACAAATAAAGAAAATGCTGACCGATAAATTCACAGTACAGCAAAAGTTATAAGTGAGGAAAAGGATTGGTTGGCATTTTATAGTTGTACCATAAAAAATATAATTCCGGTGATGTTTTTATCTGGAAAATAGGGCAAAGCATCACCGTTATACTCTTTATTTCTAATAACATCCTTCGCTACATGTTCTAGGAGTTACTTATCCTTTTTAAACCATTTATTCAATAGTTCCTGAAACAATACATTTCGTTTGATCATGATAGCATAGCCAAAAGCAAGCCCCACTATTGTTAAGGGAAAAACTTGTTGTCCAGTAATGATACTAGCAATAACTAAATAGGTTAATGCAACAGGCAGACATATGCCAAGTATATTTACATAAAGCATCAGTTTGTGGAAGTCCATTTTTAATATTCACCTTCCTAATATCAAATCCTATAACCTGTTATATTTTATTACTTTCGTTCCCATTTCCCTTTACAATCGGGACATTGCCATTTAATCACTCGGTCCATTTCCATACTTGATATTCCAATTTTTCGATCAAAATGAGTCGCCCCCCCGTAATGAGGTTGATTTTCTTCAGGTATTGGTTCACCTTGTAAGTTTGTGTTGCAGTAAGGGCAGTATTCTTTACTATCGTTTATTTTCGCCATATTTTCACCCAACCTAACTTGATTTTTCCTATAAGCATCCTATTCCTCCTATTAAGCGTGTTTAAAAAATTTACTTGCCTAATAAGCCAATTTAATTTTTTGGAGTTTTTTTATAACAATAACTTATCCTTATTATAAGTTTTGATAGGTGAGGGATATACCTTTAATCCTTAATAGACCTGTAAGGAGTCATAAAAAGTCGATTTAAAGACATGAATATTAAAATGAGAAGTATTAAAAAGGGTAAAAGTGTTGGATAAAATATTAGTGTAATCTGTTTTTTATACTTTTGCTCAAACAAAATTAAATACGTGATCTTTTGGGTCTAAGAACTACTGAAAAATCATCGATAGGTTGTGTGACGAAACAAATCGCAGCATTCTTATCGATGTTTTTATTTTATAAAAAACTATGGAGGGAAACCAATGAATCAAATGCTAACGTATTATGTAGTACTGAGAACAAAGGAGAAAGATGAACAATTCGCAGAGGTTGATGCTTTAACGCTAGATGAAGCAAGAGCAATTTTTGATATCCGGTTTAAAGCTGACAAGGAAGCAATGCAGGAAGGTGATGCCTTTTTCATCTTTGAAGCTGATAAAGCTTTAGAGTTTGATAAAAACAATCGGGTAGTCTTCCCGTCTGGTAAAATGGTGATTACTCATAAATTTTAATAAAGAAAAGGCTCCTGTTAGTAATTCTATCAGGAGCCTTTTCTTTAATCAAAATTCCAAAGGGTATCCCTTTTGAATTAAATACAGCTTTAATCTATGGTAATTAATGCTCGCTAATTTGGAGGCCTTTGATACAGAATTGTATTTTTGATAAAATTCTTCACCCTGTGACAATCTTAGCTTTTGAATAGCTAATTCTTCTTTTGAAAAGGGTCTACTTAGCCGTACGTTAATCCCGTTTAAGTTTAACCAGCTTGATATCATAGCACGTTCAAATTTTAATATAGTACTTATCTCTCTAATTGACTTCCCATTATTAAATAAATTTATAGCTTTATTTAATGTTGAGACCCTGTGTTCCTTTTGTTCACTTAGTTTCTTTTCAAATTTGATCCTAGCAGATAAGAAACTTTTATAGTGAGCATACTTTCGTGGAAGATAAATTGATGCATCTTGATAAATGAAGTCTAAGATCTTACTTGGGAAATTAGCCCCGGTATATCTCAAAGAATAGGCATTACCTTGTGGGTTCAACTTAACTTTCGGTAAGTCTAAAGTGTTTCTAATTTTCTCAACAAATTCTGTTGTAGATATTACACTCATTGAACAATATTTATACCCATGTTGTTTTAGTTTAGTAAAGCTAATCGTTCCATCTCCATCCCAATACCCCCGCAAAAAATGTCTAACTAAATTTTCTGGGACAATAGTTGATGAAGGGAATTTCAGTATTAATGATTTTCGAGGTAAACACCCTTGCTTTATTAAGTCTAGAACAAGCTTTTTACTATAAATTGAAAATCTATAGGCTCTATATATTTTATCTCCTAATTTCACTTCTTTAGGAACTATCGGGTGATCAGATTTCATAAATTCTCTGAATTTAATTAGATGATTTAAGTCCTCAGCTTTTAAACAAAGCTCTAAAACGTACCTGCAATCATTTGTTACATAAGCATCTGCATATAGCAGCCCTAGCCAGTATGCATTTTCTTCTGTATCGATATTTTCAAAGATATTCTCTGATATATTATATTTTCTATCTAAAAAAGACAGTTCATATCCTTTTTCCTTTAAATGATTTTTAAATTTATAGTAATTTACTTTAGTTTTTTTAACAGCAAAATGAAAGGAATGACCTTCTTTTATAAGCCGTTCGGCATACTCCATTTTGTTCTTTTGGTTAACTTTTTCTTCGATTGTTAATCCTCTTTTAGGTTTAACAGTATGTCCTCTTTCCACCTGCAGCCAATTAGAAAAACTTTTCTTATGTATCTTTAAATGCTTTGAAATTCTATTTATTGACATACCATCTATGAATAATTGTTCTCCTTCAAGGTACTTTTTGTGAATCTCTTCTTTGTTGTGATTTCCTGCAATAACTCTAACCTTATAACCTAGTTCTTCCTGCAAATATTTTGATACTTTCTTTCGGTTCAATCCTAATATTTCTCCTATTTTTGTGCAAGATTTTCCTTCTTTATATAACTGTTCTACTTGAGCATATTTGATGTCGACATCATATTTTACTTTCATTTTAAATAGCACCACCCATTAATATCATTTTTATAGATATTAATTATTGGAGCTATTATATTTTTTTATACTCAGGAATAGTTTAAATAGCAGATTTAAAATGTGGGCAGATAGTTGTTTGTTTACAATTATAGAAAAGTTACAGGTCAGTAGATACAAAATGAAAAATACAAATGCCCTTGCTTGCAAGGGCATTTGTATTTAACTGTTAAAGTTATTATTTGGATTCCCATCGGGATTAGAACGGTAATATCCGCCGCCTTCTTCTACGGCCAAATCTATTGAAGTATCTCCATCTCCATCTACCCAAATAACATTGCCATCTGATAGGGTACGAGTATGCGGCTCAACAAAGTGATATCCATTTGAGCTATTTATATCTGATACAGATTGTTTAATTAGATTATCTTCTGACGCATCTATTAAATCAAACGAATCGATTGCTTCCTCTAATAGACCTATACCAACAGCTCCAAATATCAGCATAATTAAATTTTTGTCGATTTTTGAATCATCTTTTGTAATTATACCTTCAGCTAAATTTACAATGCGTCTAACTGGTGCAGAAAGCATATTCCAAGAAAATTCACCAACCCGTCTTAAGAACGATTTCTTTTTTATTTCTTCTAACTCATCAATAGCATCTTCAATTTTATCTTGTTGTTCTTCTAAATGGTCAATAATCTTTTCATTATGAAGAACAAAGTTATCTAAATTATTTAATCTTATCGAATAAAGTTCAGGAAAATACTCTTTGATTTCAGTATCCCTTTTTATATTATCAATTGTATCTTCAGCTGAGTCGATATTGTCTTCGAAGTACTCAATTTGGCATTCAATGGTATATTTTACAAATAATAATTTACCTATCATTTGTAATGCTTGCTCGTGAACATTCAAGAAGTCACTTCTGTAGTACTTCATTTCCTCTGCTATGTCATTACTTTTTTTAAAGGGGGATTTTGGATAAAGCTTAAAGAATGATTTAAAACCAAAAAGATAATAATGGTATTTATCATCAAATCGTTTTAACACTTCTATCGCTTTTACACGTTTGCTTTCACTAAAGCGATTAGCGGGATAGTATTTTTCTAAATTACCATTGAAGAGAATTTGTCTCTTTTTATGTCCTGTATACATCCAATAAACGGCGATCATCACAAATGCTAGAATAATTAAGAAGATAATTTTTAGTACAATCATGTTTTTGTCCTTTCCAATTTATACCGATAATATTTTTAATTATAAAGCAAGTAGTCATTAAAGAATAGGTATAATGACTCAATTCAATACCTCCTCCCCCATAGGGGTGCCACAATTTTATAAAATATACAATACAATTTATTCATATGTAAGAATCTATAATTAGACATAACTTTGTCAACTATCCCCCCTAAAGTAATGGATACTTTAACAAATAAGGAATAAAAATAAAGAGCCTAAAATATGCAATTTTTAATACACCACTTGCATATTTTGGCTCTTTTTATAAATTCAAGAAAACTATTTTTATACTTTCTTAAATTACCAAATCCAATTTATTATCCCAATAAATAATCTGAAAATAAAAACTTTTTGTCTCCTATTAAAATATTGAATTTTCATAGGTAACATATTTGAAATTAAATTAGAAAGGAACAAGAAAATGAATGAAGGTTATGTAAAGCTTTACCGAAAGCTGACGAGTAATGCAGTTTGGCAAGATCCGTGGAAACTCCGTCTATGGCTCTTATGTTTGATGAAGGCTTCGTATAAAGAACGAGAAATAATGATTGATAACCAATTAGTGAACTTAGAGGCTGGACAATTTGTTACAGGCAGGGATTCTCTAGAAAATGAATTTAATCGTGATATGCAAAAAAAGTATCAGGTAAGTGGCAGGACTTTGTGGAGATGGTTGAAATTATTTGAATCTAATAATTATATTTCTATCCATTCAACAAACAAATTTAGCATTATTACAATTAATAAATGGAGTATGTACAACAAGATTGACCAGCAGTTGTCCGAAATCCGTCCAGAAGTTGACCAACGATTATCCACAAATAAAAAAGAAAAGAAATTAAAAAAAGGTAATAAGCCTTCTAAATCTTATAAAAATGAAGCTATTTTAGATGTATTAATCAAAAAAAGAAGTTTAGGAAGTGAAAAATAAATGACTGAACAAGAAGCTATTCTTATTTTTAAAGAGATTGTATCCGCTTATCAAAACTTTGATGTTACAGAGGATAAGTTTAATTACTGGATTGAGCATCTAATGAAAATGCCTTATGGTCCGGTGCTATATAAATTAAGGCAGCATGTTTATTCCAGCCAATATCCACCAACTTTAAGTCAAATTCAGGTTACCTGCAAACCCGAAAATACTTTCTTGAAAAAAATTGAAGAAAGGAAGAAACATTTAAATGTTACAGGCGACGAATCAAAATGAAGTAATTAATATAGAAGCTGAACAATCTGTTTTAGGAAGTATTCTGATGGAAGGGAACTTAGTAAAAGAAGTATTTCTAAAACCATTTGAATTTTATATGGAAAAGCATCAAATTATTTTTGAAACAATGATAGATTTAAATACCAAAAAGGATCCGGTTGATATTGTATCAATCATTTCAAACATGGATGACATATCAAGAGAAAGAATTGGAGGTGTGAGTTATTTAACGGAACTTGCTATATCAGTGCCGAGTCTTGTAACTTTTAAGTTTCACCAACAACTAGTGAGAAGAGCTTTTATGATCAGAAAATCTTTGAAATTATGTAATTTATTTGAAAAAAATCCCAGCGTTGATTTACTCCCCAAATTAATTAAAAACTTAAATGAATTAATTGTTGAAGAAAACAGTACAGACACTACTAATCAGGAAGTTATATCCGAAATCTATAATGAAATAGTCAATCCAAGATCTGGTCTTAGTGGCATAGATACTGGTTTTAAAGATTTTAATACAATGACTGATGGGCTCCAAAATGGAGACTTGATTATTTTAGCAGCACGCCCATCTGTGGGGAAGACAGCACTTGCGCTTAACTTTGCAATGAATGCTTGTAAAAATAATGTAAAGGTAATTTATTTCTCGCTTGAAATGCCTAAGAAACAATTAATTTATAGAATGGTAAGTTCATTAGCGAGAGTAGATTTAATGCTATTGCGTCAAGGTGGAGATTTATTAACCAAAGATGAACATGAACGCGCAGAACAAGCTTTAGGAATCATTGATAAATGGGATATGATTATTAATGACAATGACAATAAGTCTAGTCAATCAATATATGATATTAGTCTTAATATAAGGAGCCAACTTTGGAAAGAACCTAACAAGGATTGTCTTGTCATTATTGATTATCTCCAATTGATAAAAACCGATCTTACTATAAATAGACATGATTTGCGAATAGGAGAGATAACACGTGAACTTAAGCTTCTTGCAAAAGAGTTGAATATTCCCATCGTTTTATTAAGCCAGCTAAATCGTAATGTTGAAAATCGGATTGATAAACGACCATTTATGAGCGATTTAAAGGACTCAGGAAATATTGAACAAGATGCAGATGTCATCTTGTTACTACACCGAGATGATTATTATAATCGAAACAGTGACAGCAAGAATAAAATTGAGGTAAACGTTGCTAAACATAGGAATGGGCCAGTAGGTGCTATAGAGTTATCATTTCTTAAAGATACCGGGACGTTTTTAGATTTGGCAAAAAAGTAGACTTTTGGAAGAACCATATGCAATTTAAACGTTATAATAAATGGATTATGAAAAAGCCACTAAGAAAATCTTTGGTGGCTCTTATTTATGGAGCACAATAAGGTATATGGCTTTTAATAAATATTGAGGTACATATTATAACTATTAGTAGGATTTATGGTAAATTTTAGATAAGAGAGATTTATTTAAAATGTTTATCTATACATATTGGGTATTAATAAGGGGGTTATATTTATGGAAATACCATTAGAGGTTTTATCTGATGAAAAAGGTTATTATGATAGACAATGTCCCAATCAAGAATGCGAATATATTTTTAAAATTCACATGGAAGATTGGGTTGAAAAAGTTACTGATGAAAAGGTCTTTTGTCCAATGTGTGGACACACCGCCCCATCAGATGCATGGTTCACGGATGAACAATATAATGGAATACAAAAAATAGTCGAGAACTGTACATTGAGTTATTTCCAAGGTGAAATAAATAAGACTTTTAACAAATTCTCAAAATCTACGCGAAACAATCAATTTGTTAAAATCGCATATAAACCTACTAGAAAAATAACCTTTCAGAATAATCCAATAGGTCAACGTGAAGAATGGGAAATAGAAATTATATGTGAAATTTGTGGAACTCGGTCAAGTATTATTGGAAGCGCTTATTTCTGCCCCTGTTGTGGCAATAACGCAGCAGAGAAAATCTTTGATGAATCCTTAGATACTATTCAAAAAATGATTGAATCCAAGCAAGCTATGTTAACTATGTTCTCTGAATTGTATGGAAAGTACAAAGCTGAAACAATGTGTCGATCCATGTTTGAGGGCAGCTTAGGTGATATTGTTTCTGCTTTTCAAAAATATGCTGAAGCAAGATTCATGAAACTATCAACAAAGAAAGTTAGAGTGAACGATTTTCAAATAGTAGAGAAGGGAAGTACATTATTTAATGATTACTGTGGAAGTGGGTATGGGACATGGTTATCAAAAGAAGAGTTGAATTTCATGAATCTCATGTTTCAGAGAAGACATATTTTAGAACATAATAATGGGATAGTAGATGAGCGTTATATTAAACAATCCAATGATTTAAATTATAAAGTAGGTCAACGATTGGTTCTGAAAGAAAAAGAAGTTGTTACATTATTAAGAGTTATAAAAGAGTTGGGTGAAGGTTTAAAGGGGTTATCGAAATAGATTGCTTATTTTTCATTTGTTCACTAAGTTAATTTCTAGAATATAAATTAGCATATTCTAGGGGACACTAATATTGATATATAAGGAGAATCTCAAGATAATGTTGAAATCCATTTTTAGCTATATTCAAGACAAACAAGAAGAAGCTAATAAAAGATTTACTCAAAGAAAATTAAATGCATGGTATAACGCTGATCATATTTTTTCAGAAGAAGTTACTCCAGATACTGAACGTATCTTTGAAACACTAACTATTGATGAACCAATCAAATTAGTTTGCGATTATAACATGCCTCCATTCAATAGTTCCAAATATGATACAAATCCAGCAACGGTAGAAAGATTACGAGAGTATCTCAGTCAAGAGTTGGAACTGATAAAACTAATCTAAAACTTGGTTATTTACCATTAGTGAAAAATGTTGAATCAGACCTTGCTAGAGAAGGTTCGTACAAACATGCAATACATGATTTAATGAAAAAAAAATATAAAAGTATATGCTAAGCTGGAAAGAGTGGAAAGAAATGATAATCCTTTACAACCTCTTAGACCGAAACCGAATTTTCATTATCCAAAAAGTATATACGTAGTAGAACTGCATATCAATACAGACTTAGAGGAACTAAATAAAAAAGCAAATGAACGACTTGAGTACCTAGAAAAACAAAGAAAAGAACGTGAAAAGGAAGATGCAACTTTTAGGGCTGCTCCTAAAAATACTCACGTTTATGATAATGAGGATTATCTAGATTCTCGCAGTGTTTGGGATGGTTATGATGAAAATGGCGTGCCTTATGAAGATTATGAAAGAGACGAGCCTTATAATGATGATTTATTAAAAGATGATTTATATGATTTGAAAGAAGAGAAAAGTAAAGAGGAATTAAGTACTCAATGTGATTGGGATGATTACGATGAAGATGGTTTACCGTATGAAGACTATAGAAAATAACAACATAAATCTTTTAACCCTTGTACTCACCTTTATCTCTAATTGAGGTTGATATCATAGATTCTTTAATAAGTAGGTTTTAGAATTGTAGTAGAAAAAAGAGCTTGGCATCCCAAGCTCAAATTTTTTATTTTTTTGCCTCTTAAATAACCACGGTGAACCGTATCATAAATAATATCAATCCTTCATAGCGCTCTAATACAATCTATAACTCAAGAAACCAGATGACACCGGTGCCGCCAACATGCCATCTGGTTTTATTGTTATTTACCCTATATACTCAACAATCCGCTCACAAATTTCATGAGTAACGAGAGAATCCTCAATAGATGGATCAGGAATCTGGTTATTTTGAACGCAATCAATAAAATGGTCCGTGATTTGATAGAATCCCCTCTTATAAAGTGTAGGTTCCCAGTCACCGAATTTCGTTATTTCCGTTTCTTTATTATGATAGTGTGTGGTTTCAACAAGGCTATCAACGACATATTTGTGATGTCCAGTCGTATATTCAATTTTTTCTTCTGTCACTCCGCCATTTCTGTTCATAATGCCCATCGCAATACAACTGACCCCAATAAGCTGTATAACCAATTGATCAAGCATTTCTCCACTTTTTATGTACTCTACCTTAACATCCTTCACCGGAGTATCCATCAAGAATCTAAGGGTATCTACCACATGGATAAAGTCCTCGACAACAAATCTTCTTACGTAGTCCGGTGAAGCAAATCTATTTTTTTGCATGATAATCATACTGGCTTTGCCGTGTTCCTTAAGTTCTTTTACTCTAGGTATAAATCTTCTGTTGAAGCCAACCATTGCGATTTTGCCTTTATCTTTGGCAATCTCCACAATTCTTTCAGTCTCTTGAAAATTCATCGAGATGGGTTTGTCTATGTAAGTGTTAATGCCGCTTTTAAGAAGTTTTTCTGCTGTTTCAAAATGGGCTTCTGTTGCCGTACTTACAATGGCGGCCTGGATTCCCATTGTAATTAGCTCATCTACGGTTTGAGCTTTTTCTTTAATCCTATATTTTTTGGCAATGGCATTCAGAATTTCGCTATTCCTTGTGCATAACACCAATTCAATTCCTTCTTTTTCAGAAAGAACAGGCAAGTATGCTTTTTTTGCGATGTCACCCAATCCAATTATGGCAATTTTAATCGTAATCACTCCTCAAGTGTTTCTAATTTTTTATGTTAAACCGTATCCTTTGCTGCTGCAAACCTTTGGCATTCATGATGAGAAGCAGAAAAAAGAGCAGGCCACCGAAGCCTCCACTTTATTTCATCTATTCTGTTACTATGTTTCTTTTAAGGCCTACACCTTCCTATCGACAGCCTGTGGAGGCTGTTCGAGCCAATTTTCCTTTATCGATAAAATCAAACCTTTTCCATAATATTTTTTCATGTCATTTGTAATTTTAGTAAGTTTAAGAATTATATCTGACCTTAAGCTTGAAGACATAGCCTGGTTAACCATTGTAAAACAAAAAATCCCCAGACAGGTATTCACAAAAAACATCATCAGCTTATCGGAGAATGGCGACATTTCCACATCAAATATTTTAAAGTCTCCTGAAGATGAAAGTGCAATATTCTCTTCTTTAAAAATTTCCTGCAGAGAATCTATTACTTTTTCAATCGTGTCTCTTCCTTTGCTAAAGTGAGTTTTCAAATCTGGACTCACAGCAAGTTTACTAAAAGTGACAAAAACCATTTTTGAAAACTGGGCCCTATGTATGATTCTGGATATATTGGCAATTTCCGCAACATTCAAAGGTCTTGATCCTCCAAAAAAACCATTGAGATATTTTATGCTTTTGGCGAAATCAATCCGATCATCAATATCTATTTGCGGAGGCTTCAAATGAATTCCTTTAGATAACATGAGAGCTACTATTTCATTTTGTATTTTAAAGGTAAATTCTATGCTGATTTGGAAATAATCACGAATGTCTTCTCTGATACACTCTGATAGTGCACTTGGATAAGTACTTAAAGAAAGCTGGGTAATATCATGGCAAAAATATAATATAAAGGTGTCGGAAAATAATTTGGGTGCCTCGACCTTTATGTCTTCATTAGTAAAACCAATAGGAATCGTGAGCTTGTCCTTCTTAAAAAACGCCTCGAGTTGATTCAGATTTTTTTTTGATTGATGCAGCAACCTTTCAACTACTTTTTTAATTTTTTTATCCTCTGCTGAGACGAAAAAGTATTCAAAAAACCTTAATTCCATACTGTTTTTTAAGTATGATGCCCAAATATTAGACACTTCTGTTGCAGTTATATCCATGGGGTTTCTTTCAAAAAGCACTGTAACCACTCCTTTCTAATAGTGTTACGTAAAGATGTGAATTTATGACAAAAGCCATTTTATAAAATCAATTATATAAAAAGACCTTAAGAGTGCCTTTGCTATCCATGGTTGCAAGCAGTACGTTTTTAATTTCAGTCTGATATACTCTTTCTAAATTGGAGATCAGCCAGCTCTCGTCCTTTTGAACATGTTTCAACTCTCTTTTAACTATCTTTCCTTCTTTAATGATGATTCTTGGCAGATCGAATGGTTCGGCCTTCATTTGTAAGTAATCAGGTGTTATGGGTTCATATTGGGGGTCTAAAAAATAAGAAATGCTTCCGTTTGCTTCCCAATACGCCAATGCCACCTTTTTAACATCGTCTACGTTCTTCTCGCGTAATTCTTCCAGAAGGACATCAATTGATATTCTTGCTTTTTTTAAACCCTTGTAAATAATATCCCCATTTTGTACGACTTTGATTGGCTTATTATTAACCAGCCCTCTGATTACCGGCCATTTTAGGATACTGAATAAACTAGCCAGATATAGTACAACTAACACCATAGTTGTAACAACAGAACCTTTAAGGCCAAGCTCTTCATCTGACAATGGATGGGCAATAATATTTCCAATTACTAAAGCCATAACAAAATCAAGCAGCCTTAATTGGGAAATGGCACGCTGGCCCAAGATCTTTGCAACAATCACTAAAAAGAAATAAGCAATGACAGCCCTAAGCCCCCACTCTATGGTGGTAAGTGTTTGCTGTCCTTCAAAAAAATCCATTTATGACACATCCTTAATTTACAGTTAAAACCTTAGGCGATCATCTAGAAGGACTTAGGCTCTCTTCCCGCAGGAGTCAAGTGCCTTCCACTCCAATCAACTCAGTAATTAAAACTAGTTTGTAAGCAACAAACTTTACGAAAACAGCTTTTAAATAAAACATTTCATTGCAGCCTTTTAAGAGTTTTTTCTCAGTCAAACACAATTATTCAAAAGAATAGGTCATAACCATTACATATAACATGTGACGCCTGGAAAATACTAAGAAAAAGGAGGCGTGTAAAAATGAAAAAGTTTTTATTGATGTTTATTTTATCTCTTTCCTTCTTAACGCTAGCAGGCTGCGGAAATGATGAAAAGCCAGAGGAAGGCGAACAAGTTGAAGATGTTGAAGAAGAGGATGAAATTGGTGACGGCGAGATTGATGATGAGTAGAAGAATCTAAATGCTAAAAAGATTTTTAAGAAGGGAGGGCCAGTTGCTGGTCCTCCTTTTTACGTAAATATAAAAATTAAAGATAAATTATAAACACAAAACAATGATCTTATAGGGAGTAGTTTGGGCCGGAATGCTCTTAGTGGAAGGGCCATAGATAACAATTAAATTCCGGTTGGCAATCGTTTTTGTGAAAGCTTGCCCATTTGTTAATACAGGCTGAGTTATTGGAGAAATATTTAGCTTAAGCTGGCCATCGCTGCTTATTAATTGTGAGTCAAAATAGTCTGCTTTTACGTTTTGATAGGGATTATGTTTGACCATGACAAGTGCACGATATTGCGGCGGGTAAATGAGAGGAACAGGTGCATTTCCATCATAATATCCTGTTACCCTGTCTCCTATTGTAACCATTGCCTGGTCGATAAAATAAGTGGAAGGAGACACTATAAAGTTTACTAATGATCCGCCACCATTATCGGCTGAGATTAGTTTATAACAACCCTCTTCCTCCGCATTTTGCCCAAATGAAATATCACTTATCATTGTCACGGTGCCAGAAAAATATTTTAAATTTACCACTTTCATTGCTCCAGTGCTGCTAATAAATGTGTTCCGGTTCAAATACTACATTTTATTTAACCAGTTTAATGAAGGTTCAAAAAATATTCGCTGATGTAGAGATTCGGTTATGAGGCTTGGGCTTTTATTCATGGTTTTCCTTTATTGGGGGAAGCCTAACATTATCTTAATTAATTGTATAAGGGAGTTGGCAGCATTGAAAAAAGTAACAAGTGTATTTTGGATTTCACTCGTTATTGCTAGCATATTTGTTATTTGGGGCATGGTTGCACCTGAGCAATTAGGTGAAGTGATGGATCAAACCAAAGTCTTTTTTCTGGATACATTTGGCTGGTTTTATCAGTTATCTGCAACGTTTTTCCTCATCTTTGCTTTGTATTTGATTTTTAGCAAGTATGGAAAAATTAAATTAGGTTCTAATGATGATAAGCCAGATTTCAAACGAAGTACATGGTTTGCCATGCTGTTCAGTGCTGGTATGGGTATTGGCTTATTATTTTTTGGAGTTTCCGAACCGATTTCCCACTTTACAAGTCCCCCGATTGGTGAGGGAGCTACACCTGAGGCTGCAAGGGTCGCTTTACGATATACTTATTTGCATTGGGGTTTCCATGCATGGGCCATTTATTCTGTTATAGCGCTTGTCCTTGCTTATTATAAGTTCCGAAAGAAACAGCCAGGGTTAATGAGTATTACGTTAACGCCTCTTCTAGGGAACAAAGCAAAAGGAATCATTGGCATTATTGTTGATAGTGTAGCGGTGTTTGCCACGATTTTTGGAGTAGCTGCTTCCCTTGGACTGGGAGCAGCCCAAATTAATGGGGGACTAAATTATGTGGCAGGAGTTCCCAATAACTTTACAGTGCAGCTATTGATTATAGCAATCGTAACGGTCCTGTTTATCCTATCAGCAAGTACAGGCCTTCAAAGAGGGATAAAGTATTTAAGCAATGCAAATTTGGTGCTGGCTGTTATTCTGCTTTTTACCTTCTTAATTTTAGGGCCAACAGGCTTTGTGCTGGATCTTTTTACAACTACTTTGGGAAGTTACGTACAAAACTTGCCCAGCATGGGATTAAGGCTCGCTCCTTTTAATGAAGAGCAAGCAACCTGGATACAGGATTGGACCATTTTTTATTGGGCATGGTGGATTGCGTGGGCTCCATTTGTCGGGACTTTTATAGCCCGGGTATCGAAGGGGAGAACCGTGAGAGAATTCATGATTGCCGTACTTGTTATTCCAACGCTTGTTTGTGCTTTTTGGTTCAGCATTTTTGGAGGAACGGCGATTTATTTTGAGTATTTTGAAGGTGTGAATATTTCTGGGCAAAGCCTTGAGACAGCATTATTTTTTGTATACGACCGTTTGGCGTTTTCAGGTGCTCTCGTGATCGTAACACTATTGCTCATAACCACTTTCTTTGTAACCTCTGCTGATTCTGCCACTTTCGTATTGGGTATGCAAACAACTAATGGTGATTTGAATCCTCCTAACATTGTTAAAATCATCTGGGGGTTATTTTTATCTGCATCAGCTATTGTACTGATGCTATCCGGTGGATTGAATGCCATGCAAACAGCCATAATTGTCAGTGCATTCCCGCTGACTTTTGTGTTGATTGCCATGTCCTTTGCCATTCTAAAGGAATTTAGAAAGGAGGTTCCTGCAAAAAGCGGGGCAAGGAAAAAAGCAAAAAAAGTGAAGCCGGGGGAAGAGCCTGATCCGGGGCTGGTGTGATACCTTAACAGAATAAATAGAACATGAGCTGTCTATGGATTAGTAAAAAGATGATATCCATTTATATTGACTATAACCAGAAAAAAGGATTGCCATTGGCAGTCCCTTTTTTTCTGGCTATTCACCGAAAACCCCTTCATATATCCGCTGCAAATCTTCCCGAAGCTTCTCTACCGGAACAAAGCGGGCCTCTCTTAAAACCTCTCTTCCATCCAGGTATAAAACAATTACAGGCACTGTAAAAGCCATCAGAAAACCGGCTATTTCCGTTACCCTGCCCGCATTAACAAGACCAGCTTCAATGCGTGGATATTCTTTTAATACTTCCTCGACCTGAGGAAGCAAACCATGACAGACACTTCAGCTGTCCGTTAATACATAAATAATACTCAGTTCGTGATTCTGAATGAATCCCTGAACTTCTTCCATGGATGTCAGCTCTTTCATCGTACTCCTCCCTTTTTCAGTAAAGACTTTTTTCCATTATACAATAGGATTTCCATAAGTCTTTCTAGAATACCTTATTGGGTTATTGTATTTAATAGTAAGGCTATAATAGGGTTAGATAAAAAATAGGAGTGATTAGATGGCAAATCAATGGGAAGAGAAGTTTGGAGCTGAGGAATATGTGTATGGTGAAGAGCCAAATGAGTTTATTAGAGAACAAGCTTACCGGCTTGGGGATAAAAAGAGAATTGTTGCTTTTGCAGAGGGCGAAGGACGCAATGCTGTTTTTCTTGCCACACAGGGACATGAAGTAACAGCCTGGGATTATACGCAAAGCGGGTTAAAGAAAACGGAAAAATTGGCGGAGCGCCATAACGTCAGAGTAGAAACAGGACAGAAGGATTTAATCCATGATCCTGTGCCTTCGGAAGAGTATGATGCATCGATAATGGTTTTTGGCCACTTTTTTAAAAAGGATCAAAAAACGGTATTTGAAAAGCTGATTTCAGTAGTAAAGCCTGGAGGAACTGTCATGCTGGAGGTTTACTCAGAGGACCAGCTTCGCTATCAAACAGGCGGTCCTAAAAGAGTTGATATGGTATATGATCCTGCAGACCTGCTTGAATGGATTCGGGACTATAAGGTTCTCCATTTCTTTTACGGCGAGCAGGAGAGAGTGGAAGGGACAGGACATACTGGTACTGGCCATGTTATCCAGGTGATATTGCAAAAAGAAAAAATCTAGAATAAAAGGGAGGCTATGCGGCCTCCCTTCTGTATATTTATTAAGATGTGATCGTATGGCTGCTGCTTGCTCTAGCGGAATAGACGCGGTATAAGACAAATGCAATCGCTGATAGCAGGATGCCTGATATATATGGAAAGCCAATGCTGATGGTGAAGAGCCAGCCTCCTAAAGGCGGGCCGATAATTCTGCCCAGGGAGTCAAACGATGATAACAGCCCTGTCGTACTGCCATGCCCGGTCTGGGAAGTCTTTGTCAGGAGAGAGGAAACACTTGGACGGATAAAACCGTTCCCCACACCAAATACAGTCAAATAAATCGCTGCTGTAGCGAAGCTGTCTATCAGCAATATTAGAGCAAAACCAATGGCAGATATCGTAATACCGATTTGGATTACAGCTCCTTCTCCGTATTTTTTCGTCATCCTCCCTACTAAACCGCCTTGTACAAGGGCCCCTGCGAATCCCATAATCATAAAGATATAGCCGAGCTCAACAGTACCCAAACCTGCTTTTTCAGCAGCAAAATAGGCAAATGTTGCTTCAAGGCCTGCCAGGGATAAAGAGACAAACAGCTGCAGGATAAACAGAATGCTAACAGATCCGTTCAACGCTTTTAATAACCCAGTCCGTTTAGCAGAATGATTGCTCCGCTGTTCCGGTGAAAGGGATTCTTTTAGGACGGCCATGACGAGAAAAAATGTAATGAAGGAGGAAGCTCCCGCCAGATAAAAAGGTATATTCAGACTTTCCCGGGAAAAGACGCCGCCAATTGCGGGTCCAAAGATAAATCCTAAACCGACAGCGGCACCGATAATCCCCATCCCTTTTCCGCGGTCCTCTTCGGAAGTGATATCTGCTACATAGGCCATGACAGTCGGCATGTTGGCAGATGATAAGAAGCCTCCGATGATTCTTGCGGCAAACAGCATCCAGAGCTCAGAAGATAAAGCCATCATGAAAAAAGATAATCCAAGTCCGAAGATCCCAATCATGATGACTGGCTTTCGGCCTATTCTGTCGGATATGCGGCCCCACATGGGGGCAAAGAGAAGCTGCATTAAGGAATATACAGCCATCAGCAAGCCTAATTGTGTAGGCGAAGCCCCTAATTCTTCAGCATAAAAGGGAATAACAGGAATAATGATTCCAAACCCCACCATAACGAGAAACATAACGGCGAATAAAAGAGGCAGTGCTTTTTTTGAATTCAAAGTATTCACTCCATAAATGTCAAATTCCACTAAGTAATATGATTATAACAAAAACAATCCCGCACTTTCACCTTAGGAAGCATACGGTGAATAAAGAAGCTCTAAATTAGTGACGGATGAGATCGATAGCGTGGGTTTTATCATTCCTGCCAACGAAGGAAAATGGAGTTTCTCAAAGCTCCGCGGTGAACTAGGGGAATTGGCAGCCGGGAAGATTGCAGGCAGAGAAAATGACGAAGAAATAAACTTTTCAAATCAGCAGGAATCGCATGCTTTTACCCCGCTGTGGCTGCAGAATTTTTATGAAATAGCAATCCAGGAAGGCGTTGGAACCAAGGTAGAAATCTAAAAGGATGCATAGTGATTAGCGCTTGGGAAAATCTATATCTATACTTCCGAAAAAAGGAGAGATATAGATGCCAAAGAAGCCGGATAAAGTAACTGAAGAACAGCAGGTGGTTTCTGCTCAAAATCAGGCAGATCAATTTAAAAAAGGAATGGATACCGAATTTTCCATGGAAGAAAACGTTCAGGATGCGGCAGCTAAAAGCCAGCAGTACCAGGCAAATAATCAGCAGCCGACATATGAGCCAAATAAGCCGTTTTAAGAGAAACTGTATGATGGGTTTTTTAGCCCATTATGCAGTTTTTTTATTTTAAGATTCAACTCAATAAGTAGCGTTAGTAAAGTTCGGAATCCTTAGAATTAGGTATATATTACTATTCTGAAATTAGGAAAAATGGTTCTAAGGGCTGTTAATTAGTTAAATTTCACTATGTTATGATAATTCTAACAATTCAATGGAGAGGAGATCGTTTTGTGGAAAAGAAGAAACTATTATCTGTTCTATCAACGGGAGCTCTTGCGCTTTCTTTATTAACGCCACTGGCATTAAACCCTTCTACAGTGGAAGCGGCTATAGTTCCGAAATGGGATGTTGAAAGATATGGGGATCGCGTTGATATTGATGGCAAGCTAAACAGTCTTTCAGAGGATCCGTCATTTTTGAAGAAGGCTGAGAAAGCTATTAAGGAACAATCAGCACAAATAAACTTTGAAGAAACTGATAGTAGTTCAACTGATTCAGAAGACAGTACTTTTACATATGATGGAGGATCTAAGTATTTCTTAAATCGGGACTTAGATTTCAAAACATTTACTCTCCGCAGTGTCGGAGAAAATGTTGAAATATGGGTAGCAAATGATCTTTCTTTCCCTGATGATCGCCCTGCACATGTTGTGACACAGGAGCAGGTGGACAAGCTAAGAGATGAGTTTGACAGCAATATCTATCCTAAGGCGACTTCTTTCTTTGGAACACCGGATAGCCTTGATGGTTCTCATTCTCCTTTACCGGGAATGGTTGGTCTTCCTGACGGATACTATGAGGGAAGCGATAAAGTGATTATGCTAGTGGACAATATCATAGATGAGGGATATAATGACCCATCTTACCCATTCTTTGTTGCCGGCTTCTTCTGGCAGACACTAGAAAACTATATTGATAGAAATATCATTACTATTGATACAAACAGCTGGGAAACTCGCTTGGAATCCACTTTCTTTGGAACAACGATTCATGAACTCCAGCATTTAATTCATGCTGACAATGATGGTGCTGAAGAAACGTGGATTAACGAAGGTATGTCCACATTCTCTGAGTATCTTGGAGGTTATGGCCATGATGCCGGTTCTATTAACTTTTATTTAGACCATCCGGAAAATTCATTAGTAAACTGGGATGACCATAGAACAGCAGAGACTGGCCCTGAAACGATTGCCGATTATGGACAGGTTTATCTATTTACTTTGTATATGAACGATAAATTCGGCCAGGACTTTATCCGTGATTTAGCATTGAATGAAACGCAGGGCATTGATAGTGTTAATGAGGTATTAAAAGCACATGGGTCAAATCTCGATTTCACTCAGTTATATCAGAACTTTATTACAGCTCTGACTTTGGATGATGAAAGAGCAGGCAATGGAGTTTACAATTTTGATAGCATTGACCTGCGTGACCTTGAAGTGGATCAAGAAGGTACAAAGCGTGGCATGACTGTAGACTTTGACAAGGCTGTAACTTATGAAAAAGAAGGCGTGCCTGCTTGGGGCGGAGATTTTAAAGAGTTAGATTTCCAGGATAAGATTAGAACTATTTCTTTTGATGGTGTTGACTTCCTTCCAACTCCTTGGGAATCGGTTGCTGATCCAAAGGATTCAGAAAATCAGGTTCTATGGGGCAATGCGGGAGACGAAGCGGATAATGCTTTGATTTTTGAAGCAGATCTTTCTAGTGTTGAAACTGCCACATTGAAATTTGATAACTTTATAGATATCGAAGAGCAATGGGATTTCGGAGTAGTCCAAGTTTCAACTGATGGAGGAAACACATGGAAAAGCCTTGCCAACGAAAACACTCGTAGTGATGTAGTGGAGGAAGGCTATCCAAAAATTAAAGAAAACGTACCAGGCTTTACTGGACATTATGTGGATTGGCAGCAGGAAGCTTTTGATTTAACTGAATATGCAGGCCAGAAGGTACTAGTATCTTTCCGCTATTTAACAGACTGGGGACACAATGACAGCGGCTGGTTCATTGACAATATTGAAATTCCGGAAATCGGTTATACCCAAGACGGAAGTTCCACAGACGCTTTCAAATCCATGAATGAATTAATGAGCCAGTATGTAAACTACACAGTTACTTTTATTAATGAAAGAGAAGTAGGAAATAAAAAAGGTGCGAAAACCAACTATAAAGTTCTAACGGTTGATCCTTTCAATGTAACGGAAGAGAATGCACTGCAGCTGAGGCAGCTGTTCCAAAACGGAAAGAATTATATGATTACATCCTATGCAGCGCCTTCCGATGATAAAAGTCCAGTTGATTTCACTTATGAAGTGAAATTAAAAGGTCAATCTAAAAAGAAATAAACAATTTATGGAGCCTATCACATTGTGGTGAGCTCCTTTATTTGTATAAGTGTATTTTGAACCTTGCTTTTAACTCCTGTAAAATAAGTGCATAATCATAGCTTTAAAAAGGAGTACATATGAAAAAGTACATTGTCATAGGAGCGGGAATTCTTGGAGCTTCGACTGCCTATCATTTGGCGAGGGCAGGCAAAGCCGTTACCGTTTTTGATCGTAAAGACCCTGGGCAGGCAACTGATGCAGCTGCTGGGATCATTTGCCCCTGGCTCTCCCAGCGGCGGAATAAGGCCTGGTATGCTCTAGCCAAAGGTGGGGCGGCCTATTATCACACGCTTATTAAAGAGCTCGAGGAGGACGGCGAGACGGATACAGGGTATCAGCAAGTAGGTGCGATCAGTCTGCATACAGACCCTGATAAGCTTGGGAAAATGGAAGAGAGGGCGGTTAAAAGGCTTGAAGATGCACCCGAAATCGGAGAGATTGTACAGATTTCCCCGGAGCAGACTTCTGAACTGTTTCCTCCTTTAGCTAAAGAATATGCATCGGTCCATGTTAGCGGTGCGGCGCGCGTCAATGGGCGCGAACTAAGGGAGGCGCTCCTAAGAGCAGCTGAAAAACATGGCGCTGAGTTAGTTTATGGCTCTGCTGAGCTGGTTTGCGATGGAAATACAGTCACTGGGGTTAAAGCTAATGAAAAGGATTATGAAGCAGAACACGTGATTGTAGCGGCTGGAGCGTGGGCTGGTGAGCTTTTTAAACCATTGGGCATACATTTGGATGTAAAGCCGCAAAAAGCCCAAATCGTCCACCTGCAGCTTGAAGGTGAGGATACGGGAAAATGGCCAGTTGTCATGCCGCCAAACAATCAGTATATTTTAGCTTTTGACGGCGGCCGGGTGGTCGTGGGTGCTACACATGAGGATGAAATGGGATACGACTTAAGGGTAACCGCTGGTGGTTTAAATGAAATTTTCGATAAAGCTTTGACTATTGCACCCGGTCTGGCTGATGGAACATTTGGGGAAGCACGTGTAGGGTTCCGCCCTTATACGCCTGGTTTCCTGCCTGTTATAGGCGAAGTTCCTGGCTTTAAAGGCCTTTACCTGGCAAATGGACTTGGGGCTTCAGGACTTACCGCAGGGCCGTTTCTAGGCGCACAGCTGGCCAAGCTTGCAATGGGGGAAGAAGTGGATATTGATTTAGAGCAGTATAATCCTGCCGGAGCAATAGAGCAAATGTAATTTTTAAAGGTGTCTGTCTAGCGAACAGGCACCTTATTTTTATTTTCTAAAGTGAAAATGGAGCTTTGTCCTAAGAATATTACTGGCAGGTTAATAAATCACTTAATTTCGGGTATACACTAATGAAATCAATCATAATAGATACTTTCATTAGGAGGATAAATCATGCGATGGAAAGGAAGAAGAGCGAGTTCTAATGTAGAAGACCGAAGAGGCATGGGCGGCGGGGGAAAAACGCTCGTTGGCGGCGGCCTTGGAGGAATCATTATCCTATTAATATTTACCTTTCTAGGAGGCAATCCAGGAGAGCTTTTAGGCAATATGGCAGGAATGGACTCAGGGACATCGGTTCCATATGAAGAGACAGAGCAGGAAAAAGAGCTTGCACAGTTCGTCTCTGTTGTACTTGCTGATACAGAAGAAGTATGGTCAGAAATTTTTGAAGAACAAGGATTAGTTTATGAAGAGCCGACACTTGTATTGTATTCAGGGAGTGTCCAGTCTGCCTGCGGGGCAGCATCCTCGGCTGTAGGTCCCTTTTATTGCCCGGGTGATCAAAAGCTTTATATTGATTTAAGTTTTTATGAGGAGCTGCAAAGAAAATTCCAGGCTCCAGGGGACTTTGCAATGGCTTACGTAATTGCCCATGAGGTGGGCCACCATGTACAAACCCTTTTAGGAACAACCGAAGAAATTATGCCTCTGCGCCAGCGGATGAGCGAAGAAAAATTCAATCAGTATTTAGTCCGTTTTGAATTGCAGGCTGACTATTATTCCGGTGTATGGGCACACCATGCCCAGGGGATGGGTTATCTGGAAGAGGGCGACCTGGAAGAAGCATTGAATGCTGCGACCGCTGTCGGAGATGACACCCTCCAAAAAAGAGCACAGGGTCATGTCGTTCCGGAAAGCTTTACCCATGGAACTTCTGAACAAAGGAAATCATGGTTTCATAAAGGCTTCCAAAATGGAACGATTAAAGGCGGAAACACTTTTGAGAGCAGTAATCTAAACAGAAGCTGGTGATATAGCCGGGATGAAGGTAATACCCTATGAACCAGGAAGTACAAACATTTATGCTAAAAGATGACGGACTACTGCCAAATAACCCGACATTGCCAGTCATCGTTTATAAAGGTGTGTTCAAAAATCATCCGGCTGATATTGAGACCACATTTAACCGCCATAATTGGACTGGGAGCTGGACTGGCGGAGTGTATGAATATCATCATTATCACACCAATACGCATGAGGTTTTAGGCGTAAAAGCAGGAAATGCAACGGTTCTGATTGGAGGCGGTAAGGGAAAGCATTTTGAACTGCATAAGGGCGATGTGATTGTGCTTCCGGCAGGGACAGGCCATAAGAAGCTGGAAAGCAGTGCTGATTTCGAAGTTGTCGGTGCTTATCCGGATGGAAGAAGCCCGAATATGTATAAAAGTGATCCAGAAGAACGGGTAAAAGCCCTTGCGGAAATCCGGAATGTACCGGTTCCGGATTTTGATCCTGTTTATGGGGAAGATGGGCCTTTGCTGGGGAAGTGGAGAAAGTAAAAGGATAAACCCTGCCTTATAAACTAAAGGCAGGGTTTATCATATTTATTTATAGATTAACACCTTTCCAACTGTTCCATCATCGCTTTGTCCTGTGACACGGAATTTTAATCCGTTATTAGGCACTTTGCGGCCTGCATCAACTAATCCAGCGTTGCTGTAGTCAGCACTATCATCGAATAATGGATTTCGCTTTGTAAAGTTATCCTTCATAGTCACTCCTAATAAGTCTGTATAATCCAGGGACATTTTTTCTGTCTTCTCAAGTCCGAATGCAGCATCATGAAGCTGATAGCGTGTAGAACCTACAGCATTATCACTCCAGTAGTTTGCATGCTGATCAGCATCAACCACTCCAAGGAATCCGTCTCCAGGGTGTACTCCAGTCCAGTTATTGTCGTATGATTCATCTACATACCAAACTACTAGACCGGGATCATAAGACATCAAGCTGTTCCCACGGCGGATGTTTTTCAAGCCTTCATCTACTCCGTTGTGGGATCTCCATTCAAGAAGGTAGTAATGATTTGTAGTATATTTACCGTCATGCTTTTCAAAGCCATCCAGAGTGAAAAGAGGTTCGTTTTCAGCTCCGTCGTAGAATATTTCATTTCCATCTGCTGTAACTTTGATGTTATCAGCAAAGAACCCATCTAAATTAGTGGCCCAGTCTGTCATAGAACGGAATTGAAGCTGAATTTCCTGCCCTGCATAGTTACTTAAATCAATTGTTTCGTGAATCCAGCCATTACTTGAACCAGTGTATCCTGGGAGGTTTTCTTTAATGGCAGGGTAGCCGTTGGTGTCAAGCGTACTTGTGGTTCTGTCACTTGATAAAGACTCCCATGTTTTTCCGCCATCTGTGGAGACTTGGACCATTGCGTAATCCCATTCTTTCTCAATATTGTACCAGGCATCGAAGTCCAGAGTTGCATTTGTAGCCCCGGTTAAGTCAAAAGTTGTCACCATTTTATGGTCAATTTCATCTCCTTTTCCGCCATAATATTCGTAGGATCCTTCTTTAGGAGTATTCATTACATTTAATTTTTCAGGTAAATCAATTCTAACAGCATCGTTGTTTGTACCTTTGGTAACCCCTTCATCCAGAAGAACTGTGGTACCTTCACTAGTAATATCCTCTTCATAATTTAGGGTACTCCCGCTTAACCAGTTTCCGTCATGAAGAGCTTGCAGCATTTCCTTTGCATATGGACTCATCCCAGGAGGTTCAGTACCTGGAACGTCGCCAGCCCAGCTTCCGCTCGACATTAGTGACCAGTAAGCAACAGCTTCACCTGCTCCACTGTAAACAGTGTCATATTCGTCAGGAAGCCCTAAATCATGGCCAAATTCGTGAGTGAAAACCCCTGCGGCCCCGTCTTCAGGTTCAATAGTATAATCATAAGCACCTAACAGACCACCGAAGCGATCGCTATTAGATGATCCGCCTGGAACAGCAACTAAATTGCCAAGGTTCCAGCGGTGAGACCAGATAGCATCTCCCCCAAGAGAACCTCCGCCAGCTTCTTCACCAACACCGGCATGAATAACCATTAAGTGGTCAATGATTCCATCAGGCTCATTGTATACGCCATCTCCATCATAATCATCACGATCCCAAACATCATACTCACTTAAATCTACATTTGGATCTTGTCCAGCTTTTGTTAGTGCTTCATATACAAGAGTACGTGGACGTGCATCACTGCCATTTTCATCCGGGTAATTCCCGCCGTAGTAAGCTGCAGGATTATCAGCTGTATACCAGCCGGCTACAGTACCATCCACTGTATAGCTTCCCCCGGATTGTTGTTCAAAATATTGTTTCATGGAGATGAAATTTTCGCCATTCGGACCTTCATATCCATTTTCTCCAAATATCATGTTCTGAAAATGTTCATGCGTATAATCCTCATACCACATATCGGTCTCTTCTTTAGTGATCGAACTCTTTTCATAATCAGGGAAGTCAATAGCCAATACTAGTACCTTGTCGGAACGGACCTCTCCGTCATAGCTCTCGTTCTCTACAGGATCCACTGTATTCTTCTTAGCTTGCCCTAACTTATTTCCGTTTCCGTTCTTTAGTCCATTAGATTCGGTTTTTTTAGATTTAGGAGGTTCACCTAATCCTTGTGGGAGACTATCCTTTGTTTTTGTAAACTGGCTCTTTGCCTTCAAATACTTCGTCAATGCCTTATCAGCTTCTGCGGGGCTTGCATCCTTAGCAAGTTTGCCCTCCTTCTTAAGCATTTCAATCAATCTTTCATCGTTTGCAATACCTAAATCAACTGGCCCGGATACTTTGGTGGCAGCAGAGACAGTCTGTGGTGCTGATGTCCCACCTGCGATACTTCCGGCAAATAAACTGGTAGCTACAATCGTGCTGGCTGTAATACTGGAAAAGACTTTTAATGCTCGGTTTTTCTTGGCCAACTTAATTCCCCCTATGGTTGTTACTATGTATTCAGTTAGATAATAGTCTTATTTTTGAATATTGTAAATATTAAGAATTCAATACGACAAAACTAGTAGTAATATATCGAATTTCGATAAAAATTTAGGTGGGGATACACCAAATTTTGAGGTTTTTTTAGGGCTAAATATCTAATATGATTTCGGAAGTATCAGGGCACAGAAAATATTTTTACAACACAAAAAAACCAGAAGAGCATCCACTCTTCTGGCTTCTATGTTTCTGAGTATTAACGTACACCCTTCATATATACCTGAATCTTTGGACTCAATAGGAATAAAATGATAGAAAGTACGATTGCAGCTGCACCGATTACACCAAAATAAGTCATTTCAGTTTCTGGTGTGTAGAATTTAACGATTTGTGCATTGATTGCCTGTGCCGCAGCGTTTGATAGGAACCAAAGGCTCATTGTCTGTGCTGAGAAGGCTGCAGGCGCTAATTTAGTTGTTGCTGAAAGTCCGACAGGTGACAGCAATAGTTCACCAAGGACGACAATGAAGTAGCTGAGCACAAGCCATAATGGGTTTACCAGAGAATCGGTTCCGCCCAAGTAAGCAGGCACCAGGATCACGATGAATGATAGACCTGCAAATAATAGTCCCAATGAAAACTTTTGCGGAACAGAAGGCTGGCGTTCGCCCATCTTCACCCACATCCAAGCAAATACAGGCGCTAAGAAAATGATAAATAATGGGTTAAGCGACTGGAACCATGCTGGCGAAATATCAATTCCCATGAAGTCCAGCTGGGTACGCTTATCCGCATAGTTAGCTAAAATCGTTGAACCTTGTTCCTGAATTGCCCAGAACATCACAGATGCAATAAATAGGGGAATGTACGCTATAATACGTGAACGTTCCACATCCGTTGTTTTCGGGCTGCGATACATAACGGTGAAGTATGCAATCGGAATGGTAATACCTAAAATACCAACGAGTGCGATAAAAGTATCTACTGTTAAAAGTCCTGTAGGGATTCCAATTGCAACCAAGATCGCAATTATTAGAGCACCTAAGCCAATTCGGGTATAGACTTTTTTCTTTTCATCACCGGATAGAGGGTTAGAAACAAATGTCCCCGCCAATCCAAGGTTTTTCTTCTTTGTAAAAATAAAGACTAATAATCCAAAAAACATACCTACTGCAGCAATACCGAAACCTAGATGGAAATTATATTTCATTCCAACTGTTCCGACAATTAATGGTGCAAGGAATCCGCCAAGGTTAATACCCATGTAGAAAATACTGAAACCTGCATCACGGCGTGTGTCTTCGGGACTGTAAATTTCACCGACAACGCTGGATACATTCGGTTTTAGAAGTCCTGTACCCAAGACGATGAGCACCATGGAAACAAAGAACATGGCCAGGCTTCCCGGAATAGCAAGTGCAATATGACCAAGCATGATGAGCACTCCGCCGTAGAAAACAGCTTTTGATGTTCCGAAAATTCTATCCGCGAGCCAGCCGCCAATAATACCGGACATATAAACTAGTGAACCGTAGATCGACATGATGGCAAGAGCAGTTGTTTCATCCAGGCCTAATCCGCCTTTTGAAACTTCATAATACATATAAAATACAAGGATTGCTCTCATTCCATAGTAAGAGAAACGTTCCCAAAACTCAGTGAAGAAAAGTGTGAACAAGCCCTTAGGATGGCCAAAGAAACCTTTTTGAGGCACACTTTCAACAATTTTCTGCCTATTATTATCTGTCATGTATAATCCTCCTTTAGCTATTCTATAATATCTTTCGTTGTTTCCAATTGTCAAAAAAAATTTTATGTAACCATGGTTATTATTGACTTTTTACTAAGAATAATTGAATTATCCTGTAAATTAATCTAGAAATTTATTTTTTCAGAATAATTATTATGTTTTCGCTTTTCTAAAACAAGCTTATTATTCCCATAAAAAAGCCGCCCAAACCGGCGGCTATTAGAGAATCTATTATACCTCTGCTAGTACTGCATCTTTATGACCATATAGTTCAGATTGAGCGTTACGGCTAGATAGCCGGTTTTTTCCCAATTCCTTTGCTCTCAGTAGCATCTGATCTGCATAAACATATGCTTTTTCGATAGAAAGCTCCTCATTCACTTTATAGAAAAACAGTCCAAATGACGCAGTATAGGAAAGTGATATGTTTTCCTCTTTAAACTCAGCTTCAAAACTGCTATTTTCAATTCCCTGGCGAAGTTGCTCTACCAATAAAACGCTCTGCTCATAGTTGCGGTTTCTGAGAAAAATCGTGAATTCTTCTCCGCCGCTTCGAAATAAATAATCTTCCTTGGAAAGATGGCTTTTTAATGTATTGGCAAAATGCCTGATTGCATGGTCGCCTACAGCATGATTGTAACTATCATTAATTCTTTTAAATTTATCTATATCCGCTACCACAATGCCAACATGCTCATCTGTCTTATTCAGCTCGGACATTTTTTTATCCATAAAGGCGCGGTTGTATACTCCTGTTAGAAAGTCAGTGTAGGCCATTTGTTCAAATTTATCCCGTTCTATCTTATTTTGCAGCATTTGCGATTTTGAAAGGAATGAGCGGCTTACTAGATAATTTAGGAAAAATAGGCTTATGAGCATTTCCCATTTTTCTTCCTGGAGGAAAAGCAGCAATAAACCATTTGTGAATGCTATTTTTCCCATATCGAGTATACTTCTAGTTTTTATAAAATCAATTGCTTCCCGTTTAGTTTTGATATCTCCCAATAGAGTGAAAATGGTGATTAAGAAGGTGTCCGAAAGTATGGATGTGATGGTTATCAGAATAAGCATAACAATCCAAAACCCAAAGGGTACTGGCTCGAGAAGTGGATATAGAAAGCTGAACAGGTAAAAAGCAATCGAGTTGCTTAGCACAAAGGAACCGATATTATAAAACGTATGAACAAACTCATCTGGATCAGCCGTCTTCGTGCGCTTTTTATTAAAATAAACGGTAAATCGGTAAATGCTTTCAAATATAAACAAACCTAAAGGACCGGTAAATAACCCGATCGATAAACTGTAATTGATTCCATAATCCATACTGGTACTGCCGTTTTTACTGAGAATGCGCAAATGATGGTACAAGCTTGAAAAAAACCAATAAATGATCAGCGCTTTTAAATATACAGGGCTTTCGACGATGATTCCTTTTGAGGAAAAAGCAAGGGCCATAGAGATAAAAAAAAGTGACAAAATGAAGATTCTTAAGCCGTGCATAAAGCTGTTCTCCCTTCCCTTGTATATATCTCTATTTTAAAGGAATTTTTTACTATTAAATAGTTTAATTTATCATATTTTCATAATTTTACGATATTTAATTTCTATACCTAATACTCTTGTGCTTTAAAATGGATAACTTTCTTTTTTAATAGGGTGATATGAAATTCGTAGAAGCGTGGCCTTTTGCTTTTAAAGGTGAATTCACAACTTTTAAGCATAAAATGGTTATAAGAATCAATTTTTCTGGTTTATATTATACCCAATAGGGTATAATAAGTGTGAAGGTAACTTTTTAAAATATGGTTACAATAAAAAATAGTATTTTAATCGAGTTAGAAAGAAGGAATGAATATGGCGAACAAAAAAATAGTCTATTTTGTTTCCTTAAGTTCCAATGTTCCTTTTGTGTTAAAAGAAGCTCTCAATTTTGCAGAGAATGATCATGATATATCGATCTTTTTTGACTTGGATGGTGCAAGGGTTTTAGATAAGCGATATGTGAAGATTGTTGAAAGAACGCATGACGCTGATATTGCTGCTTTAATTCAGAAGGCTATTAATAAAGGAATTCACTTATATGGATGCCAGATGAATGTTCTAATAGCAGATGGATTAGAGCTTGTAGAAGGGGCAGAAACTGCCGGCGTTGCCACTTTTCTGGATATCGCGTACAGTGCTGATGCTGTGCTAAGTTACTGATGGGAGGTTATTTTAATGAAACAAAAGAAGGTAGTTGTACTCGCCATGCATGAAGAATTGGAAACAGCTTATCCTCCTCTAAACGTTGCTGTTGGTGCTGCCTCTTCAGGTGCAGAAGTTCTTTTGGCTTTTTCACGCAAAGGCGTCAACCTATTGGATAAAAAATATATCTCCGTACCATCACATGGTCTGGAGTATCTTTCAAATGCTGTCAGTGACTTTGGTGTTTCGTCTGTACATGACCTGCTGGGGATTGCTGTAGAAATGGGTGTTCAGCTGTATGTCGTGGATTTAGATATTGATGATAATTTTGAATTTCTTTACCCTGCTGAGCAGGTCCCGATTAAATGGGTTTTGAATGAAGCTCAAAGCGCAGATTTATTTATGCATTTTTGAATGAATTCTTAAAAGGACGTCTGGCAATTGTTAAACGGGCGTCCTTTTTCTTTGAATAAATTCATTCTATAATAAAGTGCTAAGCAAGAAAAAACATATGTAAAAAGGGAGATATAACAGTAGGTTTTTTTACCGTAAACAAAACTGTATGCAAGTAAACAATAATGTATACAAATGTATTCAATAATGTAAACAAGTGTGCAAAAACGTATGCTTATTGGTATAAAGCTAAGTGTGCGCCTTTGTATACACGTATGCAAAAGTGTATATTTAGTAGCTGGAGTTGGATAAAGTCTTTTTGTAGATAATTTTTTAAAGGTAAAGATCCCATGCTCTCCCGCCTTTTCTGTGCAGTATCCTTTGCAAAGACTAAGCAGGATTTATAACAGGAAGCCCTTATGAAACAAAAAATGGTATCTGTTCCACTATTTCTTTATCCTTAAAAACTAGATAATATTTTATGAAAAACGGTTAATCAAGGCGTCCTCACATTTTTATTTCCTATTATGAAAAATGAGCGTTAGTAGGAAATAAGAAGCAAGAAAAAATAGTGAGCGACCAAACAAATATAGAAGCGAAATATTATAGAAGCGAAATATGAGCTGGAGTGATAGATCCCCCCTAGTTAGACTGGTCATTTGCTGAAGTGTTTATTACACCTCTCCCCCCTTCTCTTTATATTTCAACTGATGCTGCTTCTTCAGGTGAAGTTTTTAGCTTTTTCAATGTTCGACATATAACGATGTCCAGTTTCAACCTGTACTCTTCCTGAATCATTCTAATTAACCCCACCATCTTATTTAAATCTAATTAGCTTATTAGGGGACATATGTCAGGTTTGCCTTCCGGAATAATTAAGAAGTTATTATAGAAAAAACAAATCAAAGATGAGGCCTGAAGGTTCGGAGTACTTGTCCTTTGATACAAGTGCCAAAAAAATGATGTTTTCTCATATTTGCTAGATATTGAAAGGGTGTTGGTATAGGCTGATCCTTTTATGGAATAGGCTTATCAATAAAGAAAGAGGACAGCTTTGTTTGTATTCGCATAAGCAGGAAGAAGGGGGATTCGTCATAAGAGTTCAATCTAGTAATTTATTCATACGAGTTTATGAGTAGGCAATAAGATTAATCAGAAATCTGATTAATAAATTAATTCCCCTATTCGGATCTGCTCCTTATTTAATAATTCAGTAGAACGTGGAACCTAGTAAATACTTATTAAATTCAAAAAATAACGCTTATTCAGAAAGAAAAATTGTAAATTAAGGTTGTAAACAAAAATGCATACAAGAATACAAATATGAATGCAATTGCATACAAAAAAGTAAACTTGTATTCAAAAGTGTATGCAACCCTGTATATATAGATGTGTGCGGAAATGTATACAAGTAATCGAAGTTTGTAAACAAGTTTGATAAAGTTTACACTTTGTTTACGTCTTTACGCTTTCATTACTTTTTATCTCCTTTCATTGTAAAATCTAGTAATCTGGATTACTCTTAAATAAACACCTCTAATAAAGAGAATGAAAGGATTGAGTGAATTGAGTAATTCAAGAATTGCAGCAGTTGATGTAGGGAACGATTCTATAAAAGCGATATTTGGAAAAATGGATGCAGAATTAAACATACCAAATGTAATTGCAAGAGATGTTGAAGATAGACCGGTTATTGGAATTGAAGAGCTGGACAGCAAGGATCCATTAGAAGGTATACATATTAGAGTCCACTCCCCTGCCCTGAAAGAGAATAATGCAATTTATCGTGTCGGCCATTTGGCGACAAAAAGTGACAACGCTACTGAGCTTGATCCGGGAAGCAGCAAGTCTGAGGAAGATCAGACATTGGTAATGCTTTTTGCCGCATTGGCACTGGATGCTGTAAGGAAAGAGGGTTCAACAGGCTTTAAAAAATCAGGAAATGTTATTGATTCAAACTATACGCTTGGGACAGGCCTTCCATTGCGTGAAGTTAAGGAAGGAAAAGATGCAGGCTATCGTTCAAAATTACTTGGATCTGTCCATCAGGTTGAGTTCCTTGTTACACCTAAATATCAAGGATTAAAGGTAAACATCAAATTTGATGAAGTCAAAGTTTATCCTGAAGGTTTTGCGGCTTACATTAACCTTGTAATGGACAATAACCTGAACATTATTAATAAGGATCTAATTGATAAGCGCATTTTGATCCAGGATATTGGCGGTTTATCAACCGATATTGCTGTAATTAAAAACCGCAATGTGGATGATGACAAAGCGCAGGGATTTAACCTTGGTGTTTCAGAGGCACTTGAATCCATCCGCGAAGAAATCAGATCAAAGCACGGCGTTGAGCTCGACAGCCGCAGAGATGTAGTTGAGATCATTACGAAGAAGAATGACCGCAACCACATCATGGTAAAAGGAAGCCGGACAAGCGTCCATGATATTACAGACCGCATCCTTCTTGACCTGGCTAAGAAGCAGTATCGCCTGCTACGCAATGTATGGCAAAAGAATTCACAAACAGAAATCTGCTACTTTGTAGGCGGCGGTTCAATCGTTTTAAAAGATTACCTGAAAACGTTAAATAACAATCTGGACGGCTATAATATTGACTTCTTCGAGGATGAAAAAGAAAGCATCTGGATGATGGCAAATGCTTATTATAAGCTGATCTCTGATTTTACAAGAAGAACGAATAAAGAAAAGGCAGACCAGGACAAAAAACCTGTTAAAGCCAACTAGGGTGATACTTCATGAAAAAAGCTTCCTCTTCTGAAATAAAGAGAGGACAATCGATATCCTTTCGTGTCCCTTCTGATACACCTGATCATATTTTGAAGCATTTGCAAAAGCTGAAGGAAACGGAAAGACGGAATTTCTCAAGCAAAATTGCGGAGTATGTAATGCAGGGGGTCAGCGGTTCCCAGAATAAGGATCGGGAAACCATTACCATCCCCCTTCCTAAGGGGCTAAGCAAGGTTCAAAGGGATTGGCTAAAGCATGAGCATTCAGAGGCGTTGCTGGGCAGCATTCTTTATCAGCTAATTACTGATCCAGTCCGGGCTACGTCTTTGCTTGCCTCCCTGAACAGCAGGTCTTCTAATCTGGATGAGGCGTTGTATCTGCAGGAGGAGCCCATGCATGATCTTGAACCATATGATTCAGCGGCTGCTTCATTAGAAGAAAACCATTCTGAATCGCTTGCGGATAATGATGACGACTTGCTTGATTTTGATTGGGAAAAAGCAAGAAGAGAACAGCAAGAACAGACAGAGGATAAACCTGAAGAGGAAAGCGAGGAAGATTTGGATACACTTCTTGGCGGCTTTCTTGCACATATGAATAAATAAAAAAAGGGAAGTTTCGGATATTGACTGAAACTTCCCTTTTTTGTATTTAGATGTAATTTTTCCGGGTAAATTACAGGTACAGCCTATTCGGCACAAAAGGAGGAATAGAGTTGGCTTATGATTGTCTGATTGTTGGCGGCGGGATTGCTGGCCTGCAGGCTGCTATTCAGCTGGGCAGGTATAAGCATAGAGTTTTGGTTCTTGATTCAAATGATGGACGCTCCACCATATGCAGGAGCTATCATAATATTTTGGGCTATCCTGATGGTGTAAGCGGCCAGGAATTACGGGAAATTGGGAAAAAACACGCGGAAAGCCTTGGGGTGGAGTTTGCTTTCGAAAAGGTTGAGCAGGCTCAAAAGACTAGAGAAGGTTTTGAAGTTAAGTCCACAAATGGAAACAAGTATACCGGCAAGCGGATATTGCTCGCAACAGGGGTAATGGACCGCATCCCCCCCTTCCCTGAATTAATGCCGTGCCTGGGTATCTCCGTGTATGTTTGCCCTGATTGTGACGGATATGAGGTGAAGGACAAACGAACCATTGTGCTCGGATCAGGAAATGCAGGGGCTAATATGGCTTTAACTTTATCCTATTGGACGAATGATCTTATTTTTATTAATCATGAAAAAGCGAAGATAGATCAGAAATTAATGGAGAAAATGAAAAGCAAAAATATTAATTATCTTGATAAATCTATTCAAAAGGTGCTTGCAGTTGGTGACGAATTTAACGGTGTTATGCTGGAAAGTGGAAAAGAAGTAACAGGTGAGAGGGGATTTATTGCCTTTGGAGGAAACGAGGTAAAATCAGGCCTAGCCAAACAGCTGGGAGTCGAACGCCTGGAAAATAAGCATATTGTAACAGATGCCCGATCAAAGATGACGAATATAAAAAACGTCTGGGCAGCAGGAGATGTCGCAGCCCACTCTGAACAAGTGACAATTGCAATGGGAGAGGGATCGCAGGCAGCCATTTGGATTCATAAATCGCTTATGCAGGAAAAACATTAATTTTTTCCTGATAAAGGTTTCATATTCTTTAAGAAAGGGTAAATAACTTGGTTTATTTTCTGACCTTTTTCTCATATAATAGCCTATAAGCTATTGGGGGTTGTTCAAAAAGTCGGGTAAATCTATTTGCACACTATTTGAACACTCATAGAGAAAGGTGTATGAATTGAAAAAAGAGAGATTGGATCTAGTTGTTCGGGAGTTGCTGGAGAGATCAGGGAGCCTTGTGGATGTTAAGCTGGAAGATCATTTTCCGGGAAATCGTTTAGCTGGCGGCAAGTACAGCATGGGATCGCACACAATTACATTATACATTGAAGAGATTAAAAACCAGTGTTATCAGTTATTTTCTTCGGGTGAACACTTTTTGGATTACTTTGCTTTTGTATTTGCACATGAACTTGGCCATGCTGAGGATAAGGAACTCGAAAAATTGGCTGAACGGCTCGACGAATGCTTGACAGAGCAGGAACGTTACCAAATAGCCCTAAAGATAGAAGAGAACGCCTGGGAGTTTGCTGAAAAGCTCCTTCCGGAAATGGATAAGGCTTTTATGCAGAAGATTATTTACCACTCATTAAAGCCTTATTGGGACAAGCTGCAATTGGAGCCAGCTTAATTCGTTTAGCAAGCCGCAGGATAGAAAAGCTGCGGCTTTATTGTGTTTTAATAGCACCATTTCTCTTAAAATCCACCCAATTTTGTCTCGAAAAGGGTATTGATAAAATACATTGTAAGCGTTACACTTACTGTAGTAGTATGCAAATGCTGATAGCAAGCAGCTTTTTTTATACCGCTTAATGCAAACGTTTGCGCACTCCAAAGAAATCATTAATAAATTGAGGGTGTTAATATGCAGAAGATTTGGTGGAAGGAAGCCGTCGGGTACCAAATATATCCGCGCAGTTTCCAGGATTCAAATGGAGATGGAATTGGCGATCTTCAGGGAATCATTCAAAGACTTGATTATATTAAAGGTTTAGGTATAGATGTCATTTGGATTTGCCCGATGTACAAATCTCCAAATGATGATAATGGCTATGATATTTCAGATTACCAGGATATCATGGAAGACTTCGGTACGATGGAGGATTTCAACCAGCTGCTTGACGAAGTCCACAAGCGCGACATGAAGCTGATTCTCGACCTTGTCTTAAACCATACAAGCGATGAACATCCCTGGTTTATAGAGTCCCGTTCATCCAAAGACAATCCAAAGAGGGATTGGTACATTTGGAGAGACGGCAAAAAGGGCCAGGAGCCAAACAACTGGGAAAGCATTTTTGGCGGATCCGCATGGGAATACGATGCGGAAACGGAACAATATTTCCTGCATGTTTTCTCTACGAGACAGCCTGATTTGAACTGGGAGAAAAAAGAAGTCCGCGATGCGCTCTATGATACAGTTAATTGGTGGCTTGATAAGGGCATCGATGGTTTTAGAATCGATGCAATCAGCCATATTAAAAAGCGCCCAGGCTTCCCTGACATGCCGAATCCGAAGAAGAAAAAGTATGTTTCTTCCTTCGATATGCATATGAACCAGGAAGGCATTCATGGATTCTTAAAGGAATTCAAAGACCGCACCTATGCTAACTATGACGTTATGACAGTAGGCGAAGCAAACGGTGTTACGGTTGATGAAGCAGACCTTTGGGTTGGTGAAGAAAAAGGCAAAATGGATATGATCTTCCAATTTGAACACCTTGGACTTTGGGATGCAGAAACAAACCCGGAGCTTGATATCGTAGAGCTTAAAAAAGTTCTTACCCGCTGGCAAAAAGGGCTTGAAGGCGATGGCTGGAACGCCTTATTCATCGAGAATCATGATAAGCCGCGTGTTGTCTCAACATGGGGTAATGATGATAAATATTGGCACCAAAGTGCAACATCAATGGGTGCCATGTATTTCCTAATGCAGGGAACACCGTTTATTTACCAGGGGCAGGAAATTGGCATGACAAATGTTCATTTTCCATCTATTGAAGATTATGATGATGTGGCAGTCAAAAATCTGTACCGCATTAAAAAAGAAGAAGGCATGGCCCACCAGGCAATCATAGAGATCATTTGGGCATCATCCCGTGACAACAGCCGTACGCCAATGCAGTGGTCCACAAAGGAGAATGCAGGGTTTACAACTGGCCAGCCATGGATGAAACTAAATCCGAACTTCACGAATATCAACGTGGAGGTACAATCCCAAGATGAAGGTTCCATCCTTTCTTTTTATAAAAAAATGATTCGCCTGAAAAAAGAAAATGACGTCTTCACTTACGGGCAATATGATTTATTGCTTGAAGAAGATAAGCAGATTTATGCCTATACCCGCACTTCCGAAGTTGATCAGGTTGTGGTCATTACGAACCTTTCAGCCAAGGAAGCAGGCTTTAAATCAGAATTTATGCTTTCATTTGACCAGCTTTTATTGAATAACTACGCTGTTGAAAAGCATGAGGATTTTGATTCTTTCAATCTCAAGCCTTATGAAGCGCGCGTATATCGTATAAAATAGTAATATAAAAACAGGATCCTCATATGAGAATCCTGTTTTTTATTGAGTGATAAAGGAGTCTTTTCATGAACATCACCATTGCCGGGGCAGGATATGTAGGTCTGGTCACAAGCGCTTGTTTGGCGGAGGTTGGACATACTGTGATCTGTTTCGATAAGGATATAGAAAAAATAGAGGATTTAAATCAAGGCAGGTGCCCCATTTTCGAGCCGGGGCTTCAAGAAATGATCAGCAGAAACAGGGATAAAGAACGTCTATTGTTCACGGATCAAGCCTATTTGGCTTATGGAGAGGCTGATTGCATCTTTATTACAGTAGGTACACCTCAGAAGGCAGATGGTTCTGCGGATACCGCTAATATTGAGCAAGCTGCTTTGGACATCGCAGAGTACATTCAAAAAGACGTAACAGTAGCGATAAAAAGCACCGTTCCAATTGGCACAAATGAACGAATAGAAGCATTGATTATGGAGAGAGTTATGCCTTGCTTGACTGTACATGTGGTTTCAAACCCTGAATTTCTTCGTGAAGGCTCTGGTATATACGATACCTTTCATGGCGATCGTATAGTGATTGGATCAAGACATGAGAGAGCTGCAAGTATTGTAGAGAAAATATATCAGCCGTTTAACATTCCTGTAGTGCAGACAGATCTTCGAAGTGCGGAAATGATTAAATATGCGTCCAATACTTTTTTAGCTGCAAAAATCAGTTTTATCAATGAGATTGCGAATTTATGCGATATATCCGGAGCGAATATCGAGGATGTCAGTGCTGGAATGGGAATGGATAAGAGGATCGGAAACCAGTTTCTGAATGCTGGAATTGGATATGGCGGCTCTTGTTTTCCAAAGGACACTCAGGCATTGGAACAAATGGCCCTCCAATTTGATTACGATTTTATAATGCTCAGAGCAGTTATGGAAGTGAACAACAGACAAAAGCAAACGTTATACAGAAAGGCAAAAAATCTGGTAGGTAATCTGTCCGGAAAAAGAGCTGCTGTTCTTGGCTTGTCCTTTAAGCCAAATACAGATGATATCCGGGAGGCTCCGTCTCTGGATTTGATTCGTGATTTACTGGATGAAGGTGCGAATATAGCGGTATATGATCCTGCCGCCATGGAAAAGGGAAAGTGCCTTTTCGGTGACAAGCTCAGTTATGTGTCCTCAATTGATGAGGCCATTCAAGAAGCAGATATGGCGTTTATCGTAACCGAATGGAAGGAAATCAAAGAGTTCCCCCTTTACAAATACCGTGAGCACATGAAAGATCCCCTCCTCTTTGATGGCCGAAATTGCTACTCTGTCAAAGAAACGGAAAAGCACGAAATTCAATATGTTTCGATTGGGCGCCCAGGGCTGCCAGATACAAATCCCACCTGATGCTTTTTGAATGTGGCGGGAAGTGCTAAAATGAGGAAAATAAGCAATGGAGGCGCAGGTATGGCTAAGGGGAAAACAAATGCGATGCGTATTCTGGACGCGCAGAAGGTGGATTATGAATTAATCACCTACGACAGTCAGGATGGAAAGATAGACGGGGTTTCGGTTACAGAGAAAATTGGAAAAGATCCTAAGGCAGTTTATAAAACACTTGTCGCTCAGGGGCAAAGCAAGCAGGTATATGTGTTTATCATTCCGGTTGAAGATGAACTCGATCTGAAAAAGGCTGCAAAGGCTGCAGGTGAAAAAAAGGTGGAGATGATTCCGGTTAAAGATATCCAGAAGCTTACCGGCTATATCCGCGGAGGATGTTCTCCAGTCGGGATGAAAAAGCAATATCCTTCCTATGTTGATGCTAAAGCTTCTGAACTTGGGAGCATCATTGTCAGCGGCGGTAAGATTGGCATGCAAATGGAGCTGAAAATAGGAGATTTACAGCAAGTGATAGGAGCAAAACTCGAGGATCTTGTGAAAAATGAATAAAAAATGCAGTAAAGGGTGCTAAATCGCTGTGATTTAGCGCTCTTTTTTTAGGCTCTTTTCTCAAAAGTTGTTGTTTTTGTTTAGGAATTTTGCCCGTTGCTTTCCGCTGCGGGCACTTGCTTTCCGCGGGGAGGGTTGCGAGCCTCCTCGGCTTCGCCTGTGGGGTCTCGCACTTCCCTCTCTTCCCGCAGGACATTGAATAAACTTCCTTGAATAGACACCGCACGAAGAAAATGCGAATGCATTTTCGAGGATCAAGTGCCCTCCGCTACAATCAACTCAGGTGGTTAAAACACATTTACCTTCAAAAAGCATAAATCTTTACGAAGACAGCTTATTAAAAACTTGATGTTACCCTTTACCTTCGTGTATATCGCCATCTCCTTCTAATAAACCATCAACCAACAAAATAGAGCAGCTCTCTGCTTTTTTCCCATAGGCATTCACCCATCCCTCTCCCTTTGCATACTGTAAGATGAAAATGCATTTCGAAAGGAAGTGTAAGAGTGGCTGGGAAGACATTAAATTACTTTGCCGGCGGGAATACTGCGCGGGGATTCCACAGTTTATTTGATTCCAACCTGCAAGGGCTTGACCGTCTATTTATTTTAAAAGGCGGGCCTGGGACAGGGAAATCTTCTCTGATGAAAGCGATTGGAGCAGAATTATCTGAAAAAGGCTATGATCTTGAATACATTCATTGCTCATCTGACAATCATTCAATCGACGGGGTCATCATTCCAGCTTTAAAAGCTGGTATCGTTGATGGGACAGCTCCGCATGTTATTGAACCTAAAGCACCGGGCGCAGTTGATGAGTATATCAATCTGGGAGAAGCCTGGGATTCCAGGGCCTTGGCCGGTAAGAAAGAAGAAATCACTTCATTGGCAAGCCAAATTAGCTGCTCATTTGCAACAGCTTACGAAACATTTGCCAAAGCGCTGAAAATTCATGATGAATGGGAAAAAATCTACATCGAAAATATGAACTTTCAAAAGGCAGATCAACTAACTAAGAAGCTGATTCAGACCTTCTATGGAAATATGAAATTAAATAAAACACCATCTGTTAAGCATCGTTATTTAGGGGCAGCTACACCAACAGGTGCGGTGGACTTTGTGCCAAACCTTACTGAGGATATTCAGAAAAGGTACTTCATAAAAGGGCGTCCGGGCTCCGGAAAGTCAACCATGCTGAAAAAGCTGGCCGCAGAAGCTGAAAACCGCGGATTTGATATTGAAGTCTACCATTGCGGCTTTGACCCGCACAGCCTGGATATGATTATTGTGAGAGAGCTTGGTTTGGCTATTTTCGATAGCACGGCACCTCACGAATATTTTCCGGATAGAGATGGTGACGAAATTATTGATATGTATGAGATCACCATCAACTCAGGCACAGATGAGATATATGCCGAACAGATTAAAGACATCAGCACCCGTTATAAAAATAAAATGAGTGAAGCGATATCTTACCTCGCACAAGCAAAAACCCAGCGTGACACATTGGAAAAAATTTATATTGAGGCCATGAATTTTGAAGTTGTCGACAAAATTAAAGATAAGATCCGCTCTGAACTGCTGATGATTTCCGAGAAGGTCTAGCACGTAATCACGATTTTGGGCAATAGGCATACATTACACCGAGGGAAATGGAGAGGAGTTATAAATTGATGGATTATACAAATTATCCGTTTTATCCTTATACGACAGGCTATTACTATGATGATCGGATATTTCCAGGAGGAGGACCAGGCGGCGGATTTGGCCCTCCAGGACCGCCGCCGGGGCCGCCAGGGGGCGGGGGACAGCAGCAAGGGGGAGCGCCAACAGCGCCGCCTCCAAGTTTTACTCCGCAAATGCAGCAGGCCACAACATTTGCAGTTGATCCGGGCGCAATAAGAGGCTGTTTATTTCGCAATACCTATGTATGGCTCCAAAATGGGAGCAGCTTCTGGTTCTTCCCGACATATGTCGGACGGACATCAGTAGCAGGCTGGCGCTGGAGAGGGTGGCGCTGGACTTATTACGGAACTGATTTAAGAAGAATCCGCTCTTTCCAATGCTTCTAAAAAGCAAAGCTGAATGTTGGTTTTTACTTTGCTGATTGACTGGAGCGAAAACTACCAGGAAGTATTTGCTGGCTTATAAACATTGCAAAGTGCTTTATAGCGGGCCTCTGCACAAAAAAAAGGGTATCCTCATGCCGGGATACCCTTTCCTATTTAAAAAATAATATGTGCAGCCAGGACAATAACTGGCAGTGTAATGATGGTTCTTTCCAGGAAAATGATGATTAAGTCCTTTAAAGAAACCGGGATTTTTGAACCGAGAAGCAGTCCGCCTACTTCGGACATGTAAATCAGCTGTGTAACAGAAACGGAGGCAACGATAAAGCGAGTCATTTCGCTCTCGATCCCTGCGCCGATAACAGATGGAAGGAACATATCAGCAAATCCGACAATCATGGTTTCTGAAGCTGCAGCTGCTTCGGGGACCTGCATGAGCTGCAGGATTGGAATAAATGGCATGCCCAAATACTTAAATACGGGTGTATATTCCGCAATGATAAGTGCAAGAGTACCAAGTGCCATGACAATCGGTGCCACGCCCATCCACATATCCAGAATGTTTTTGGCACCTTGTTCGAAAAAGTACTTTATACTCTGATTGCCCTTTGCTTTTTCAACAGCCTGGGAGATTCCCCAGCTAACTGGAGTGTGGCCTTTAGGGATCGTTTCATCCAGTCCGCCTTCCTGGCCGTTATAATACGTATCCGGCTTTCTGGATAATGGCGGGATCCTTGGACTAATAATTGCTGCAACGAATCCGGCGGCCGTGATAGTCAAATAAAAAGGCACGAATAAATGACCTAAATTAACCTGTGAGATGACCACAAGGCTGAAGGTAATAGATACGACTGAGAAGGTTGTGCCGATGATGGCGGCTTCTCTTTTCGTGTAATAGCCTTCTTCATATTGTTTGCTTGTTAAAAGAACACCAATCGTTCCATCTCCAAGCCAGGAAGCGACACAATCAATGGATGATCTTCCTGGCAGCCTGAAGACAGGGCGCATAATCTTTGTTAATAGTGACCCGAAAAATTCAAGCAGGCCAAAGTTTAAAAGCAAGGGCAGAAAAAGTCCTGCAAATAAAAAGACCGAGAACAGAATCGGCAGCAAATCATTTAACAGTAAGCCGCCTGTATATTCAGACCAAACTTGTTCAGGCCCTAATTGGAATAAAGTCATAACCGCAAAAATGCTTCCCAGTATTCTTGCAGCAAACCAAATTGCCGGAACATCGAATAAGTTCTTTAAGAAAGGGCTTCTTTCGATGAAAGCTGGTTTGAAAAACTTAGCGAAGAGGGTACCAAGAAGGGTCAAAACAATAATAAAAGTCATGATTTCAGGAAGATAAGCAGAGAGCCATTCCTGGACCCAGCCTGAAAAAATGGCGATCGGGATGGTAATTTCCCCGTTATATTTTAGCGGAACCATAAAAAAACTGATTCCAATAAGGGATGGAATAACAAACTTTAATATTTCAGAAGATGTGTACTTCTTTCTGGATGCATCAATCAATACAATTCACCTTTTCAACTTAATATTTATAAACCAAAAGTTATTTTAATTCATAACCTCTAAAAAGCCAACTCCTTTCTCTTAAATTCCACCGTTTCCCTCCTTTTTAAACACAAAATAGATTATTTCAACAAGCATATTTTCATCTCCCATATTATGTTAAAATATAAAATAATCAAAATAATCAAAAAGCGGGTGGGTGAATGTTTAGGTTCCGTTTATATTGGACATTCACGAAGAAGGCTTTTCTTCGTTCGGCCGTTTATCGGTTCGATGTCTGGTCAAGGCTTGGCTCCAATCTTATATTCCTGCTTATGTGGGGTTCCATTTGGACTGCTTTATATGCAGGAAGAGAAGAAGCGGGCGGTGTCAGCTTTGAGGCGATGCTGACCTATATTGTAGTCAGCCAATTTTTAACAGGGGTAAATGGAGCGGGTACCCCGCTTTGGGATATTCAGGAGAAGGTTCGTACAGGGGATATTTCCCTGGAATTAATGAGGCCATTTGATGTACCCCTGCGCTATCTGTTTGCGGACTTTGGAAGTGTCGCGTTTTATATTCTTACAGCGCTGCTTCCCTTATATACAGTCCTGTTTATATTTATGGATTTGACTTTGCCGGACAGCTGGCAGACTTGGGTATTGTTTATTGCTTCAGCATTTATTGGGTTTTTGATTCGTTATTGTATAGAGATGTCGTTCGGATTGCTTTCCTTTTTCCTGGTCGAAACTGGCGGCATAGTCGATATCTTTTATTTTGCGATGTCCCTTCTTTCCGGATCGATCATCCCGCTTTGGTTTTTTCCGGGCTGGCTTGAGAAAATGGCGCTTTATTTGCCGTTTCAAGGAATCTATTACATACCAAACGCCATTTTTATAGGTAAAATCTCCGGAAGCGCCATTCTGCTGTCCCTTGGAGTTCAGTTATTTTGGGTAGCCGTTTGTTATCTGCTGTTAAGGCTGGTCTGGAACAGGGCATCACACAAAGTGGTTGTACAGGGGGGATAGAGAGTGGGTGTTCTGAAATATTGCGATTTATATTTTAAACTCATCTCCGCTGGTGTACGGGCTCAGCTGCAGTATCGTTTTGCCTTTGTCATGAGAATTGTAGGATTGCTTACTTCTTATGCAGGCACCGCCGTGACGATGTGGATTATGCTTTATCAGTTTCAGGAATTGGGTTCATGGAATTTTTACGAAATGCTGTTTTTATTTGCAGTCGCTATTTTATCTTGGGGATTCTGCATTATTTTATTTTTTCACTTTAGAGGCCTGGATACATACATCCTGAATGGCACATTTGACCGCTTTCTTGTCAGGCCAATCAATCCGTTTTTTCATTTCATGGCGATGAAATTTGATGTTGCTTCCTTTGCCCAATTTTTGTTCAGTATCGTGATCTTTATTTGGGTCAGCTTTGAGCTTCAGCTGGATTGGACATTAGGAAAAAGTTTATTTTTACTGCTATCAGTTGTTGGGGGCATACTCATCCAGGGAGGGCTGCTGGTGATGATTTCCGCCCTTGCGTTTTGGACGACCAAATCAGAGCAGTTTTACTGGGTGGCTATGTATCCCGCCAGAAATTTAACCAACTATCCCTTGGTTATTTATCCAAAGGCTGTGCAATGGTTTACAGCCTTTGTGGTTCCCTTTGGCTTTGTGAACTATTTCCCTGCTGCCGTTCTTCTGGAAAAAGAAACGCCATTTTTCCCTCATAATATGGGTTACTTATCGCCGCTTGTCGGAATCGTCTTTTTTGCCATTGCCTATTATATTTGGATGCTGGGATTGAAGCGATATAAGAGTACAGGTTCATAACATAGATTAGGAGGGTTAAAATGCCGATTATAGAGGTTGAACATCTAATGAAGGACTTTATGGTTGCCAAGAGGGAAACAGGTCTTCTTGGGGCTATGAAGAGCCTTGTGAAACGGGAGCATATTAAAAAGGAAGCAGTGAAGGATATCAGCTTTTCCATCGAAAAAGGTGAAATGGTCGGCTATATTGGACCGAATGGTGCGGGGAAATCCACAACGATTAAAATGCTGACGGGTATTTTGGTGCCAAGCTCAGGGGGAGTTAAGGTAAATGGCATTATCCCTTATGAAAACAGGCAGGAAAATGCCAAAAATATCGGAGTTGTTTTTGGACAGAGAACACAGCTTTGGTGGGATCTGCCTACAATAGAATCATTTGAGCTGCTCAAGGAAATCTATCAGGTTTCCAATAAACGATACAAAGAAAATATGGACACTTTTACTGAAATATTGGGGCTGGATGAATTTTTGAATACACCTGTCCGGCAGCTTTCGCTCGGGCAAAGAATGAGAGCTGATATCGCTGCTTCTCTTTTGCATGATCCGCCAATTCTTTTCCTGGATGAGCCGACTATCGGGCTGGATGTCGTAGCCAAAGAGAAAATGAGGACGTTTATTAAAGAGATTAATAATGAGCGTAAAATCACGGTTATTTTAACAACCCATGACATGGAGGATATTGAAAAGCTATGTGAACGCATGATTCTCATCGATCATGGGCAAAAGGTTTATGATGGCGAAATTGCAGTCGTGAAAGAAAGGTTCGGAAAAATCCGGACTCTGATCGTGGACTTGGAAGAGTCAACCCAGCGCTTAAAGCTAACAGACGGTGAGGTTTTTAAGGAGGAAGCGAGCCGATTCTGGATCCGGTTTAACCGGGATATGGTTTCTGCATCCGAATTAATTGCCCAGATTACAAAGACTCATAATATCAAGGACCTGACAGTAGAGGAGCCAGAAATCGAATCGATTATTAGCCGCATCTATCAGGAAGGCTATCAGGACCTTCCCGAAACCGTGAAAGTCTAAAAGAATGCCTCTATGGAAAATGGGCACCCTAAAGATGTCATTATTTTCTGAAAAATAATATAATATATAGAGGTGATCAAATTGATTCTTTATCTTCTGGGCTTTTGTGCTGTACTGTTGGGAGCAGGCATGTTTGTTGACTGGTGGCATAAAAGGCATGGAATTGACGATTTTGACCCTGAGGAAAATGCGAAGCATGTTTCGGAGTCGGATAGGGCTTATATGGAGTCACATATGCATAATCTGAAGAATGATCATCATAATGGGATGCTTTAATAATGAATATATTGGCATGATGGCCGACTGGCTTTCATGCTTTTTTGTTTGGCTCTGTTAAATTGGCCTGTTGATTTAGCCCCAGGGCTCTGCGTCAGCGGGAGGTCTGGAGATTCTCCCGCTTGACTGCAATCAAGCTTTAACACAAATTATAATTTATAAAAACAGCAATCCCAGGGAAATGACTGCACCGCTTACAAGCAGAGTCAGTACGCAGTATCCCATGATGTCTTTAGCTTTTAAGCCGGCAATCGCCAGTGCTGGCAGAGCCCAAAAAGGCTGGATTAAGTTCGTCCAGGCGTCTCCCCATGCAACAGCCATAGCCGTTTTTGGAATGGATACATCCAATGCCTTCGCTGCTTCCAGCATAACAGGCGCCTGAACTGCCCACTGTCCTCCACCGGAAGGAACGAAGAAGTTTACTAATCCGGCACTTAGGAATGCAAAGAAATGAAACGTAAATTCATTGGATATGGAAACAAATCCTTCTGACATAACGGCAGCTAGACCTGAAGCTGTCATCATGCCCATAATTCCAGCGTAAAATGGGAACTGGACAATGATGCCGCTTGCTCCTTTAACGGCATTCATCACCGCTTCCAGGAAATATTTAGGTGTCCCGTGGAAAAGGATGCCCAGGAACAGGAACAAGAAATTAACAATATCCAAATTAAGCTTGAATCCGTTCGTTGCAAAGTAGTAAAACAGGAAAATGAGCCCGAAGATTCCGATCAACAATGAAACAATGCGACTGTTTTCCAACCGTTCTGCCGGTGTCATGGCCCCTTTTTCGAGGGTTGCAGCCTGAACATCATCCTGAAGAAGCGCAGGATCGACAACAATTGTCTCCTCTTTTGATGGCATCATGAAGCGATTAACAAAAGGCAAAATTAAAAAGATAGCTAAAACAATAAATAAGTTAAACCCGGCAAAGATCGTTTGGTCCGTTGAAATCACACCGATCATATCTTCTGAGAAATGTCCCGGAGTGGCAATCGTCAATGGAATGGATCCGGAAATTCCCCCATGCCAAACGATAAACCCTGCGTAAGCGCTTGCAATTAATAGCCGGTAATCGACATTTTCAACTTTTTTAGCAAGCTCCTTGGCGAATAAAGCGCCAATGACAAGACCGAATCCCCAGTTGATTAGACTGGCAATCATAGAAACAACCGTAACAATGATTATAGCCTGGCCCGGTGATTTTGCGGTTGAGGCAAGAGCGCCTAATCCCTTTTTAAAAATTTGGCTGCTGGCCAAAACATGCCCTGTTACCAGGACAAGCACCATTTGCATGGAGAAGACTAATAGACCCCAGAAACCATTGCCCCAATGCTGAACCATCTGATAAGGCCCGCTGTCAGTGAAAATCAATCCTAAGCCGAACACAGCAAAAGTTAAGATAATAACAAATAAAAATGGATCAGGCAGATACCGCTGCATAATGCGGTTAAAAAATGATACAAGTACTTTCATGATGTAACCCCCTTAAAAATTAATCCCTAAACTTATTATATTTTCTTTAAAATTCTTTATATTCCTTCTTTTCTGAAATAATATACTGGATTGGAAGACGGAGAAGAGTGCATAGGGCAGTACTTTAATGTGGAATAAAAAACAGACCTCCTTGATTGGAGGTCTGCTAAGCTTATTTCTTATGTTTAACCGGTATCGTTTCTTTGCGAAGCATTTTAAATAGCGATGCACACATAAGGACCAGAATAATGGTAAATGGAAGAGCCGCGACGAGTGACGCCGTTTGCAGGCCTTCAAGTCCGCTGCTTAAAAGCAGGACTGCTGCAATAGCACCCATCAAAATTCCCCAGGTAATCCTTGTAGCGAGCGGCGGGGTTAAAGTGCCATTAGCCGTCATGATCCCCAAAATATAGGTTGCCGAGTCTGCAGATGTGATCAGGAATGTCAGAATCAGCAGGATGGACAAAACAGAAAGCAAGAAGCTGAATGGCAGCTCATTATAAGTTTGGAATAAGGCTGAAGTTACATCATTATTAACAGCCTCTGCAATCGCTGTGCCGCTGAAAAGGTCGAAGTGCAAAGCCGTTCCGCCGAATACTGCAATCCAAATTAGTGCAATAAGCGGAGGAACGATCAGTACGCCAACCACGAATTCGCGAATCGTTCTTCCTCTGGAAACCCTCGCGATAAAGGCTCCCACAAAGGGCGACCAGGCAATGGCCCAGGCCCAATAAAAGATGGTCCAGTCCCTTATCCAGGTTCCGCCTTTATAAGGGGTCATGCGAAGACTCAAATTAATAAAATTTGAGATATAATCGCCTATTCCAAGTGTAAAGGAATTCAAAATAAACACGGTTGGACCGGTAACCAAAACGAACAGCATAAGGACTAAAGCAAGACCGAGGTTCAGGTTACTCAAATATTTAATCCCTTTATTAAGACCTGTAGACGATGATAACAGGAATAGGACGGTCATTACCACAATAATCAGAATTTGCGTTAAAGCGCTTTTCTCAATTCCAAATACAGCATCCAGGCCTCCGTTAATCTGGAGTATACCCAGCCCAAGAGACGTTGCTACACCCATGACTGTTGCGATAACAGCCAAAATATCAATGAATTTTTTAAGGGTAACAGGCTCTCGTTTTTTGCTGAATAAAGGATTTAAAGTGGTGGAAATAAGTCCGTTTTCTTTCTTCCTGAATTGAAAATAGCCAATAGCCAAGCCAACAATGGTGAACACAGACCATTGGCTGACCCCCCAGTGGAAAAAGGAATAACCCATTGCCTCCCGGGCAGCCTCTGTTGTTAGTGGATCCATCCCCTGCCTGGGCGGTGTAAAATAGTGGCTCATCGGTTCCGCAATTCCCCAGAATACTAACCCAATTCCAAACCCTGCGCTGAAAAGCATCCCAATCCAGGTGAAAAAAGGATACTCCGCTTTATCTTCATCATTGCCAAGCTTGATGCGGCCATATTTGCTTATGGCAAGAAAGATACAGAATAAGACAAAAAACAAGACCGAAATTAAGTAAAACCAGCCAAATGCATATGTAGTAAAATCAAAGGCTTTTGTTGCTGCACTGGCAAATAAGTCGGGAGTAAAAGCTCCCAATAGAACTAAAAGCAAAATAACCACGGCTGAAATCCAAAATACACTGTTTATACTGCCGGATTTATCATTCAATAAAATCCCCCCTAAACAAATCAATCCTAAAAAATAACGCATATTTGTATTTTGGCCTTCTTTTCTGTCTAATCATTCATGGGAAATGGATTATTCGGGCTTGACTCTTTAAAATGGAATTTAATCGGAAGAGGAAAATGCTGTCCAAAAACGGAGAAAGCGACAAATCCCTAAAATACCTTACCCTTAACATGATGACATAAACCTGTTTTGATGTAAAAAGGAGTGCTTATATGGATATTACTTTGTTAATAAAGCTTTTTGAGGAAAACCGATGTGAAGAGAAAGCTGTTCCCATGCAAAACTATATGAAAAACAGGTTTCCTTTCCTGGGAATTAAAACGCCTGAAAGAAGAATGTTATTAAAAGAATTCTTTCATAAAACCGGGCTGTTAAAACAGGAGTTTAGGCCGGATTTCGTAGAAGCCTTGTGGGAGATGGAAGAAAGAGAGTATCAATATGCCGCTCTTGATTATATTGGGAAATTCACAAAGAAATTGGACAAACACCATTTTGATTTAATTGAAAAGCTGATTGTATCAAAGTCCTGGTGGGATACAGTCGACATGCTTGCTTCGCATGCGGTTGGGGCAATTGCGGAAAAGCATCCTGAAGTGATAAAGGAAAGAATTGACGGATGGGCTTCCAGCAATAATATGTGGCTTCGCCGGACAGCGATTTTATTTCAGTTAAAGTATAAAGACCGTACAGATAAAGAGTTATTATACCGCTATATTCTTCTAAATAATGAAAGCAGGGAATTTTTCATCCAAAAGGCTATAGGCTGGGCTCTCAGGGAGTATTCCAAAACACATCCTGCTTCTGTAAAAGAGTTTATTGATTCCAATCCCCTTGCCAAGTTAAGCATCAGGGAAGGGAGCAAATATTTAAAATAAAACGGAGAACATGTTAGAATGGCAAAATAAGTTTTTCTGCTAAAATACTACTACAGCCAGAAGGTGAGATAAAACATGATCAAATGCATTGCCAGTGATATGGATGGAACACTTTTAACAGCAACACAGAAAATAACGGATAAGAATATTGAAGCAATAAAAGCAGCTCAGGAAAAAGGAGTCGAGGTTGTTATCGCAACCGGACGCTCGTACTTTGAAGCAAGCTTTGTTCTGGAGGAAGCCGGTATCTCCTGCCCCATGATTTGCGCGAATGGTGCAGAGGTAAGGGCTGCGGATGGAAAAGTGGTTTCTTCCAATCCGCTCGATAAGACCTTGGCTAAAAAAGCAGCTTATATCCTTTTACAGAACAATGTTTATTTCGAGGTGTATACAAATCAAGGTACATATACAGTCGATGAAGATCGAGGCGTTTCAATCATTGTTGATATCTTTTTAAGCGGTAACCCTGAAGCGGATATTGACGAGGTCACTAAAGCTGCAGAGGAACGGTTTAAAAAGGGGCTGGTGCATAAAGTGAACAGCTATGATGAACTTTTCAACCATGAGGAGCACCAAATTTATAAGCTGCTTGCTTTCTCGTTTGAACCGGATTTTCTTGCTGCCGCAAAAGAGGACTTGCTTCAGCTCGACGGGTTGGCAGTGAGTTCATCAGGGGATGAGAACCTGGAGCTGACAAGTGTAAATGCCCAAAAGGGGATAGCCCTTGAGGCTTTTGTAAAGGAAAAAGGGATTTCGCTTCTAGAAACAATGGCGATTGGCGATAATTATAATGATTTGTCCATGTTCAAGCGGGCTGGAAGATCAGTCGCCATGGGAAATGCTGATGAGATCATCAAAGCGCAATGTGATGCTGTTACATTAACAAACGAAGACAGCGGAGTAGCCAAAGCGATTTGGGAAGTACTGGAGTAAATTTTCAAGGAGGTCGAGAGCTGGATGAAAAGGGTGTTGGGTACAGGCCTTCTGGCTTTTGCATTTATTGCCGGGTGCTCAAATGCCGGGGAGAATGAGGCTAAGGATCAGGCTGGAGAGCAGGAAGTCAGCCTCCCTGCAAATGCAGAACCGGAAATTCTCGCTGATGAGCTGGATATTCCCTGGTCCATTGCCAAAACGGATGAAACCTTTTATATGTCGGAAAGACAGGGAAGCATTGTAAAGGTTGAAGGGAGCAAGAAAGAACGCCAAAAGGTACAATTGGAAAAAAAGCTGTCTACAGCAGCGGAAGCCGGTTTGCTTGGCTTTGTGCTGACACCAGACTTTTCTAATTCGAATAAAGCCTTTGCCTATTACACCTACGAAAACAGCACGGGGCAGTTTAACCGCATTGTCATCCTCATGCTTCAGGATGGAATATGGAAAGAGGAAAAGATCCTGCTGGATAAAATTCCAAGCGGTCAGTTCCACCATGGCGGCCGCCTTGAAATCGGCCCTGACGGCAAGCTTTACGCAACAGCAGGCGATGCGGCTGCTAATCCGGAAATTGCGCAGGATCTGAATTCTTTAGGAGGGAAAATCTTAAGAATGAATCTGGACGGCACCATACCGGCAGATAATCCTTTTCCCGATTCATATGTCTATAGCTATGGACACCGCAATCCTCAGGGGCTTGCCTGGGCATCTGACGGTGTTTTGTATGAAAGTGAGCACGGTCCTTCAGCCAATGATGAAATTAATAAAATAATAGCCGGAAAGAACTATGGCTGGCCTGAAATAAAAGGGACTGAAAAGAAAGCAGGCATGGAGTCGCCTTTATTTACTTCAGGAGATAATGAAACCTGGGCTCCTTCCGGAATGGACTACCATGATGGCAAGCTCTACACAGCTGCCTTAAGGGGCAGTGCCGTTTTGGAGTTTGATTTGGAAGCTAAAAAAGTAAGAAAGCTTGTTTCGAATTTAGGCCGGATCAGGGATGTCTTTATTGAAGGAAACAACCTTTATTTTATAAGCAACAACACAGATGGCCGCGGAAATCCGCTTGAAAAGGATGACAAGCTTTATAGAATTTCTTTAACCGATATATAAAAGCCTGGCAGCAGCCAGGCTTTTGTTATGATTTTGCAGAAAGTCCATGCATAATGAATTGAATGGTTAATTCAATCTCTTCCTCATCATTCCACTCCGCTTCAGGCAAAATTAAATACCTGGTGATCAAAAAGCCGAAAATGGATGTAAAGGTCATTCGAACGGCACTATATGCGGGGATATCGATAATTTGGCCCTTTTTCTGGTAGAACTCCACCAGATTAACAAAGCGTTCAAACACCTTGCAGGCAATATGCTCTTTAAATTGTTCCTTAAGCTCCGGATGGAACGGAATTTCCTGGATTAGGATCTTTAAAAGGGGCATATTGTTTTTTAAGAAGGCAATCCGATTTTCCATCATAGCTCTTAGAAAGTCTTCATAACGTTCATATTTATGATCGATTACTTTATATAAATCCTTTATGACAAATGGGGCGATTAATTTTGCCATCATGGGTGAAACAATGCCCATCAGCAAATCCTTTTTTGTTTTATAGTGACGAAATATCGTTCCCTCTGCTACTCCTGCTTTCTTAGCAATTTCACTAGTTGAGGTAGCTGCATAGCCTTTCTCGGAAAACGATTCAACCGCTGCTATAATAATTTTCTTCTGCTTATCCGTGAGTCCATCTTCTTCCTGGAATAACTCTTCAATAACCGAATCGTGCTCTGACATAGTAAACTCCTTTATCCGTACTAATCTATACATTTATTATAAAGGATTAAAAATATAAAAAGAAATTTGCAGGCTTTATATTTTTCGGTACCTTCTTAGAGCAGCAATATTTAGAATCATAAATAGCAGAGAGAAGCCCAGCAATACCAGCAGGTCTTTATAAATCATATCCCAGCCAAAGCCCCTCACCATCACATTCCGCAATGCTTCGGCAGCATAATATAAAGGGGTTAAAGGTCCAACCCAGCTGAGCCATTCCGAAATGGTTTTGAGGTTAAATAAACCGGAAAAAAAGATCTGCGGCACAACAACCAGCGGAATAAATTGAATCATTTGCAGCTCGTTATTGGCAAAGGAGGATAGCAGTATCCCCAGGGTTAGTGCTGATAAGGAAAGAAGCAAAGTAATGAGCAGGACATAGCCAAAAGCTCCCTCCATCAGCATTCCAAGCACGTATATGGCGTACCAGGCAATAATCGTAGCCTGGATCATGGTGAAAACGCCAAACCCGATGGTATATCCTGCAACGATTTCCCATTTTCTTAACGGGCTTGTTAAAAGCCTTTCAAGTGTCCCAGTGGTTCTCTCGCGCAAAAAGGAAACACCGGCAATAAGGAAAACGAAGAAAAAGACGAAAAATCCAAGAAGGACTGGGCCGAAATAATCAAACTGCCCCATGTCGCTTGAGCCGAATAGATAATTGATTTCCATTTCCTTATTGGTTAGATTTTGCTGCAAGGGTTTTAACGCGTTTTGAACCCATCTTAAGACGGAGCCGTTTACACTCGGGTCGCTCCCTTCCAGGACTATGGATGGAACCATATTTTCAAACAACAGATACCCATCCAGCTCCTTACTCGTTAAATCACTTTCTGCCAGATTAGCAGATTCGTAATGTTTAATAATAGCATCTTCCAAGTTTAATTGAGTTTCAATTGCTTCAGGTATATCAACGAGCCCGATATTAGGCCTATATTCATCTCCATTAAATACAAGGTGAAGCATGGTCAGGACAAGCATAGGCGCGAAAATCAAAAGGGCCATGGTCCGTTTATCTCTTACAATCTGACGGAGTATTCTAATAACCAGCGCAGTAATTCTCATTTTAAGCACCTCCATATGCCAGGAAGGCATCTTCAATATTGGCCGCACTTGTTTGCTGCTTTAATTCCTCGGGAGATCCAACTGCAATGAGCTGTCCATCCCTGATCATTCCCAGCCTATCGCATTTTTCTGCTTCATCCATTACATGAGTGGTAACGATAATAGTTGTTCCATTATCCTTGAGGTCTTTAAAAGCAGCCCAAATGCCTTTTCTGAGGACAGGGTCAATGCCAACAGTAGGTTCATCAAGAATGAGCAATCCCGGTTCATGCAAAAGTGAGATAGCAAGGGAAAGGCGTCGCTTCATTCCCCCAGAATAGTTGAAAACCAGCTTATCGAAGTGTTCGGTTAAAGATACAATTTCCATAACATCCTTCATCCGCTGCTGTTTTTCCTTTCCTTTTAGTCCATAAAGAGAAGCAAAAAAATCAAGATTTTCTTTTGCTGTTAATTCTCCGTAAAGGGCATCGGATTGGGCCATATAGCCAATCCTGTTCATCAAATCTAAACGGGGCATCTTTTCACTGAAAATATAGTTTTCTCCTTGTGTGGGAGTTTCCAATCCGGCCAGCTGCTTCACTATGGTCGTCTTTCCTGCTCCAGAGGGACCGAGGAGGCCGAATATTTCTCCTGGAATGATTTCTAAGTTTACATTTTTAAGTACCTGCTGTTTTCCATAGCTTTTTGATACATTTTGAATGAAAACTACCGGATTTTCATTATTCATATTTCCACCTCTTTCATAAAAGTGAGTAATCACTCATCAAAATAATAATATAAATAACTAGCATTGTGAAGTGAGTAATTACTCATTTTATTCGACATTTTATGAGAACATTTTGTGAAGTAAATTTGAGCGCTTTCAGTAAATTGTGAGATATATCACTTTCTATATAAGAGACCTTCGCTACAATGATTCTAAGGAATAACATTGCGGGAGCGGGGGATGAGGATGGGAAACGAAATGAGAGATAATACTGGAGCGTTGTACCAACAGCCGCTGATCGAAGAGTTTTTAGGCAAAATTGAAATCTTTAAGGATCTTCCAAGCGAGTCCATACAGCTGATAGATAAACGGATTATTAAAAGGGCCTATAATAAAGGCGATAAGATTATGTCTGAATACGAGGTAGCCAAAGGAGTGTATTTTGTCCATTCAGGCATTGTAAAGCTGACCAAGCAGGATGAACAGGGCAACGAAATCATTGTCTGCATTAAAAAAAAGGGCGAAATTTTTGCGGAAGCCAATCTTTTTAACCAAACAGGCCAAACCTATCCGGCAACGGGTACGATGGTACAGGATGGAGAAGTCTACTTTTTGAACACGGATGACCTTGAACAGGAGTTAATGTATTCTCCCGAGATGGCCGTTCAGATCATCCGTTATATGAGTGAGTCGCTAAGGGATATGACATCCATTTTGAGGGATATTGCCCTGCTGGATGTTTATACGAAAACCATTAAGACATTGGAGAGGCTTGCAGAAAAATTTGGAGCCAACCATTGCAACCGGATGCATATTGAGCTCCCAATCACAGTCCAGGAGTTTTCCACTTTAGTAGGAACATCCCGTGAAAGTGTAAGCCGTGTTTTTTCAAGGCTAAAGAAAGAAGGAATCATTGAAATCACCAATAGAAAAATTGTGATAGTAGATTGGTGCAGATTTTGTTCTCATTTCCATCAGAAGGTATAAGCTGTTTAGGATCTTTTTTAATAGCCGATGTCCAATGGAGCGTTAGTCAGTCCAGAGTTTTTGTTATATAATGAATTCATAGACTTTATCGCAGTCTAACGGGCAGTAAGACTCCCACTTCATAGATTCAGAGGAATCTAAGGAGGATAAGTGGGATTCAAACTGTCCGTAAAGGCCCGATGGGTTCAACTAACAATGAGCGGGGGATAAAAACATCCCCCCGCTGATTGAAGTTTCACTCTATGATTCTGAGGTGCAAAGCATGGCTGATTTTCGTTCCAGTGAGATCATCAATAAACCTGTACATGAAGTATTTAATTATATGGTTAGGATGGAGAATGCCCCTGAACTTATGCCTTATGTCGTGAAAGTGGAGAAACAGACAGAGGGCGAGATTGGAAAAGGGACAAAATTTATTGAAACCCGCATGGTCAGAGGGAAAAATATCAAAGCAGATGTAGAAATCATTGACTTTGAAAAGGATAAAACCTATACGACACGCAGTAATGCAAATGGATTGATAACAGAATATAAATATGATTTTCATGAAATAGAAGAAGGAACGCAGGTGGAGATGGAAGCAAACGTCAAAACAAGCGGCCTTGTAGCAAAATTAACAAAACGTTTTATCGTGAACATTGTCAAACAGGAAGATGGAAGCCAGCTTCAGTATTTGAAGGAAATGTTGGGGAAATAAGTAAAAAACAGGGAGCCTTTAGTGAGAAATGGCTCCCTGTTTTTTTACTTATTCTTTTTTTTCATCCAGTACGAGAATGACGGTCCCGCCTTCGTCTCTGCCTGGTAATTTGACTTTAATTTGGTTGTTTTTGTCCACATTGTATTTCTTGCCGCTGTATTGGTCAATGACCTTGCTGCCGGCTGTGAATGGGACATGGATGGTTACTTTTTTCTGGTCTGGCTCAGTGTTTAACCCAACCACAGCATGTGTGCCCTTGTAAGAGCGGTTAAAGAATAGATATCCATCAGCATCGCTGCCTGCCAGTTTTTTACGTGTTCCTTTTGAAAAGACTTCAGAGTAATTTTTCCGGATGTTAAGCAGTTTCCGATAATGCTCGTGCATGTCGTTTCCGATTAAGCTCCAGTCAAAGTCATAGCGGTTTTCGTTGAATTCCCCTTTATCCATATCGCCAGCATGCTTGCCGGATAATCCAATTTCTTCACCGTAATAAATAACCGGCTGGCCCTTTGCCGTAATTTGCAGGGCAGAGGCAATCTTCATTTTGCCCCAATCTTCGCCTGCGCTTGTAATCAGGAAGCCATCTTCATCATGGCTGCTTAAAAATTGTCCCAGCATAGCGGTATTTGTCAGCTTAGCATTTCTTGCCTGCAATTTATCCTCCGCTGCATTGATATGGCCATTAATGAAATCAGCCGCTGTATGCTTAAAGTCAAAATCCAGGATAGAATCCATTTCGCCACTGTCCAGAAAGCCACCATGTTCGTCTGCATGTCCGCCATAGTATTCCCCGATCATTTTAAAGTCAGGCTTGATTTCAGTCAGTGCATTTTTAAATGCCTTCCAGGTTGTGTGTTCCACATGCTTAACTGTGTCAACGCGGAAGTAATCGATTGTATCACCGCGGTCTGTTTTTGCTTTTTCAAGCCAGGCTGTCTGCCATTCAATGATTTGTCTGCGGACAGCTTCATCCTCAGTCTTCAGGTCAGGCAAGCCAGCAAGCTCGCCTCGGATTGTATCGGTTCCTCCATCCCTGATCATGCCGGCATAACGCTCACGGTCAGCGTCAGTAGGGAAGTTAGGAATCCCCAGTCCAATGGATGGATCGTTTTCCTTCAATCCGTATCCTGTATGGTTAAGAACCACGTCCACCATCACTTTTATGCCGCGGTCATGGGATTTCTCCAGCAGCTCCTGGAATGTTTGGATATCTCCGAGATGTTCATCTAATGTTGAGAAATCCTTTGCCCAGTAGCCGTGGTAGCCGTACTGGTTTCCATCCTTGTCATAGCGAAGATCCCAGTCAATGTTATCGACGATTGGCGTAATCCAAATGGTATTGATGCCTAAATCTTCAAGGTAATCGAGTTTTTCGATAAGGCCACGGAAATCTCCTCCATGGTAGGTCTCAGGGTGGGAAGCATCGTAATTTGCACGATTTGGATCATCATTTGATGTATCTCCATTGTTGAAGCGGTCTGTCAGCATAAAATAAATGCGGGCTTCATCCCAGTCAAAGTCATCTTGTTTGCCGCTGAAGGTGCGGGTTGCGATTTCAATGGATGCTTCTCCTTCGTGCACATTTCCATATTCATCTACGACAGTGATCAGCAATTTCTTTTGGCCAGCCGTAACTGATTGATCAATGGAAATAGTTTGTGCATTTAAAGCCGGGTCAATGCTGACCTTGCTGCTGCCGCCGATTGCAGACATGTCTGCGTAAACCTCTTTTATGGCTACTTCCGAATCAGAGAGAATCGTTTCAATTGATAGAACGGCATTTTCATTGTAAGATGCTTTCTTCGGGTTGACTTCAGCTATAATTTCAGCTGAAGGGTTTTTATAGGTGATGGTTGATTTTCCATCAACTGTATTATAAGGATCTGCAGCCTCGGATGTATCTCCATTTTTCGTAATAAGGAAGGAGTACTCATGTGTTCCTTCTTCTAATTGATCAATCGTTGTGAAGAAGCGTTCCTCCTTAGGGGAGTACTTCATTTCAAAAATTTGTCCATTTAATTTTGCCTGAACCTTTTCAATCGATTCCATCTCTCCCTGTTTAAATAGCTCTGGATCTCTATAGTAGAGAGTGAGGCTTCCATCATTCAAAACAGGTCCTGTAATAGCAGGGACTTGATAGATTTCACCCTGGCCACTTGTAACAACGACCTTGGTATAGTTATCTTTTCCCGTTTTAATATAGCGGTCGGCACCGTAAGGATCTTTTTGATCCCACCCTGTACCTTTGCGAAGAACAAAGCCCATTTGTTCAGTTTGCTGGCCAATTTCAATCAAAGCAACAGCCCCTTTGTCAGTGACTTCAGTAAAGTCTGCTTGTCCGTCATTTACACCAGTCTGCCAGGTCCATATGTTCCAGCCATCATAGTTGTGATCGTCTCTTACATACGTAAACTCAATAAAACGGCGGTTAGCATCTGTGTTGCTATTGTCAAATTCCTCTTTGGAATAATAAACCGTTTCATCGCCCTGTGCCAGCCATACTTCTGCTTCGTTCTGGCCTTCAGGCATGTTAATCGTTCTGGTAACATCCTGTGTATCCCAATTGCCGGGGCGGGGGATGACATGGATTTTATCTGATGGAAACGATATTTCTGCTTGGGCAAGTCCTTCTGATTGGCTTGTAAAAGGGTAGACTTTTCCGTTGTTCTTGCCATCTTCCCAAGCCCATAAATCCCAATTAAATTGCTCTCCATCATTACGTAAGTAGTTGATTGTATAGGTATTCATCTGACCGGCAATTTGGAAAGTATGTTCAATCGTATATTGATTGTATTCGCCAATTATTGTGATGCTTCCTTCTTCGGCTGTTTCAGTGATTGACAACTGGTTGTCTGTCAGTGCAATGCCTTCTGTTTCAGCATTTAATGTCCAAGACGGCTGCACAGCCTCTGTGGTGCCATCGCTATTTAATAGGTTTGCAGAAAGATTAACTGTGCTGCCCTTTTTGATATCACCAGGCATTGCAGTTGTTAGTCCACTTACAACCAATAGGCTATTGCCATTGGCAGTCTGGCTGTTTGCTGGATCGGTAATCCAATTGCCATCATCCAGAATAAATTTATACTCATAGACTCCAGGTGATAGATTGATTGTTTTTGACCAAATGTTGTTTTCGTCTTTGGCCATCTCTAATGCTTCACTTTGCCAGTCGGTAAAGCTTCCGGCCACGCGCACCCGCTGAGCTTCACCCTGATAGGAAAAAATAACATTATTTCCATCCACAGCCGGACTTTCCACTGTGTTGGCAGAGGATAGCTGCGGAGTCATACCGGTGAATAAACTGAGAATTAAACTTAGCAGCATAATCCAAATACCGGCTTTTCTTGATTGTTTCATGAATTTCCCTCCTTAATAGACTGATTGGGAATAGGGGATATCAATAAGTGAAATAGTGCAATCGTTTGCATAAATGATTAAATGAAAACGCTTGCATCACTCTTAGGAAGATTCTATCACCATTTTGTGAAAAGCTCATGGGCAAAAAGTAGTGTTGGATTAGAAATAAAAGCAGAAAAAAGCCGCCCTGAAAGCAGAGGCGGCTTTGTTTTGCAAGAACGAATTATTTTTCAATCTCGTAGGTCCATTCATTCATGCCATTTTCCATATTATATATCTTCTCAAAACCATTTTCGGCCAAAATTTGGCTTGCCTGTGCTGAGCGGTTTCCGCTTCGGCACACAACCAGATATGGCTTTTCCTTATCAAGCTGATCGAGGTTTTCCTCCAGGACAGGAAGTGGGATAAGGGCAGCTCCTGGAATATGTCCTTCAGCGTATTCCTCTTCAGAACGAACATCTAAAACTTCTGCCTGCTCTGTTTCCCATAGCTCTTTTGCTTTATCGGCATTTACATTTTCGATGTCGGGACCGGAATCGGAACTGCATCCTGCAGCAAGCCCAGCAATCAATACAAGAACCATCATTAAAAACATTGGCTTTTTCATGCTGTATCCCCTTAAGGTTAGAATTTATAGGTCCAGAAACGTTCTTTATAGACTCTTGCCATTACTTCAGGTTCTTGATTCTTAAGGCTTTCTTCCATATTTGCCGCCATAAGCTGCGTCTGGGAAGTATGTGCCTTGATGGCAGCAATTTTCCGGTCTGCTACTGCACTTACATCGTTAACAACATCAGCCTGGCCGATTTTCTCTTCACAGTTATTGGAGAAGGCCACACAGTGAACTTTTGGACGTTCGTTTGCAGGCAGCTCTTTTACAGCTCTGATAACAGCTGCACCTGTGGCATCATGGTCGGGATGCACAGCATATCCCGGATAAAACGTAATGATGAGGGAAGGTCTGACTTCGCCGATTATGGCTCCAAGTCTGTTAGCAAGCAGCTTCTCATCTTCAAATTCTACGGTTTTATCACGATAGCCAAGCATTCTTAAATCCTGAATGCCAAGCACATTCGCTGCAGCCTCCAGCTCTTTTTTGCGGATTTTTGGCAATGTCTCCCTGTTGGCGAAAGGAGGATTTCCCATATTGCGTCCCATTTCGCCTAATGTCAGGCAGGCATAGGTAACAGGTGTCCCGTTTTCAATATGTAAGGAGATCGTTCCTGAAACCCCAAATGCTTCATCATCCGGATGAGGGAAGATAACGAGTACATGTCTTTCCTTTTCCATTTCGGTTTGCTCCTTTCAATTGTTTAAGCGTTATCTATGTTCAGCTGTAGCGCCTGGGGCCGTTGCAGTCCCTGAGTCTGGCGCTTCCGCTTTATTACTCGAATGGCGTTTCACTGATTTGCAGCGCAACTGCAAGTTTGCCGCTGAAATCGTGGCCTGCTAAAAGGAGCCTTTCTTTTTCATCCACTTCAAAATGGGTGATGCCTTCAGCATAAACCCAGCCGAAATTCATTTTTAAACCAACTCTGAAAGGGCCGTTTCCAGTGATTTTGCCATGTGCATAGATCAAGTTGGCATTGCGGATATACGCTCCTGAAGAAAAAAAGCTTTCATCAAAATGGGAAGCGTACGCCCCGTTCGTTGTCTCCAAATGAATATATACCTCTTTATTGGCTAAACGGTCGATTTCTTTTTGCACCGTCTCTTTAACTGCCGGTTCCATTATCCATAATCCCCCTTCCAACTTACTTATTCATTTATAAGTTATGTTGTTTACTATCTGTTCAGCCTGAAAATGGCAGATTGTATTTTTATCTTACTAAAAAAAAGACCGAAAAGCGAAAAAGTGAGCTTAAAGAGAATGGAGATATTGTGAAAAAAGAGATAACGGGAGCGAATGCATTGGAATGGAAGAGTTTTCATTTTGGGAAGATACGATAATCGCGAAAATTTGGTTTTATTCGCGGAAATTCCCGATATATTCACGAAACCAGGATAACCGCGATCTTATACAAAAAAACAGAGCCTGGGGGGACTCTGTTTCATGTTATTATTCCTGTTCTGATTCTACTCGGCCTGCACCATATTTGCGGTATGCACCAGGCATGGTTGGGCCGACATATTCGTTTAATTGGAAACCATGATTGATGGCTGCTGTGATGAAATCCTTGGCTGTTTGGACAGCTTCTTTTACAGATTTGCCTTTGGCAAGCTCTGCTGTGATAGCTGAAGAATAGGTGCAGCCTGCGCCATGTGTATAAGTGGTTTCAACGCGCTCGCTTTCGTACAGAGTGAATTCTTGTCCATCATATAGAAGGTCAACGGCTTTTTCATGGTTTAGCTTGCTGCCGCCTTTGATAAGTACATATTTGGCTCCAAGTTCATGGATTTTAACTGCTGCTTCCTTCATGTCCTCAACCGTTCGGATTGGACCTGTTTTGGCAAGCTGCCATGCTTCAAATAGGTTAGGGGTTACTACAGTTGCAAGCGGGACAAGCAAATCTCTTAAGGCTTCATTTAACTCAGGGTGGATAGGCTCATCTTCGCCTTTGCAAACCATTACCGGGTCAATTACTACGCGGTCGAGGTTATTCTCTTTGATTGTTTTAGCTGCAATCTTAATCACTTCTTCTGAACCGAGCATGCCCGTTTTCATGGCATCAATTCCGACTGATAAAATCGTTTCAAGCTGGGTTTCCAGTGTTTCATTGGCTATTGGGAACACATTATGACTCCAGTTGTTCTTGGGATCCATAGTCACAATCGTTGTTAATGCTGTCATTCCATAAACGCCAAGCTCCTGGAATGTTTTAAGGTCAGCCTGGATGCCAGCACCGCCGCTTGTATCCGAGCCTGCAATTGTTAAAACTTTTTTCATAGACATGCGCAAAATTCCTCCTTGAAGTTCTGCTGGATATGTTTTTCTAATTATAACAATAATTCCAAAAGGTAAAAACTAAAACGGCTGTAGAGTTTATCACAGCATTAACTTGTGCGGTGCTGTTTCCAAAAATACAGATTAAACAGATTTGTAGAAATGTTATCAGTCAAAAATATCTTTTTATAAGCTTTTAGCATAAAAAGGAGTTATTCCTAAAAAGAATAACTCCTAACATTGCTCTTAATTTACAACATCCACATCGCTTTTCTTCACGAAACCTAAGCGGTGATTATAGAAGACTTGATAGTATTGATCATTGCCCTTGACCACTTTATTGGTTGCCGGGTCATTAAAATACTTCGCGTGATAATAATCTGATTGAATCGGTGCTGTTGCTGTATAGATTTGGCCAGCTGGCATCTGGTAGAGCACTTGGGCTTTTCCTCTTGCCCATTCTGCAATTCCTGCCTCATCATAAGCTGCGTCATCCGGGTAGGCGGCGCCATAGACTGGTATGGACTCAAGCCCATCTTTTGGCGTAATGAGAGTCCCGCTGCCTGGGACGCTATTAGCATTGTTCGGGTTAAAGAACCAAGCTTTTTGTCCGCCGTAGTAAATAGCTGTCCAATCGCCTTCCTGCCCAGCCTTATAGAAGCTTTGACCGATAGCTGCTTTGTTGCCCCAGTCGTTAATATTTTTAGTACTATTGCTTTCACCGTGAAGAAGAGGATCACGAACCAGTGGAGCATCAAAGCGAGGTTCACTATATAGGTGAATCAGGCTTGAAGATTCAGGCTCCTTTTCTATCCCCCGGTACGTAAAATCAGGCTGATTTGTATTGTAATTTGGGCGCATGGTGACGATATTGCTGTCCTTGTCTCCGTCGCTTGGATTAATAGAGGCTCCAAGCAGGTCGAAAAAGTGTCCCCAATCCCAATAAGCACCCGGATCCCAGTGCATGGCTTTATGCTTGGTTACCGTTAAGCCGGGGATTTCATCATGGCCGATAATATGCTGCCTGTCCACGGGAATGTTAAATCGGTCAGATAGATATTTTACAAGTTTTGCAGTGGAGCGGTACATTTGCTCACTATACCAGTCTGCACCTTCAGCGGCGAAGCCTTCATGCTCCAAACCGATGGAATGCATGTTGAAATACCAGTTTCCTGCATGCCACGGGACATCCTCCGGGCGGACCATTTGTGTAATTTTTCCGGTTTCTGAATCAATGACATAGTGTGCACTTACATAGGATTGGTTCTGGAAATGGCTGATCGCAGATTCGGCGCTTCCTTCAATATCATGGATGATAATATAGCGAATATCTAAATCATCTTCCGGACGGTTGGCAATATCGTAATTGCCGTAGTTACCGGCGCTGCTCGAAAATTGCTTATAGGCTGCAGGGATGAAGGTGCAATCCAGGCCATTAGGGCAGTCGGTATTTGTGTATTTTGTATTACGGAGGGGGATAGAGCTGGCTGTGTTCTTATTGGGTGTGATTTCTTTGGCGTTTAAGGCCACTCTTTGTCCGTCAAGGTTCTTTCTTTCAGCACCTTGCCCAATCGTTGCATAAACCTGGTCTGCAAAGTCCTTTGCAATTGCTTCTTGATCTGTGCCGCTGAATTTAACGACAGCACCATACCAGTCCGCTGCATCAGAAGGCAGTTTTCCTGTAGTTTGGCGTGCGTATTCAGCAAGCAGGGCAGCGCCGCCCCGGATATTTTGCTCCGGGTCCTTTTTTAAGGCTTCAGGGTCGGCATCAAGAAGTTTTGCAGCAGTTTTAAGGCTGCTGGAAGCTTCAGATGCTTCAATGATTCCATCATCATGCTTTCCTCTGGCACTAAGGTCAGCCGGTAAATCAACTAGATTCATTATTCCATAGCCGCCAACCTCGCTTTGGCCTTCATGCTGCTCCCAGCGCGTCTGGTTGTAAGCAACTGCCAAAAGGATGCTCTCAGGAACTCCAAATTCCTTTGCGGCACTTTCAAAGGTCTTTTGCAGTGATGAAGATTCATTGCTGCTTTCTGTGGCTTGGGTTGTTACGCTTGCTGTACTAAATCGTGCAGGGACTGCTAAAAGGCTGGCAGTTAAGGAGAACGTTAAAATTGCCGAGGATAACTTTTTAAGTCTCAAACATATTCCCTCCTGTATAAAAATGGTATATCGGGGTGTTTTCTAATAGAGGGAAGGTTTTACCTGCAAGTTTTAATTGAAATGAGTCAATCGATCCACGGATTTTTCTAAAAAAAGGTAATTGGTAGCGGGGGAAGAGGTGGATGGGTTGTGAAGAAAGTATGGGGAGGGTCAGCTTGTAGGTTTTATAAGGAAGAGGTATTTCGCATATAAATCTAGTCATTGAACATAAAAAATTTATCCGCACATAAATCCAGCCTATCCGCACATAAATGTTCTTCCGTCTGCAAAATGCCTTTCTAAACTGTATTAAAAACAGAAAAACCGGCCCCAATTTACCAGGAGCCGGTTTCCCCGCAGGGCAATCTGCAAAGGCGTATGTTTATTTTTTCAGGAAACGGTAAATTTATACCCTATTCCTCTGACTGTTTGGATAAAGGCGTAATCCGAATGCTCGGCGATTTTTTCCCGCAGGTGTTTGATATGGACATCAACCGTTCTTTCGTTGATGACCTTCTCGCCTTTTTTGTAAATGGTATCAATAATTTGTTCTCTTGATAAAACCTGGTCGGGATGTGTCATGAAAACGTAAAGCAGTTTATATTCAAAGTGGGTTAAATCCAACACGGTATCCTGGTATTTGGCAATCCCTTTTATGGGCTTTAGAGTGAGGCCTTTATAGCTGATTTTGCTGCATCTGTTGGCTGTCCGTCTTAAAACGGTTTCGACTCTGACGGTCAGTTCTTCCAGGCTGAAGGGCTTGCCCATATAATCGTCAGCTCCGAGCTTCAATCCCTCAATCCGATCCTGTTCAGATTGGCTGGCAGTCAGCATGATAATGGGAACATTGCTGTCCAGCTCATTGCGAAGCCAGAAGCAAATCTCTTTGCCGCTTATGCCTGGCAGCATGATATCGAGAATAATGAAACAGGGATCATGCTTTAAATATTGTTCTTTTGCTTCGTATCCGTCAGAGGCTTCTAAAACTTCAAAGCCTTCTCTTGCCAGGGTCATCTTAATCAGCTTTCTGATCCGTTCTTCATCGTCAACAACGAGGATTGTTTTCCCTCTTAGCGGAAGGTCGCTCAATGATATCGCCATCCTTTTCTGCAATTCCGTTCTTATATTAAATGCTAAGAATATTATACAGGAAAAGAGTAGGGTGAAACATGGAATAAGGCCCGGTAAGCAGCCGGACCTTATGTTCCTATTCTTTTTCCTTATCCTGCCCTTTTTTGCCGGCCAGTGTTTCGTAAGCTGCATCGTCAGGAGCATCACCCTTAGGCCAGTCATAGATTTTATCAGGGAAATCCGGGCGGTCATGTGAATTGATGTAAGCAGCCAGGTTCATGGCTTCTTCATCAGTCAAAGACCCTTGGGAATAGCCGCCGATTTCCATCTTAGGCATATACGTTTGAATAAAGCCGGCAGCTGTTCTCAGCCTTGCCATCCCAGCACCAATATTGTAGGAGTTTTCTCCCCAAAGAGCCAGATTCCCTGCATCCCCATTCTCCCCATGGCAGCTGATGCAGGCTTTATTGTAAATCTCTCTTCCTGCGTCAATATCTACATTCTCAATATCCGCTTTAGATCGATCAAGCTTTGCCCAAGGTCTTTCAGTCGTTCCATCAGGTACATTTTGTGAAATATAATCATAGAAAGCAACCATTGCTTTCATTTCCTGAGAATCCTCAGGGAGGGGCTCGCCATTCATACTTCTTCTGAAGCAGCCGTTAATGCGTTCCTCAAGTGTTACTTCTCTGCCGGCTCTTGGATTGTATTGCGGGTAGGTTTTTGATATTCCCACAAGATCAAGCGGTTCTTCATAGCCTCCGCCCGCATGGCAGCTGGCACAGCTAAGGTTATTGCCTGAATAGCCATCCAGTGCGGTTGCTGTTTCTGTTACATACTTAAACCCGAGTTTAATGAGGTCTCCATCCTCGCCTTCGGGAACGTCATCCATGCTTGGCGGCGGGTATGGGTACTCTGCTGTTTCTTCGGATTCTTCCGGCTGGCTGGCTGTCTCAATTGAGGCATTCTTATCCTTGCCGGAAATGACTAGGTAAGTAAGGCCGATTCCAAGTACAAGGGACGATACAATGGCAATAACAGAGTAAGTAAGAAATTTGTTCATTTTGCCGTCTTCCTCTCTATAATTCCTTTATTTATCAACGTTTTGGTATGGTTTTAGTATAGGAGCGAATTATTAAGATTTGGTTAATTATCCATCTCCGGCAGTTTGAACAATTTGTGACGACACAATTCTGCCATACTCATGTAACCGGGCAGACCTTGATCGAAGAAACAAGCTGGAATAGATGGTAAAATAAAATGATAAGGATAGAATGGATTTATAAGGGGCTATAGGGCTTCATAACGCAAAAGTCAGGTGAGAATAATGAGTATAACGGGTATTATTTTAGCAGGAGGGCATTCAAGCCGAATGGGCGAGAATAAAGCCCTTTTAAAAATAGGCGGCAAAACGGTGATTGAACGCATAGCAAATCAATTGGCTTCTATATCATCAGACATGATTGTCGTGGCCAACAATCATGAAGAGTACCAGTTTCTTGGGCTTCCGATGGTTAGTGACCAATGGAATGAAAAGGGCCCGCTTGCAGGTATCCATGCAGGCTTGACCGCATCCGGTACGCAAAAGAACCTCATTGTTGCATGTGATATGCCATTCATATCTGCAGAGCTTGGGAAGATTCTACTCAAAGAACTAGAAAGCCAACAGGCAGCGGTGCCTGAAATCGAATCCCGGCTTCATCCGCTTTTTGCAGCTTATCGAAAGGAAACGAAGGAAGCGGCAGAACAAGCTTTGAGGGACAACAGACTGAGGATTCGTGAGTTTTTGCATAAGATAAATGCTTCGATTATGAAGGATAAAGAACTTAAGAGGATGGGGTTTTTAAGTGAAGAAGCCCATTTCTTTAATATGAACAGCCCGGATGAGTACCAAATGGCATTGAAAATGGCAGCTGGAGAGGGCATGGATTCTAATTAGTATAAATGGAAGGCAGTCATTTCACTTCCGGCAGCATATATGTCAAAATGGAGCAAATGCTGATTTTAGATTGTAAGAGCTTTCCTATAGAATAATGAGGTGATTCAATGAATTTTGAGATTTCAAAAGAGCCAATTGATATCCAAAGTGTGATAGATAAAGTGGTGCAGCGGGAAGCAGGGGCCATTACAACCTTTATTGGGACCGTCCGCGAGCTGACACATGGCAAAAAAACGCTTTATTTAATTTATGAAGCGTATGAAGCAATGGCAGTTAAAAAGCTTGAGCAAATCGGAAAAGAAATCAAAGAGCGCTGGGATGGGGCAGAAGTGGCTATCACACACCGTACAGGCAAGCTGGACATCACAGATGTTGCGGTTGTCATAGCGGTCTCCACTCCCCATCGTGCGGATGCCTATGAAGCAAACCGATATGCCATCGAAAGAATCAAAGAGATCGTGCCGATTTGGAAAAAGGAACATTGGGAAGACGGAGAAGAATGGATCGGAAATCAGCTGGAAACAGTTGCATATCCAGAAGGGAAACCGGAGGCGAAGGATTTAAATGAATAAAATTATGTTTTTTGCCCATTTACGGGATCGTGTTGGGGAAGAGTCAGTGACCATGGATGCAAGCGGAAAAACGATTGCGGAACTGAAGCAATTGCTGTCGGAAGAATACACGGTGAAATTGGACACTGTCATGGCAGCAGTGAATGAAGAATTTGCTTCAGATGATGAAGTGATCCAGGATGGAGATACGGTCGCATTTATACCTCCTGTAAGCGGAGGGTGAGGTAAGCTTGATAGGAAGGGGATGCAGCCATGTCTGAAAGGTATTCACGGCAGACCTTGTTTCCGCCGATCGGAAAAGAGGGGCAGGAAAGAATCTGCTCCAAGCATGTGCTGATAGTCGGAGCTGGTGCTCTGGGGTCGGGCAATGCGGAAATGTTGACACGGGCGGGAATCGGCAAATTGACGATCATTGACCGGGATTATGTGGAAGCGAGCAATCTGCAGCGTCAGCAGCTTTATACAGAAAGGGATGTAGCTGAAAAACTTCCAAAAGCGGCTGCGGCGGAGAAGCGCTTAAGGCTTATTAACTCGGATGTGGAGATACGCCCGGTGATCGGGGATGCTACTCCTGAAAAGCTGGAAGAGCTTGTTGAGGGAGTAGATCTTATCCTGGATTCCACTGATAATTTTGAAACCAGAATGGCAATTAATGATATCTCGCAAAAATATGAGATTCCCTGGATATACGGAGCCTGTGTCGGCAGCTTTGGTATGAGTTTGACCATTATTCCTGGCAGGACTCCTTGCCTGAATTGCCTTTTAAAAAAGATACCGATCCAGGGAATGACCTGTGACACGGGCGGAATCATTGCGCCAGCTGTGCAAATGGTCATTGCCCATCAAGTTGCAGAGGCACTGAAGATTTTGGCAGAGGATTGGGATGCGATCAGAACCGCGATGGTGAGTTTTGATTTGTGGCGGAACCAGTATACGAGCATGAAGGTATCAAAGGCGAAGGATGAAGGCTGTTTATCATGCGGTAAAGAGAGAACCTATCCCTATTTGCAGACAGAAAACATGATGAAGTCTACTGTTCTATGCGGAAGGGATACGGTACAAATCCGCCCGCCAAAAGAGCAGGAAATCCAGTTGAGTGAACTGGCTCAGCAATTGAAATCACTTGGCTATCAGGTAAAAGGCAATCCATATTTGCTGTCAGCTGATATGGAAGAACAGCGCCTCGTCATTTTTAAGGACGGACGTGCCCTTATTCATGGAACAAAGGATTTAACACAGGCAAAATCGATTTATCAGCGACTAATGGGATAAAAACAAAAAACGAGCCCGGACTATTAGAGAATAGTCCGGGCTCGTTTTTATATTTGCTGAGGGTTTAAGGCCTGTTTTTTATTTAACTTCGTCTGTACCTACAATTACCAGTTTGCCTTCATCCAGTACCTTTTCGTACTGTTCAGCTTCTGTTTCTGTTAAGCCGACAGATTCGAACTTGGAACGAAGCTCATCGCCGCGCTTTTTAAATACGTTGCCGACAGAATCGAATAATCCTTGCTCCTTCATGCCAACATCACCTGTATCAGTAGCATCTGAAAGGTGCTCGGAACGATCCTTGTCATGGGCGAAAATATAGATGTTATCTTTATTAAATCCTTGACTCTCCAGCATTCCGATTGTGTCTGTTGCTTGTACACCATTCTCTACGACTTCGATTTTATACATATTTAACATCCTCCTCATAAGATTTAGACTCATAAGATTTAGACTGTATATTTGAAGGGCTTAATCCTGCCCGTTATATTTTATATTTATCCGCTCTGCTATATTTTAAACATGGGTAAAAGAATGATAGATTAAGTAATGTGACAGGTTACTATTTATGTGGGTGCTATCGGGGTATATAAAAATAGAGGCACGAGCCTTTCAGATGAAATGGGGAGGGGATCCTTATAACGAAAGATATTTTAAATAATGACTGGCAGAAAGTTCTTGGTGAAGAGTTCCAGAAGCCTTACTATTTGCAGCTGCGGGCGTTTTTAAAGAAAGAATATGAGGAGCATATCGTTTACCCGAAGCAGGAGGATATATTTAATGCTCTCCATTATACATCCTACGAGGATGTGAAGGCTGTTATCCTTGGACAGGATCCCTATCATGGGCCTGGCCAGGCGCACGGATTAAGCTTTTCGGTGAAACCGGATGTGAAGATTCCGCCGTCCTTAAAAAACATTTTTAAAGAGATGCAGGCTGATTTGGGCTGCGATATACCCAACAATGGCTACCTATTAAAATGGGCTAAAGAAGGTGTGCTTCTATTAAATACAGTTCTGACAGTCCGAAAAGGAAAGGCTCATTCACATAAGGGGAAAGGATGGGAGCTGTTTACCGATCGGGTCATCCAAAAGCTGAACGAGAGGGAAAAGCCTGTTATCTTTCTATTATGGGGAAAACCAGCACAGGAAAAGGGAAAGCTCATTGATGATTCCAAGCATTTGATCTTGACCTCTCCACATCCTAGCCCGTTTTCGGCCCGTAAAGGCTTTTTTGGCAGCAGGCCATTCTCAAAAGTGAATGAACTTCTAAGGGAACAGGGAGAGGAACCAATCGATTGGAAGATTCCTGATCGGTGATTTGATTCGTCATGTTTCACGTGAAACATACATTTATTTTGAGAGAATAAAAGAATGTGCTCGAAATATCTCCTGCCTTCCGCTGGATATGAAAAAGGGATGAAAAAAACAGATGAGTTCACAGCGAGTAGATTGTTTTAAATGCAAATACTTTTATGTCACTTGGGATCGGAACCATCCAAAGGGATGCAGGGCTTTCCAATTCAAAACGAGACTGATGCCCTCCATCGAAGTTTTTAGGGCATCTGGTCATCCCTGTTTGCGTTTCGAAAAGAAAAACTGATAAACTTTAAATTGGCCTCAGGAGATAGAAGATGGCCTAGATAGCTATAATGGCAATAGGAAAGCAGAATAATCGCTTTTCGCAGAAAGAGGTGAAGTGTTTGAATATCTCTGTTCAAAAACTTTTGGGTAAAATGGAAAAGGAATTGCTTGAAGCAAAAAACAGCTCGTCTGAAGCACGTATCAGGGAAAGGGTACAGGCGATCAAGTCTTTGTGCGAGATCGTGTTGGAAGAATCGGATACAGGAAGCACTTCTGTTGCTGCTTCTGTCAGCCATACATACAGTGCACCGGCTGCACAGCCTGCGAATTTGCTGCCAAAGAAAATGAAAATGAATGATGAAGCAAACGGTGATTCACTGTTTGACTTTTAAAATGGGATAAGAGGTGTAGGGGAACATGAAGTTATTTATTATTATTGGAGCCATTAATGCTTTTTTATCAGTTGCTTTGGGAGCATTTGGAGCTCATGGGCTTGAGGGCAGAGTGGAGCCAAAGTATTTGGAAACATGGAAGACAGGTGTAACCTATCAAATGTTCCATGCAACCGGCTTGCTGATTATCGGCGTCCTGCTTGGAAAACTGCCGGCGACTGCCTTGCTATCATGGTCAGGGTGGCTGATGCTTATTGGCATTATCCTTTTTTCCGGAAGCTTATATGTATTAACACTGACAAAAATCAGCGTGCTGGGAGCGATTACCCCGTTAGGCGGAGTAGCCTTTTTAGCGGCGTGGGTACTGCTGATCATTGCTGCAGTTAAGTATTTATAATACGTTTTTTCGCAAAGTTTGTTGCTATCAAATTTTAATCACTGAGTTGATTGGAGCGGAATGCGCGAGATCCTTGAAAATGCTGCCGCATTTTCTTCGTGCGGTGTCCCTTCGAAGAAGCTTATTCAACGTCCTACGGGACTAGCGTTCCAAGGGAGACCCCGCAGACGCAGAGCGTCGAGGAGGCTTCCGGAAGCCCCGTGGTTCGCTAAGTGCCTCGTGCTGAAATCAACGGGCAGAATTCTAAGCAAAAACAACAATCTATACGAAAAGAGAGCCTTATAATAAGAAAAGGAGCTTTGACATAGGGTCAAAGCTCCTTTTCTTTTATCTTGGCGAGTATTGGGTCATTCCAGCCCCTCCGCCGAAAGGATATTCGTATTCAATTTCTTCATCAAAAGTTACATAATCCAGATAAATCATTAGAATGAGGTAACGTGTGCCTGTTTGCGGATCACTGAGGATTAAATGGTCCCTCCCTGCAGCTTCGATGATGCCTTTAAATATCTTTGCATTCCACTCTGTATTGTTTTCAAAGGTTGTATACACAGTAGCAAGCTTTCCTTTGTTCAAACGCAGAATGTTTTCAACGTAGGACTGTTCAAGCGGAAGCATGCCGGGAATCTGAGGACCTGGTGCAGCGCCTGCACTCACGCCTGCAACGGTTCCGGCAGGCGGCATTTGCTGAAATTGCGGCTGTGCCTGCTGATAGGGCTGTGCCTTAGGGGCACCCCCTGTGTAGGGCTGCTGGTAACCATAATAAGGGTATTGACCGTAATTAGATTGACTCAATTTTTTCCCTCCTAAAAATTAAAATCAGCCATCTTAAGCTAAGTAATGAAGCAAAAGAGATTTCATTTTGCTAATAAACAGTCGGACAGTCCTCCGGGGTTGGTTTATAAAGTAATAAGCTTAAACCGGCCGGATTCCATTGGTTAAACCATTGGACCGGGCATCTGCCTGAGGGCGGAAAAACCATAACGCGATGCTTGCAGGGTGGTGGCGCTGTCCGTTTATGACTTTGCGGGCCAAATCAAGCTCACTTTACCGCGCACCTTGATAGAAGTAGCCTTTTTGTGTGGCTAAAAACCCGCCTGGACTCTGGAAGACCATCCTTCTGATTGACCGGATATCCTTGAAGTCTATACAATCACCCGGACACGGTTAACCCCCACATCTTCCTCAGCTTCAGGACGCATGAGCCGGGCCAGAAGCTTAACATCTTCCTCGGTGTAAGGGATAACTCCCATCACTTCACCTCTCTTTTTGCGGAGCCTTGATGCTGCGGGAAAGAGAATTGCATATGAAGTTATATTAGAAACTCACTATTTCATTAGTATGTAGGGGCATGTTTTTTTATGACTTGAGAAAAGAAAAAACTCCCAGCCTAAGCTGAGAGTTCTGAGAGCCCATATTAGTTTACATGCAGAAACTTTCCTACTTTATCTTCTTTAAGGATATTTCCTACGAAGAAAGCGCCGAATTCTCCGTAGCGGGCACTTACTTCATCAAAGCGCATTTCATAAACGAGCTTTTTGAATTGAAGAACATCATCAGAGAATAGGGTTACGCCCCATTCGTAATCATCAAAGCCGACAGAACCGGTGATGATCTGCTTTACCTTTCCTGCATATTGGCGGCCGATCATACCATGGCTGCGCATCATATTGCGTCGTTCCTCCATCGGAAGCATATACCAGTTGTCATTACCCTGACGACGCTTGTCCATTGGATAGAAGCAAACATGTTTAGCTTTTGGCAGTTCAGGATAAAGGCGTGCCAAAATTTGCGGATTTTGATAAGGGTCTTCACCTGCAGGCAGGTAATTGCTCAATTCAACAACAGAAACATAAGAATGAGCTGGAATTGTAAATTCAGCTAATTTTGTTTTGTTGAATTCGTTTTCAATTTTATTCAGTTCTTCCATTGTAGGCCTTAAAATCATCATCATAAAATCTGCTTTTTGCCCAACAATTGTATAAAGGGCATGGCTGCCATTTTTCTCGCTCTGTGTAGTATTCCATTTGTCCACTAGGGCCATGAATTCATGGATGGCTGCTTGGCGCTCATCGCTTGAAAGCATTTTCCAAGTAGTCCAGTCAACTGTACGGAAGTCATGTAAACAATACCAGCCGTCAAGCGTTACTGCTGCTTCACTCATTACGATCACTCCTAATATGTACTAAAAATTCTCATCACTACTATAACATAGTTTCTCCATTTAACATGTGTATAAAACTTGAAATGTTGGAATTAATCGAGTACCAGGTACCTATACCACTTCGATCAATTGGTATAGGTACCTGGTACTCAAAAATGCCGTTTACAAAAAGGCTAATATGGTTATCTTAAAACAAGGTATGAATATAAAACAGGCTGCATCTGAAGGTTACTTATTATTGGAAATTTACCGAAAACAAAAACATTTCAACTGAAAACGCTAACAGTGACTGAACTCCTTGAAATTCTGGGCATGAAGAGTATTCTAAGGGAGTATATAGGGTAAGTTCTATTAAATGAACGGAAATCAGATGCCTTAGGAGGAATTTACATGAGTGATTTATTCTCGGTTTTAAAAGAAAAAGTTTCAGGACAAAATTTAAAAATCGTTTTTCCGGAGGGGCAGGATGAGCGTATTTTAGCGGCAGCAGGTAGATTGGCTGCTGAAAAAATTATCACCCCTATCCTGGTTGGAAATATTGCAGAGATCGAAGCAAAAGCAAAGGATATGGACATTTCCCTTGAATCCGCAGAAATTTACGATCCAAACAGCTTTTTGATGATGGATGAGCTTGTAGCGGCATTTGTTGAGAGACGTAAAGGCAAAGCAACAGAAGAAGATGCACGGAGAATTCTTCTTGATGAAAATTACTTCGGCACAATGCTTGTGTATGCCAATAAAGCAGACGGCCTTGTGAGCGGTGCGGCACATTCTACGGCAGACACGGTGCGCCCGGCCCTTCAAATTATTAAAACAAAAGAAGGCGTCCGCAAAACTTCCGGTGTATTTATCATGGTACGCGAGGATGAAAAATATGTTTTCGCAGATTGTGCGATCAATATTTCACCTGACAGCCAGGACTTGGCTGAAATTGCGATTGAAAGTGCAAAGACTGCAAGAATGTTCGATATTGAACCACGTGTAGCCATGCTGAGCTTTTCCACTAAAGGATCAGCCAAGTCTCCGGAAACAGAAAAGGTTGCAGGCGCACTTGAGGCAGCGAAAGTGCGCGACCCATTATTGATCATTGACGGAGAATTCCAATTCGATGCGGCATTCGTTCCATCTGTTGCAGAGAAAAAGGCTCCGGATTCACCGATCCAGGGGGATGCAAATGTATTTATCTTCCCAAGCCTTGAAGCGGGCAATATCGGTTATAAAATTGCCCAGCGTCTTGGAAACTTTGAAGCTGTTGGACCCATTCTGCAAGGCTTAAACCGTCCGGTCAATGACCTATCCCGCGGATGCAACGAGGAAGACGTATATAAGCTCGCACTAATCACTGCAGCCCAGGCTCTAAATCAATAACGCCATACTTGAAGCCGGTCCCTTGCGACTGGCTTTTTTGCTATAATAAGTCTGTTATGAGACATTGGCCGATTAACTGCAGGTTTTGGCCGTTAAAATCGTATTTTTGGCCGATAAAGTGATAGATTTGGCCGATACATTGGCTGAATTGGCCGTTAAAGGTGGAATTCTGGCTGTCAAGCTTGTAAAGACGGCCCTAAAATAGATAATTCAGAGCCGATAAGCGTGTTTTTGACTAGGAATATCGGGAAAAGGGGATCAAAGTAGATGAATTTGGCACAAGATTTACTGAAGCAGGAGGAGTGGAGAGTCATTGACCAGTCTGCATTGGCTGTCCATTTAAATGCCCTGCACTCATTCGGGATGGATGATACGCTTTGTGCTTCTGTCGGGTCTGGTGCGGCGCCCGCGACTGCGAGGACATGGGTCCACCATAATACCATAGTGCTCGGCATTCAGGATACCAGGCTTCCTTGTTTACCTGAGGGAATTGACTTTTTAAAAAGCCAGGGCTATCAGGTTATCGTCCGGAATTCTGGCGGGCTGGCTGTAGTCCTGGACGAAGGTGTCCTGAATATATCGCTGATTTTTCCGGAAAACGAAAAAGGCATAGATATTAACCGGGGATATGACGCGATGTGGATGCTGATAAAAGAGATGTTTTCCGATTTTAATAAAGAGATAGAAGCCAAAGAGATTGTTGGGTCCTACTGCCCGGGAAGCTATGATTTAAGTATAGGCGGGCAAAAGTTTGCCGGCATATCACAAAGGCGTCTCCGCAATGGGGTAGCGGTGCAAATTTACCTTGGGGTGAATGGCAGCGGCAGTGAGCGGGCGAATTTGATTGGGGAATTCTATGCTCTTTCCAGAAGGGGCGAACAAACAAAATTTCAATATCCTGAAATCCAGCCGGCTGTTATGGCTTCTCTATCAGAATTGCTTGATACAGAGCTAACCGTCCAGGATGTGATGCTGCGCTTTTTGCAGGCTTTAAAAAGTAAATCAGGCCGCCTTTATGCAGGTCAGCTGACAGAGGATGAAGCGAGTTTATTTGAAGCTTATTATCATCGGGTCACAGAACGGAACGAGAAGGTATTGGGTGAATAAAGAAAAGCCGTAAACCACAGTGGTTAACGGCTTTTCTAAATGGGGCATTGCTGCCATTTTCTCCTTCTCCTGAAGACCGGAAGCTTTTTCTATAAAATAAGGAAAAATGTGAACGTTGATATTTGTCTAGCTCCAGCGCCTACCCCCTCGAGGTCACAATCCAATCCTCCCAAAAAGGCAAAGGACGCCTTTCCGGAAGGCTCGTCTTGTGCTTGTCGGGGGTGGGCAAGGCGCTTCCGCTTTTCTATTCAGCTACTCTCTCCAAATTGCCATTTCGGTCCATTTTAAACTTGGAGGCCGGTCTGTCTTCTTCGTCAAATAGAACAAAATTGCGCGCTCTGTTCATGATTTTCATAAGTGTCTCGTAATCTTCCTGAATGGTTACTGTATTTTCCTCCAGCTCGCTGATCTTGCTTTCCAGCTCCTGGTTACGGCTTCTAAGATCTGCGTTTTCGCGCTTCAATCTTTCATTCTCATTTTTTAGTATATCAAGCTGAATGCCAGAGTGATTTAATGTTTGCAAATATGAAATGACGCTATCCAAATCCAATTGGGCAGGAGCCGTATAAGCTGGTTCCGAGTAAGTGGATGTATAGGATGATACGGCTTCTGTTCTTTCGGCTGTTTCATTCTCTGTCCGCTCTTCATAAAAGTCTGCAGGGGATGGCGGCACTATTGTATTTGACACAACGGGTGCTGCTTCAACTTCCTGCATAGTAGGCACTGGCGGAGAGTATAAGAGTTTCTTCTTGCCTCCCTGTTCTTTGCCTAGCATTCTTTGTCTTTGCTTGCGCTGTTTCTTTGCAAGCTGAAGCGCTTTTTCGTATTGATGCCTTACAACCGCGTTCCAGCGGAATCCGCAAGCTGCAGAAGTGCGGTTCAGCTTATCTCCAACCTCTTCAAAAGCATTTAATTGTGTACTGCCTTCCCTGACATGCCTTAATACTGTTTCAGCTAGCAATAAATCATTTTCGTCTGTCCATGCGTCCTGACGTACTTTCATTCATCCTCAACTCCCTATTTCTTTAACATTTTGTTCTTGCCTTAGTTAAAGGATGGACAAACTTGTCAGATTTTATACAAAGGTGATTAAAAGGATAGTAGATTTTTTGAAAAATTAGTTTTCGCTAGATACGTATGGCGGTTTTATGAAGATTAGTAAGATACACCACCCAAGTTAATGATTACAGCTTGCAAAGCTGCCGGATAAGATTTAAAATAGCCTGTAGCAGTTAGGCAGGGTGTTTGCTATTCAGTCCTTACTTGAATAGAAATACCGTGCATCGGACATGCTTTAATAAGGAAATTTCCTGCTATAGAGGCTGTTTTTAATTAGCATCGAGCAGATTGGGCGGAAAGCGCGAGATTCTCGAAAATGCATTTGCATTTCCTTCGGCTTGTTAATTCGGGGGTGCTTTAGCAACGTGTCCAGCGGGAAAAGCTAGCCTGCAGGTGCCTGCAGCGGAAATCAACAATTAAGTTTGACAGAGCTATTATTTAAAATAAAAGTTAGACCGCAGAAAGGGTTGTAATAGAATGGCAAACGAATTTCGTGTTTGCGACGATTGTCAGGCAGTAAACCTAAAAACACTTATACCGCGTTTGAAAGAAATAGATCCTGACGCTAAAATTGATATCGGCTGCCAGTCCTATTGCGGACCAGGCCGAAAAAAGACATTTGCTTTCGTCAATAACCGTCCCCTTGCCGCATTAACGGAAGAGGAATTGATGGAGAAAATTAATAAGAAGCTGAAAAAATAAATCGCCTTTTGACTTTTGTCCTTAGGTGATTTTTATTTTTGCCCAAGTTTATCTTGGGCTCCCATTTGGTAAAGAGATAGAATGGACAGCTTATTGTTATTTTTGAAAAAGTCGAAAAATATTTTTGGGCATAGATGATTGCTGTCATGCGGTTCCTGTCGAATGGCTATGAATAACGGGGAATTTTGTGATGAATTGGGATAGTAATCGGGATATAATAATAACAGGTTATAAAAGCGGAGAGCGCTCATAAAGGAATGCAGACTAACGACGCCACGCCTGTGGCAGCGTCTGCTTAACCCGCATCCCAGCGGGCTTTAAGATATCGGGCCGATCGCGCTCGGAGCGGAACACAGACATAAGCGGAGGGAAAAGATGGCATATTCGGCGGAAAAGTTAAGCGAGGAAAAGGTATTTAAAGATCCCGTCCACCGTTACATACACGTCAGGGACAGAGTCATTTGGGATTTGATAGGAACAAAGGAGTTTCAGCGCCTTAGAAGAATTAAACAGCTTGGAACAACCTACTTAACCTTCCATGGTGCTGAGCATAGCCGTTTTAACCACTCGCTCGGAGTTTACGAGATTGTACGGCGAATAGCTGATGATGTGTTTATCGGCAGGCCGGAATGGAATGAAGAAGAACGCCTCCTCTCATTATGCGCGGCACTTCTCCACGATTTGGGGCATGGCCCGTTTTCACATTCCTTCGAAAAAGTATTTGACCTCGACCATGAGCATTATACAAGAGCAATTATTCTTGGTGATACCGAGGTTAATCAGGTGCTTACAAAGGTGAGTTCCGATTTTCCTGAAAAGGTAGCAGAGGTGATTGCCAAAACCTCCAAAAATAAGCTGGTCGTCAGCCTGATTTCAAGCCAGATTGACGCAGACCGAATGGATTATCTGCAAAGAGATGCTTATTTTACCGGTGTCAGCTACGGCCATTTTGATATGGAGCGGATCTTGCGTGTCATGAGGCCGCGTGAGGACCAGGTAGTGATTAAGCAGAGCGGAATGCATGCAGTGGAAGATTATATTATGAGCCGGTACCAGATGTATTGGCAGGTGTATTTCCACCCGGTTACCCGCAGTGCAGAGGTTATCCTGACCAAAATTCTGCATCGTGCCAAAGATTTGCACGGACAAAATTATACGTTTAAATACGATCCCATCCATTTTTATTCATTATTCAGCGGTGAGATCACACTTGAAGATTATATAAAGCTTGATGAAGCTATTATTCTTTATTATTTCCAGATGTGGCAGGAGGAAGAGGATCCCGTCCTGAGAGATCTCTGCTGCCGCTTTATGGACCGGAATCTATATAAATATGTGGAATTTGATCCTGCAAAAGAGTATAAGAAGCTGGCTGAGTTGTCCGCTTTATTTAAAAAAGCAGGCATTGACCCGGAATATTATCTGGTTGTTGATTCGTCATCAGACTTGCCTTATGACTTTTACCGGCCAGGTGAGGAAGAAGAAAGATTGCCCATTCATTTGCTGCTGAAAAATGGGGATATCCGCGAGCTTTCCCGTGAATCGGAGATCGTTGATGCCATTTCGGGTAAACGCAGAACAGACCATAAGCTGTATTTTCCGGCTGACTTTATTTCAGACGACAGCAAAAAGCCGAATATAAAAAAACAAATCAGAATGCTGCTGGAAATCGATTAAGACTGCATAAAGTCCATTTGATTTTCTATAGATACGGGAAAAAACGGAGTAGGAGATGAAGAGCTTTGTTAAAGGATCACGCCAAATTAATGCATGCCATTGCAGTCTCTGAAGAAATTGTGGGACGGAAAAAGCTGCAGAAAATGATTTATATCGCCAAGAACATCGCATTTCCTTTTCAGGAAAGATTCCAATTTCACTTTTATGGCCCTTATTCCGAAGAGCTCACTTTAAGGGTCGAAGAGCTTTGCAATATGGGGTTTTTAAACGAAGTGAAAGAGAAAAAAGGCGGCTACTACCAGTATCGGTATACACTCACAGAAACAGGCAAGGAATTCTTGACTGTTAATGAAGTGGAAATGCCTAGCCTGCAGAACTGCCTAATGGATATGAACGGCCAAAATGCAAGATTCCTTGAGCTTGTCTCAACTGTCCTTTATTTTAATGACCTTCCAAAAGAAGAAGTTAAAGAAAAGGTTTTTACACTAAAAAGCAAACAGCGCTACACAGACGAAGAAGTGGAGCAGGCCTATCAATATATTGAAAGCTTAAGAGAAAAAGCTGGGCAGCATTAAATGCCTGGCTTTTTTGTGGTTAAGAGACCTATACGCAGAGAAAAAATCTTATGTGCAGAGAAATCAGATCTATACGCAGAGAAAAATTTCTATGTGCAGATAAATGGTAGCTATACGCAGAGAAATCTATTTAAACTTAATAATTTTCATAAAAAAGGGCAGTTCCCACTGAAAAAGAATATTTTTCAATGGGAAACTGCCTTTTTAATAAAATAATCCAGAATTTATTCGTCGCTGAAACGCTTGCCGCCAATTGCATAGTGGTTTTTGGACATTTCCTCGATAAATACGACAATTTTATCCTTGGAAGCACCAGTTGTTTCGTTCACTGCATCTGTTACTTTTTCTACAAGCGCCTTTTTTTGTTCCTCGGAACGGCCTTCCAGCATTTTTACTGTTACGTATGGCATTTTGTATTACCTCCTCTTATTTTACTGATTGTAGTTTTCCATATTTTTTCGCAATGTGCAAGCCTGACTGCACGTTCTTTCCCTTTGGTGCGGTGTTCATGTATACTTTTAGGTAATAAGAAATAGCAGGGGCTTTTCGTACATAGTATGTAGTAGATCTTGGCAAAAAATAAAAATATATAAAAGCTGCTTGGCTGATGAGTGCCATCATTTTGCCGGCAGGAGAGGGAGTTTTGGCTTTTGGAACAATTTCTGGCGTTTTCTCTCAGGGAGATTCCCTATGTTGCTGTAACGTTGATGATTGCCTTTACGGTCCATGAGTTTGCCCATGCTTATGTTGCCTACAAATTCGGAGATCCGACCGCACAGAAACAGGGCAGATTAACATTGAATCCCATGCAGCATTTGGATCCAATCGGGACTATCCTGATTTTTATTGCTGGTTTTGGCTGGGCCAGGCCCGTTCCGGTTAATCGATTCTTTTTTAAGAAACCAAAGCTGGCGGGCATATCAGTCTCAATTGCAGGACCGCTGTCCAATCTGGTGATGGCTGTTCTCGGCTTTTTTATCTGGTATATGCTGGCTGGAACAGGGTTAGCGGCATCGTTTCCATCATTTGTTGCGGACTTTTTAAATATTTTTATCCAGTTAAATTTAGTGCTGTTTGTATTTAATCTTTTGCCGTTCCCGCCGCTTGATGGCTATAGGATTATCAAGGATCTGGCTCCCGCCCATATTCGCCCGAAGATTACCCAATTTGAAGCGTACGGCTCTGTTATTTTCCTCATTCTAGTGATTACGCCGCTGGACCAATACACGATACAGCCAATTTTCAACACCGTTTTGCCGGTGCTGGCGAGCGGATTAAATGATTTTTTCTACGAACTATTTATGACATAATGAGTTAAAACTTTGAGATTAAACTTGCTTAGGAGGATTTAAACATGGAAGAAAAAAAGAAGAAGAAAGTTGATTTTAATATTATAAAAAACGACCCTACTGATGGGCATGGAGGCTTCGGTGTCGGTACCCTCAGTCTTGATAATGTGACGCCGGTGATCATTAATGTAGATGAAGGCGAGGCTTCAATTGAAGTTGGCGCGATGCATGCCAGAAGCCCGGTTGAAAAGGGAATCAAGTTCCTTCCAAATAAGGAGGAGGTCCCTAACGGAAAGCCCTACTGGCTGATTTGGGTAACCATTGACCGAAAAGAGGGCGGCCCCTATTATGCAGGTGTGACAGCATGCGAAATGACGGTTGACAGAGAAATCCGCAGAGGTTACAAATCGCTTCCAGAGCATGTTAACCGAATGGATAAATCTATTAAAAGACAGATTATCGTTAACCACATGGATGAGAAGTCCAAGGGAGTGCTGGTAGAATTTTTAAAGAACCATGACGCTGGCATGTGGGAAAGATCGGCGGAGCAACTAAAATCAGATTTACAAGCGAATTAGAGAAAAAGCTTAAATTTGTGACGAATTTGTGACAGTTTGTTGACGTGGTTTTCTAACTACTTGTACAATTCCCATAAAAAAAGTAAACTATTTAACAGTGTGAAGGCACAATATAGCACTAGGACACGAAAAACCCCGGGATTCGGACCCCGGGGTTTTTCAATTTTGAAGAGGTTAGTGACTAATTTTAGGGAAAAGTCGGGCTGAGTGGAACTAATGAGTACTGCCAGTAGTCGAAGGAAAAGCCTGATGAGTGGAACTAATGTGGTGATTAGTGCCGGAACTCGGAGGGGAAGCCAGCTGAAAGGAACTAAACGAGACGATAGTGGCCGGCCAAAGCGTATACAGTCGAGAATGAACGCAAAGCAGTAAATCTTGCGCGCGAGCTCAGCGGGAAGGCCAGGGAATAAACGAAAGGTCTAATTTTCTCAAGCTCAACAGGAAGATTGATTAAAAATCAAAAATGCCCGATCTCATTCTAAGATCGGGCATCAAAGCAGTAATCATAATCACGAAGCCCATTGGAATAATTTCTTATACCAAGGTGTCTTCGGCTTCTTATCAGATTGTTCAGGTGCTTTCTCTTGTTTGTGGTTTAAATGGTCTGTACAGTATTCCGTCGGTTCTGTGCCTTCGGCGAAATAGGTCAGGCGCTTGACCGGGCAGTTATCTGCAGCAATTTTTCCATTGGCAGGGTCAACATAGACGCCAACTGTGCCCTTTGGCGCTTTAAAGGCTTTTGAAGGCTTTCCTTTATGGGCTTCCTCCATAAACCGGATCCATATGTTCTTGGCATATGTTTTTTCAACTGTGTTCGTAATCATTTGGCCTTTGTCGTAGCCAGTCCATACAGCCGTCACTAGCTGGGGGGTGAAGCCGGCCATCCAGCTGTCTGTTTCGGTTGATCCCGACTTTCCGGCGTATGGGCGTGTCATGTCGTTAATCACCGTGCTCCCTGTTACGCGGGCATATCCATTTAGCTTCGGATCAAAGATTCCGGTCATCATATGGGTCATCACAAAAGCAAGATCCGGCCGCAGAACCTTCATTTGGAAGGGCTCCTGCTGATAGATGACTTCGCCCTTATGGTTTTCAACGCGCTTAATCATGACTGGGGATACCTTTTTTCCGCCATTGGCAAACATGCTGTATGCGTTTGCCAGCTCAATGACCCTTACCCCGGAAGTTCCAAGTGCAAGGGAAGGAACCTTTGCCATTTTCGACGTAATACCAAATTTCTTGGCTGTATTGACGAGAGTCTCCTCTCCTAAAAACAAGTGAGTTTTTACTGCATAGACGTTGTCTGATAAGGCAAGTGCCTGCGCCATTGTTATATTATCATCCGCATATTTGCTGTTAAAATTATGCGGTGTATAATCGGGTGTGCCATCTTCAAAGCGGAAGGTTGTCTGTTCGCTTCGAATCGGAGTTGAAGGGGTAAAACCCTGCTCCAGGGCCGCATAATACAACAGCGGCTTTATCGTTGATCCTGGCTGCCGGACAGCCTGGACTGCCCTGTTAAAGGGGCTTTCCTCATAATTCCTTCCTCCGACCATTGCTTTAACATAGCCGTTTTTTGGATTCATGGCCACAAAACCAACTTGAATCTCCGAGTCTTTTGACATAAGCTTACCAACTGTTTCCTCCGCAATTTCTTGTTCCTTCAGATCCAGAGTGGTGTATACCTTTAATCCTCCCAATTCAATCGTCCGGTCATCCAGCTTCAGCTGTGTTTTTAGCGCGTTGCGGACAGCGTCCTGGAAATAGGGCGCCGTTTTTGATTTAGGGTGAAGGTGCTCACCGACAAGTTTCAGTTCTTCAGCAACAGCTTTATCAGCTTCTTTCTGGCTGATTATTCCGTTTTTAACCATCGTTTGCAGAATAACCTTTTGCCGCATGTTTGCTTTTTCAGCTGATGCAAATGGCGAGTAAATGCCAGGACCCTTAGGAATTCCGGATAAAATCGCAGCCTCAGCCAGGGTAAGATCAATTGCGTCCTTTCCAAAATAAAAGTGGCTGGCTGCCTGAGCCCCATAAGCGCCATTTCCGTAATATATCGTATTTAAATAGCCTTCGAGGATCTCCTTCTTGGTGTAGTTCATCTCAAGCCTGATGGTATAGAATGCCTCAAGTATTTTCCGCTTCCAGGTTTTTTCGTGTTCAAGAAAAAGATTGCGGGCATATTGCTGGCTGATGGTGCTCGCACCCTGTACCTTTGCCATCGCTTTGATATCAGCCAGAGCTGCGCCGGCGATTCTTTTATAATCGAACCCATTGTGGTCGAAAAAATTCTTATCCTCAATCGAAACAGTCGCATCAATTAGATGGGGGCTTATATCTTCAAGAGGTGCCCAATAGCGCTTTTGACCGTTATGGCTTTCCCCAATTACCGTTCCATCCTCTGCAAAAAATAAAGTGGATTGCGGAACGGCGAGCGGCGGCGGGCCCAATATTTTTGCATAGACCAGGATCCCCCCAATCATAACGACTGTTAGAGCCATGCCTATTAAGCTAATAATGAGTATAGCGCGCAAATATTTAATCGTTTTTCGAAAACGCTGATCCGTTATAATCTCCAATGAAGTCACCCCCCAAGTTCTTTCTTAATTAAAAACAAAGCAATTATAAGTACATATCCTCAGTATTGAAAAAACAGGGAAGTTTTAAACATCTTTCTCTACTAATTAGCGAAATTTTTCTTGCAATTTTGCTAGATTCAACTATACTTTTTCTGTGTTTGTAATTTGCATGTTAGGGAAGTATAAAAGATGATAATGCTTTTTGCTGCTCATATAACTGATAATTCATTTTTTTATGGAAGGAATGATTAAAAAATGGGACTTTGGTTCACAGAGAAACAAACTGAGAATTTTGGAATTACGATGAAGGTGAAGCGTACTTTACATACAGAGCAGACAGATTTTCAAAAGCTTGATATGGTTGAAACAGAAGAGTGGGGCAATATGCTTCTTCTTGATGATATGGTTATGACTTCAATCAAGGATGAGTTTGTTTACCATGAGATGGTTGCACATATTCCTCTGTTCACGCATCCAAACCCTGAGAACGTACTTGTTGTTGGCGGCGGTGATGGCGGTGTTATCCGTGAAGTGCTTAAGCATCCAAGTGTAAAGAAAGCGACTCTTGTTGATATTGATGGAAAGGTAATCGAGTACTCTAAAAAGTACCTTCCTGAGATTGCAGGCAAACTGGATGATCCTCGCGTTGATGTACAGGTAGGCGACGGTTTTATGCACATAGCTGAAAGTGAAAATGAATACGACGTCATCATGGTTGATTCTACGGAGCCGGTTGGCCCGGCAGTAAACCTATTCACAAAAGGGTTTTATGCTGGAATCTCCAAAGCTCTTAAAGAAGACGGTATCTTTGTAGCACAGTCTGACAACCCTTGGTTCAAAGCAGACTTGATCCGCAACGTACAGCGCGATGTAAAAGAGATTTTCCCAATTACTCGTTTGTACACTGCTAATATCCCAACGTACCCAAGCGGCATGTGGGCATTTACAATTGGTTCTAAAAAATATGATCCGCTGGAAGTTAGCGAAGAGCGTTTCCATGACATTGAAACAAAATACTATACAAAAGAATTGCACAAAGCTGCGTTTGTATTGCCTAAGTTCGTACAGGATTTAGTGAAGTAAGCTGAAACGGGGGCTAGTCCCCCAATATTTTTAAAGCGAGGGATGACCTTGGTTCGTTTCGATGAAGCCTATTCAGGCAATGTGTTCATTAAAAGCCATCCGAGTTATGAAGAGAGTGAAGCGGTCATTTATGGAATGCCGATGGACTGGACAGTAAGCTACCGTCCGGGTTCACGTTTCGGCCCTGCCCGCATTCGTGAAGTGTCTATTGGACTGGAAGAGTACAGCCCTTATCTTGACCGCGAGCTGGAAGAGGTAAAATACTATGATGCTGGAGACATTCCGCTGCCTTTCGGAAATCCGCAAAAAAGCATTGATATGATTGAAGAGTTTATCGATCAGCTGCTGGCTGAAGATAAATTTCCTCTTGGCATGGGCGGAGAGCATTTGGTTTCCTGGCCTGTCATTAAGGCGATGTACAAAAAGTACCCGGATTTAGCGATTATCCATATGGATGCCCATACGGATCTGCGGGAGCATTATGAAGGGGAGCCATTATCCCACTCTACGCCAATCCGAAAAGCCGCTGATCTGATCGGACCAGGCAATGTCTATTCTTTTGGAATCCGTTCGGGAATGAAAGAGGAATTCCAATGGGCAAAGGAAGTCGGCATGCACATTTCCAAATTTGAAGTGCATAAGCCGCTGAAAGATATCCTTCCTAAGCTTGCAGGCCGTCCGGTTTACGTGACAATCGATATTGATGTTTTAGACCCTGCACACGCGCCTGGAACAGGTACAGTGGACGCAGGCGGCATCACATCAAGAGAATTGCTTCTTTCCATCCATGAAATTGCGCATTCAGATGTAAAAGTTGTCGGTGCTGATCTTGTAGAGGTTGCGCCAATCTATGATCCATCTGAACAAACAGCCAATACAGCGAGCAAGATGATGCGTGAAATGATACTTGGATGGGTTAAAAAATAATTTGAGAACGGGGACTCTGTCTCCGTTTTTTGTGTTGTTGAAACTTTTTCCTTTTTGTCGCCGTATGAAAGGAAAAGGGGTGATAACGATGTATGAACATACATTTGTTAAAGTAGAATTATCCAGTTTTAAGCTGGCGCCAGCAAGGGATTATCACAAGATTGTCCGGGAGCATGAAAAGAGGGATGGGAGCTCGTTCAGATATTTGCTCCAGGCAAGAGGTTACGGCACTCCTGCTTTTTATGAGCTTATTTTTAAACGGAAAATGGACGAAGAAGGAGGTTGAATATAAATGATGGATGCAGGATCACTTTTTCCGCTCTTTGCTATTATCCCTTTTTTATTTTATATCGCTGTCCTGGTCTTCGGCATTTGGTTTGCGGTGAGCCTGATTAAAACACTGAAGGAAAAAAATCAAATACTAAGGGAAATTTCCCGCCAGCTTGAGCAAAGTAAAAAGGACGAAACCTGACGTTTCATCCTTTTTTTTCGACAAAATTCGGGTGGTACCTGGTACCCTTGCACTTTCCCTGTGGAGTATTTATACTTATATAGTTATAGACAAGATGAAAAGGATGTGTTGCCGTTGTCCAGTCGCTCAGCGGAACAAATGCCTGTGAAGATTAAAGTGAAGACGGATATTCGCAGCGGAGGCAGTAAAGATACTTTTGAATTGACTGCTTTTGGCCGATACTATATAAAAGATGCTTCCCGTTTTCTTCAGTATGATGAAGAGATGGAAGAGGGAACGGTAAAAACGATTATAAAATTGTCCGACACAGATGGGCTGATTTTACGAAGCGGCGCCGTGAAGATGAGGCTGCCGTTCAAGATGAATAAAAAGCTCCGGGGCAGCTACCAGACGCCTTATGGAGTGTTTGAGATGGGCACAATGACCAAAAGGATGGTTCATCAATATGATGAGAAATCAGGTGAAGGCTCAATCGATATTTTATACGATTTAAAAATGCAAGGATCCCAGGCAGGTACATACCATTTGGCGATAACGTTTGAGGAGGAGAACAATGAACATAGTTGAGCAGGTACAAAGCAAACTTAAGCAGGAAATTAAGGATGCCGTCGTGAAGGCGGGTTTGGCGGCGGAAGAGCAAATTCCGGATGTTATTCTTGAAATCCCGAAGGAAAAGGCTCATGGCGATTATTCTACCAATATGGCGATGCAATTGGCTCGTGTGGCCAAAAAGGCGCCGAGAATGATTGCGGAGGATCTTATCGCTAATTTTGACAGCTCAAAGGCTTCGATTGAAAAAATTGAAATTGCAGGCCCTGGCTTTATCAATTTCTACATGTATAATTCTTATTTGACTGACCTGATACCGGCTGTACTTGAAGCAGGGGCTAAGTACGGCGAAACGACAGTCGGCAACAGCCAAAAAATCCAGGTGGAGTTTGTTTCAGCGAACCCGACTGGCGATTTGCATTTGGGACATGCCCGCGGTGCGGCAGTCGGGGACTCCCTATGCAATATTTTAGATAAAGCCGGCTATGATGTTTCCCGTGAATACTATATTAACGATGCAGGAAATCAGATAAACAATCTGGCTCTGTCTGTTGAAGCGCGTTACTTCCAGGCTCTTGGCATGGAAAAAGAAATGCCTGCTGACGGCTACCATGGTGAAGATATTATCGGCATCGGCAAAAAGCTTGCGGAAGAATACGGCGATAAATATGTAAATGCAGATGAAAAAGAGCGCTTTGACTTTTTCCGTGAATATGGTTTGAAATATGAGATGGCCAAGCTTAAGCAGGACTTGGAGGATTTCCGAGTGCCATTTGATGTCTGGTATTCCGAAACATCTCTTTATAACAACGGGAAAATCGACACTGCTTTAAAGGCGTTAAAGGATAACGGTCATATTTATGAAGAGGACGGCGCTACATGGTTCCGCTCGACTACTTTCGGCGATGATAAAGACCGCGTACTCATTAAAAATGACGGTTCTTATACGTATCTGACTCCGGATATTGCTTACCATAAGGACAAGCTTGAAAGAGGCTTTGAAAAGCTGATCAACATTTGGGGTGCTGACCATCACGGCTATATTCCGCGTATGAAAGCAGCGATCCAGGCACTGGGCTATGACCGTGAAGCGCTAGAAGTGGAAATCATCCAGCTTGTTCATTTGTATAAAAACGGTGAAAAGATGAAGATGAGCAAACGTACAGGTAAAGCCGTAACCATGCGCGATCTAGTGGAAGAGGTAGGACTGGACGCGACACGCTACTTCTTCGCAATGAGAAGTGCAGATACGCACCTGGATTTCGACCTTGATTTGGCTGTATCCCAGTCAAATGAAAATCCTGTTTATTATGCGCAGTACGCACACGCCCGTATCTCCAGTATCCTGCGCCAGGGTGAAGAGCAGGGCATGACTGCAGACAATAACGCAGATTTCTCTCTTATCCAAGCGGAAAAGGAAATGGACGTTCTTAAGAAGATCGGCGAATTCCCGCAGGCTGTGGCTGAAGCAGCGCAAAAGCGTATGCCGCACAGAATTACGAACTATATTTTTGAGCTGGCTTCCACTTTCCATAGCTTCTACAATGCTGAAAAAGTATTGGATGCTGAAAATCCGGAAAGAACAAAAGCCCGTTTGGCATTAATTAAAGCGGTACAAACAACATTGAAAAATGCACTGGCATTGATCGGAGTATCTGCTCCGGAGAAAATGTAATAGCTAAAAGTAGGCTGGCACCTTCAAGTGCCGGCTTTTTTCATGTTTTTGCCGAAAAAGGGGAAGCTAAGAGCATATGTGTAGGTTTATAGTAGAGTGAAACTTCACTCAGTGATATTCTGAGTGTTAGTTGAACCATGCAGGCAACCTTAAATTTAAAGGGACTTACTGCCCGTTAGTCTGCGGGTCAGAGGGGTAAAGCATAGTAAGCAAAAATAAGGAGGATATCATGAAAATCGTTCTATTATCAATACTTACAGGATTTCTGGTTGGATTTATATTTGCTTTTATGAAGCTGCCGATTCCTGCGCCGCCAGCTCTTCCTGGAATCATGGGCATTGTTGGCATTTATCTTGGCTTTAAAGCGTACGAAGTGGTTTTGCCGTGGCTGCAGAATATAGTGAGATAAGAGAAGGGATGTCCGCAAATTTTGCGGGTCATCCCTTATTTTGCGCCATTGTGAACTCAGCGAATAAAACATGAATTTTAACGAAGAAATGATGAAAATTAGCGAACAAACCGTAAAATTATGCGAATAAAATGGGCAAACTTGCGAACAAATCCTGGATTTTGCGAATAAACCTTTATGAGAGTTTTCAAAGAGGATCAAACTCTGATGAAAACATAGCTTTGAATTTAGGAGAACCCTATTTGAAAGAAAAATGAACAAACCCTTGAGGATTTGTCCATTTTATCAGCATTAACCTTTCAAATTAATTCCAATGAATTTCATTTCTGTCATTTCTCTGATTGCATATTTTACGCCTTCGCGGCCGATGCCGCTTTCTTTTACACCGCCGTAAGGGTAGTTGTCCTGCCTGTAGCTTGAAGCTTCATTGATCCAGACGCCGCCCATTTCCAGGCTGTCCGCTACACGGATAGCACGGTCAATATCCTTCGTGAACACACCGGCTTGTAATCCGTATACGGAATTATTGGTACGCTGGATTGCTTCCTCTTCGGTTTCAAAAGGCATAACCGAAACCAGGGGAGCAAATGCCTCATCTGAAACAACCTTCATATCACGATTCACATTTGTGAGGATCGTCGGTGACACAACGGTTCCATCTTGTTCCCCGCCTGTCTCAATTTTTGCACCATGATCCCGGGCTTCGTCGATCCAGGCTTTTGTCTTGGAAGCGGCACCTTCATCAATCATCGGCCCAATATCGGTGCTTTCCTCACGCGGGTCGCCAATCTTAAGCCTGTTTGTAGCTTTAATGAATTTTTCAAGAAAGGGCTCGTAAAGGCTTTGATGGACATAGATTCTCTGTGCAGAAACACAGACCTGGCCTGAAAAGCCAAAGGCCGCCATCAAAAGCTTATCAACAGCGTTATCAAGATCGGCATCTTCGAAAATAATATTGGGTGAATTTGAACCTAGCTCCATCGTTACCTTTTTTAGGCCGGCCGTATCCCGAATCATTTTTCCAACTGCAAGGCTTCCTGTAAAGGTAATCTTGGGGACCAGTTTATGGGTGGTAAGGTGGGCTCCCACTGTTTCTCCTGTACCAAGGACAAGATTCAACACGCCATCTGGCAGCCCGGCTTCTTCAAAGAGTTTTACAAGCATATAAGCGGAGACCGGTGTTTTTTCAGCCGGTTTAAAAATAACCGTATTGCCGGCTGCTATAGCAGGTGCTATTTTATGAAGAGATAAATTTAAAGGAAAGTTAAAGGGGGTGATCGCACCTACTGGGCCGATTGGCGTGTGCTTAACCATTCCCATTCTGTTTTCTCCGCGAAGGGCAGCATCCATAGGAAGGACTTCACCAGTGATATTTTTAGAAAGCTCTGATGCAAAACGGAGAATCTGAATAGACCGTTTAACTTCAGCCCGGCTATGCTTGATCGGTTTTCCGGCCTCCTGGACAATGATGGCCGCAAATTCCTCCGTTTTCTCCTCCAGAATATCAGCGGCGTTCCGCAATAGATCAGCCTTTTCAAAAGCGGGCATTTTCTTCATAGTGGTTTCAAAGGTTTTCACACTATTATTTATGGCTTCTTCCATGTCATCTTTAACTGCTAGAGCTATTTCGGCTACAAGCTCCTGATTGTAGGGGTTCCGGACCTCAAGTGTGTCACGGTGGGTTTCATTTCTCTCTTTTCCATTGATAATTGAGCCTATGATCATCATCTGCTCCTCCTTTGCTAACAGAGAATTTTACCTAGTTTCTCTGTGAGTTTCATATTTTCGCTATAGTCTACCGGACAATCAATCAGGACTGGCTTATTCATGCCAACTGCTTTTTCCAGAGAGGATTTCAATTCGTTTGTGTCTTGAATCTCGATTGCCTCAAATCCATATGATTTTGCAAGCTGGATAAAATCAGGATTTCCGAACTTAACATGGGATGACCGGTTAAACTCATTTAACTGTTTCCATTCAATCAAACCGTAGCCTTCATCTCTCCATAAAAGAATCACAATGGGAAGGTCGAGTCTTTTGGCCGTTTCAAGTTCTGCGCTCGACATTTGGAAGGCACCGTCTCCGCAAACGGCCACGACGTTTTTATCAGGATGGGCCATTTTGGCGGCAATGGCTCCAGGAACAGCTATACCCATGGAAGCAAGTCCGTTTGAAATGAGGCATGTATGGGGTTCATAGGTATGATACATTCGGGCCATCCACATTTTGTGTGCCCCAACATCCGATATGACGATGTCGTCATCATTTAGGACTTCTCTCAGGTCAGATATCATTTTTTGCGGCTTAACAGGGAAGCCTGCGTCATTTTCAAATGACTCTAATTCGCTGAGTGCTTTGCTTCTTACATTGGCAACCCATTTGTTATCACGTTCGGCAGGGGAGAGTGCATGGTTCAACTCTTGTAAGTTTTCTTTGATATCGCCGATCACATGGTGTTTCACCGGATAGTTTGCATCCGTTTCAGCCTCAATGGTATCAATATGCAAAATCGGTGTTTGCCCGCCGGGATTCCAATTTTTTGGAGGATATTCAGCCATATCAAAGCCAATGGTAATAATGAGGTCTGCTTCCCGGAATCCGCAGGTAATATAATCATGGCTGCTTAAACCGGCGGTCAGCAGGCTTAATTCATTTCTCCACGATAGGGCACCCTTTCCCATGAAGGTATGGACAACAGGAATCTGGGTTTTTTCCACTAATGCACGCAGGCTGTCCGAGGCTTGTCCTCTTTCAACGCCCATGCCAGCCAGGATGAGAGGATGTTTAGCGTCTTCCATTAGCTTTGCGGCTTCCTGGATCACCCGTTCACTCGCTTCTGATAAAGAGTGATTCATAACCTTGAGCGGGGATGCCTCCACCTCCATGGCGGCAATATCTTCTGGCAAATCAATATGTGTGGCGCCAGGCTTTTCCGTTGTCGCTACCCGAAATGCTTTTCTGACAACCTCCGGGATGATATCTGCTGTCTTCACCTGGGTATTCCATTTTGTTACCGGTTCAAAAACAGAAACCAAATCATAATATTGATGGGAAATTTTGTGCTGCCTATCCAATCCTGCCTGGCCTGTAATCGCAATAAGTGGGCAGTGGTCCATATTAGCATTGGCAACACCTGTCAGCAGGTTTGTTGCACCCGGTCCGAGAGTGGCCAGGCAGACTCCTGGTTTTCCTGTAAGCCTGCCGTATGTCCCCGCCATAAATGCGGCATTTGTCTCATGTCTTGTCACAATAAACTCGATGCTTGAATCGAGAAGGGCATCCATAATGTCCAGGTTCTCCTCACCGGGAACCCCGAAGATATATTCAACCCCTTCGTTTTCAAGGCATTTAATCAGCAGCTGAGCTGCATTCATTCCTGACACCTCCTGAGTTTTTGATAAAAAAGCACCTTATTTGACTATTCCACATATATGTCTGCCTAAACAGAGGGAACCCTTTTGTATTGAGAAGAACAAAACCGAATAACTGATGGGAACTCAAAGGGAAGTATTGAAAGAAATTTTAGGAATACAATTTTGAGGGAACTTTCCGTATGAGTGCTTTGCTGAGTTAAAAAGGTAGATTGTTTTTTTACGCAAAAGGGAGTTCATAAAATCGAGAGTTATACAATATGGGGATGAGATATATAATGCGGATGAATTCTCCGATTTTGTCAGGTGTCTGCGCAGGATGGCTGCTAGAGGAATTGAGGCAAAAGGTAAAAGAAATCAAGTTAAAATGAAAGGAGGCTGGGACATAACT
>JAGGRA010000058.1 GCA_018613035.1 Pseudomonas sp. ISL-84 | reverse complement strand
AGTCACCCCCTCCTACTCGATGTGCTTAAATATTCTGCGCATATCTTTCATCCGGAATTTTGTTCAGCATAACATAAAGGCTAACGGGTTCGTCTCCGGTGTTTTTAAAAGAAAACTCTTCCTCACCACTAGCATGGATGACATCTCTTTCAGCAACTTCAGTAGGATTTCCATCAATCGTCAGTGTTCCTTCCCCTTGAAGAACCATCAAATATACTTCAGTACCCGGATGCTTATGGACAGGAAGCTCCTGACCCGGCATAAAGTTAAGGACGAATACGGTACTCTCACCCTTTTTAAAAAGAATCCGTTTGGTAAACTGTTTATCGCTATATTCCATTGCAGATACAATTGATTGTCTCTCCACTATAATAACCTCCAAAAATTTATTGTCTGCACCTTAATGATAATGAATTTGATTGATCAAGGTGATGATGTAAATCACTTACTTCGCTTTTTATGAAAATGCCTATCGTTATTAACCAATATCATTTACTAAACGTTTAACTTTTTTAATCAAGGGTAGTGAAAACCTATGAAACTGAATTTTTGAAAGGATGTTGATTGAGTTGCCAGATTCTCTGAATATAAAAATAAATGGAGTAGAATTAAAGGCAAATCCGGATAATACCGTTTTGCAATTATTAAATGATAGTTCGATTGAAATTCCACAGGTTTGCTACCATCCGAGCCTGGGTGCAATCGAAACGTGTGATACATGCATTGTTTCTGTAAATGGAGAATTGGTGCGTTCCTGTTCTACAAAAATAAAAGATGGGGACGTCATAGATACGATTGACCCTAATGTAAAAGAAGCCCAGACCATCGCCATGGATAAAATTCTCTTTAATCATGAATTATATTGTACAGTTTGTGATTATAACAATGGGGGATGTGAAGTACATAACACCGTTAAAGCGATGAAAATTAACCATCAAAGCATTCCTTTCGATCAAAAGCCTTATGAAAGAGATGATTCACATCCTTTTTATAGATACGATCCCGACCAGTGCATATTATGCGGCAGATGTGTCGAGGCATGCCAGGATGTCCAGGTCACAGAAACGCTTACAATCGACTGGGAACGACAGCGTCCACGAGTCATCTGGGACAATGATGTGCCAATCAATGAATCTTCCTGCGTTTCCTGCGGACACTGCTCCACTGTTTGCCCTTGTAATGCCATGATGGAAAAAGGAATGGAAGGAGAAGCGGGATTTTTGACAGGGATTGCCAAAAACACGCTCCGGCCAATGATTGAAATCACCAAAAATGTAGAGACAGGTTATGGATCCATCTTGGCAATATCCGATATGGAAGCAGCTATGCGCGAAGAAAAAATAAAAAAGACAAAGACTGTCTGCACATACTGTGGAGTTGGGTGCAGCTTTGATGTATGGACAAAAGGGCGGGAAATCCTGAAGGTCGAACCTCAGGCAGAAGCACCGGCAAATGGGATTTCAACTTGTGTGAAAGGGAAATTTGGCTGGGATTTTGTTAACAGTGAGGAACGTTTAACAAAGCCTTTAATTCGCGAAGGAGATTCTTTCCGGGAAGCTGAATGGGAGGAAGCGCTGGATCTGATCACACGGAAATTTACTGAAATAAAAGAGCAGAACGGAACTGATGCTCTCAGTTTTATTACATCATCAAAGTGTACAAATGAAGAATCCTACTTAATGCAGAAGCTGGGCAGGGCAGTTATCGGAACAAATAATATCGATAACTGCTCTAGATACTGTCAGACACCTGCGACTGTTGGGTTATTCCGTACAGTGGGGCATGGAGGAGATGCCGGTTCAATCGAGGATATCAAGAACTCTGAATTGGTGCTTATTATCGGTTCCAATACTTCCGAATCGCATCCCGTACTATCCACTAGGGTGAAACGTTCCCAAAAGCTGAACGGCCAAAAGGTCATCGTTGCTGATTTGAGGGAACATGAAATGGCCGAGCGATCAGATCTGTTTATTCGTCCTAAAGCAGGTACGGATATGGTTTGGCTGTCTGCTGTAACAAAATATATTATCGACCAAGGCTGGGCAGATGAAAAATTCTTACGTGAAAAAGTAAATGGATTAGAGGGATTTGTACAAAATCTTGAAAAGTTTACGATCGAATACGCAGAAAAAACAACAGGCATTTCTAAGGAACATCTGATTAAAATAGCAGAAATGATCCATGAAGCAAATTCTGTTTGTGCATTATGGGCAATGGGGGTTACTCAGCACCTTGGCGGAAGCGATACAAGTACCGCCATTTCCAACCTGCTTCTCGTAACAGGAAATTACGCTAAACCAGGTGCAGGTGCCTATCCTTTAAGGGGCCATAATAATGTACAAGGTGCAGGCGACTTTGGAAGCAGTCCAGATAATCTGCCGGGATATCAAAAAGTTACTGACCCTGAAGTGAGAAAGAAGTTTGAAAATGCATGGGGAGTGAAGCTGCCAGAAAAGGTAGGAATGAATAACCACGAAATGGTAGAAGGCATCCATGAGGGCCAGTTAAAAGCGATGTATTTAAAAGGAGAGGATATGGGCCTTGTTGATTCCAATATCAACTATGTCCAAGCTGCTTTTGAAAAATTGGATTTCTTTGTAGTTCAAGATATTTTCCTTTCTCGTACGGCTGAGTTTGCCGATGTTGTGCTTCCTGCAAGTCCAAGCCTTGAAAAAGAGGGAACATTCACGAATACAGAAAGGAGAATTCAGCGATTATACCAGGCATTTGAGCCGCTTGGAGATTCCAAGCCAGACTGGCAGATCATCTTAGAGGTTGCAAATCGCCTTGGAGCAGGGTGGACATATACTCATCCTGGCGAAATTATGGCTGAAGCAGCCATGCTTATGCCAATATACTCAGGTGTAACTTATGAGAGATTGGAAGGATACAAGAGTCTGCAATGGCCAGTTGCGGAGGACGGAACAGACAGTCCGCTCTTGTATACGGAAGGCTTCCCATTCCCGGATGGCAAAGCGAGACTTCACCCGGTCGATTGGACACCTACTCTTGAGTTCCCGATTGAGTATGATATTCATGTCAATAATGGCCGCTTGCTTGAGCATTTCCATGAAGGAAATATGACATACAAATCCAAGGGAATCAGCTCAAAGACTCCGGAAGTTTTCTTGGAAGTCTCACCTGATCTTGCTGCTGAACGTGGCCTGAAGGATGGGACATTGGTTCGTTTAACCTCTCCTTACGGGAATGTTAAAGTAAAATGCCATATAACAGACAGGGTTAAAGGCAAAGAGGTCTATCTGCCGATGAACGACAGAGGCGAAGCAGCAATCAACCTATTGACAAGCAGCTATGCGGATAAGGATACCGATACGCCAGCTTACAAGGAAACAAAAGCAAAGCTTGAAATCCTTAGTGAAGAAGGAATTAGCCCACTTCCAAAAATAAATCACCGCTATGGAAACCCGCAGCCGCAAATAGGGGTAAATGTAGAGAAAAAGTGGGCACGAAAGGATTATATTTTCCCTGGAGATATGGTGAAAAAGGAGCGGAAGCAGCATGGCTAAAGCGATTAACAATATTAAGCGTTTTGAAATAAGTCCGGAAGATAAACGCAAAAAGGATTTGGAAGAGGTGGAGAACGCCCTTATTGACAATAAGGAATCCATTCTCGCACTCCTTTCAGTCGTAAACCATATGAATGATAGGGGTGTTCTTTCTCTATTAAACGGCTTGTTTGGACAGGGAGACAAAGTATTAAATGTACTTGTAAAAGCGGTAGACAAACCAGAAGCAACAAACACGATTAAAAACCTGCTTCTTATGGTCGGAACACTAGGTACAATAAATGTCCAGCAGCTGGAACCGCTGCTGCTTAAATTAAATTCCGGTATAGCCCGAGTGGCCGAATACAAAGAAACGGATGAAAAAACCAGCTATTTCGATTTAGTGAGAGTATTAAAAGATCCAGAAGTAAACAGAGCTGTCACATTGCTGATTACCTTCCTAAAAGGTATGGGCGAAGATACAAGCGGCATGGAAAGAACGACACAGCTTCCTGAAGACCAAAACCTTCATAAAAAGGAGAACAACGAAAGAGATGTGGCTCCTAATAAAAGAGAATAATGAACTCAAACCAGAGGCCAGATGGGTCTCTGGTTTTTTTAACAAGTCATACAAAATACTTTATTTGGAAGAACAGCGGGTAAATAGGCTTGTAAATTGGTAACATTATCATGAAAATCAAGGAACTAGTAAAATTTTTGTGGAAATATGGAAAATCATGTACTAGAATGTCATTATAGGGAAAAAAGAGTTACATAATATCTAAAAAGACTAGTTTCTATAAAAACATTATACATACAGCACCATAAGAGAAAGTTTTAGAAAGAGGGTAATTGAGTGGGCATTATAAATGAAGATAGTTTCATTGAAACAGTCCACATGAAGGGATTGCAAATCTCCTTAATCGCTTCCGGGGACGGGACAGAGGTTATCTATCATAAGTTGGATCCTGGGACTAGATGGGGGTTAGAGCCTGCATATGGATCTGAAGTTCTGGAGTTTTTTCATATCCTTTCAGGTGAATTAAAATATAAAAAAAATAACCAAATTAATTCTCTAAAAATAGGAGATGTATTTTATAAATCTCCAGTAAAAGAACATTATGTTTTTTATGCGGAACAGTTAACAGAATTTATTTATGTCTCATCTCAACCAGTGTTTCATCATTATAGTATAATTTCAAAAGAACTTGAGGATTTGGCTGTATCAATTGAAGAGAAAGATGGCTATACAGTTGATCATTGTTCAAGAATTAGTAAGATTTCTATGATTTTGGGAGAAAAACTGGGCCTTAATACAAGCCAACTTTTCCGTTTAAGCCTTGCTTCCTTTCTTCATGATATCGGTAAGGTCAAGATCCCTTTGGAAATACTTCAAAAACCAGATAAGCTCACCTCTGAGGAATGGGAGATAATGAAAGAGCACTCTAGATATGGTAGAGAAATCTTAGAAAATACTGGTCTTCCTACATTAATTGAAGCAGCAAAAATTGTAGAACAACATCATGAAAGATATGACGGTAATGGGTATCCACAGGGATTAAAGGGTGAGGAAATCGAAATTGAAGCTGCAATAATATCAATAGTAGATTCATTTGATGCTATGACAACAGATAGAGTATATAGAAAAGGAAGAACAACAAAGGAAGCTTTTGAAGAGTTAATTCGATGCCGAGGAAAAATGTACAATCCGTACATCTTAGATAAATTTTTAGAACTAAAAGAAGAATTAGTGAAAATCTAAGGAGGGAAATGTTATGAAAAAGATATCTATATCGTTATTAAGCTTTATGCTTTTACTAGTTTTTAATGTAAAGTCTACTGAAGCAGCCTACCTATCCGAATATGATAAATATATTGAAGTCTCTTATGAAGAAGCAAGGTATATTGCAGATTTAATGGGTCTAGAGGATTATGAATTAGGAGAAGAAACAGCAAGGCTATCTTTTGAAATGCAGGAAACCTTAATCGCTAAAATAGAAAAAATTCTTAAAACTGAAATTGATCATTACTATATTTGGTTAACTGTAAATGGGGAAACGGTCTTAGGAATTGATCCTCCGCATCCTTTATTTTAAGAACTAAGAGTCTGATGTGAGTTAATGCTGCTCATAATTAGGCTCTTTTTATTTGTATCGTTTTTATAAGGAATTTTTCTATAAACAACCGTTTTGGATAACCTAAAAAAGAGGTATTACATAAAAGCAGCCAGTTTAAAGGAAAATAAAACGGTGTTTTTGTAACTTGACAAAAAAACATATAAAATTACAGAGAGGGTAGACAGTAATGAATCCAAAATTTCAGCCGCTTTTTGAAGACTTTACTTTTTCGAATGGCATATCGCTTAAAAATCGTGTCGTAATGGCACCAATGACTAATTTTTCATCCAATGAGGATGGGACAGTATCCGATGCAGAAGTAGAGTATTATGCCCGCCGCTCAAAAGGCGTTAGTATGGTAATTACCGCTTGCACTTTTGTAACAGCTAACGGAAAAGGGTTTCAAGGAGAGTTTGCAGGGCATACGGATGAGATGGTTCCCAGCTTAAAAAGGCTTGCATCTGCTATAAAGAAGCAAGGTGCAAAAGCTATTCTGCAAATCTTTCATGGAGGAAGAGAATGTCCACCTGAGCTGGTGCCGGATGGTGACATTGTTTCCGCTAGTGCTGTTGCGTCAGAACGCGGCGGTGCTAAAGAGCCCAGGGCACTTAGCGGACAGGAAACAGAAGAGATCATTAAAGCATTTGGTGAGACAACACGGCGTGCTATAGAGGCAGGTTATGACGGAGTTGAAATTCATGGAGCAAATGGCTATTTAATTCAGCAATTCTTCTCCCCGCACTCTAACCGGCGTGAAGATCAATGGGGAGGCAATCTTGAGAAAAGAATGGCATTCCCATTGGCGGTAATTGAAGAAGTAAAGAAAACAATTAATGAACATGCTAAGGAGCCTTTCCTGGCAGGCTACCGTTTTTCGCCTGAAGAGCCTGAAACACCAGGAATAACAATGGCTGATACTTTAGCTTTAATTGATGTTTTGGCGGAGAAGGGCCTGGATTATCTTCATGTATCCCTGCAGGATTTCTGGTCTGAACCAAGAAGAGGAGTGGAGGATAAACGGTCCCGTATGGAAATTATTCAGGAGCGTGTTGGAGATCGTATACCAGTTATTGGGGTTGGCTCTTTATATAGTGCAGATGAAGCGCTGCATGCATTGGAAAAGAGTGGTGTTCCTTTGATTGCACTTGGTCGTGAGCTTATAATAGACCCGGATTGGGTAGAAAAGTTACAAAGCGGGCGTGAAGAAGAAATTGAAACAAAGCTGGATAAAAATGCTCAGGGTCGTTTGATTGTACCAGACCCGCTCTGGCAGGCAATTATAAATACACCTGGCTGGTTCCCGGGTGTTGAATAGCAAAAAAACCCAAGGTGCTGCCAAAAGCCCTTGGGTTTTATTCTTATCTTAATAATAGGCTGTTTTCGCAAAGTTTGTTGCTTACAAACTAGTTTTAATTACTGATTTGATTGGAGTGGAAGGCACTTGATCCTCGAAAATGCATTCGCATTTTCTTACGACGAGGTGCTGATTCGAGGAAGCTTATTCAATGTCCTGCGGGAAGAGAGGGAGCGGGAGACCCCGCAGGCGTGAAACGCCGAGGAGCTCTGTTCCTCCCCGCGGCAGCTTGAGTGAATGGGGCGGTAATCAACGGGCAAGCTTTATAGTTCAAAAAAAACAATCTATACTATAAGAGTCTAATAATAAAAAGGAAATGGGAAAATAAATGGAAAAGCAAAAGCATAGAATGGAAAACGGCGTCTCCGGTATCTGCGGTATCTTCTTCTTCCATATCCGCCATACCCTCCATATATTCTTGACTCATTTTCTTCAACATCCTCAGGCACCATCATTGTTACGCCTTCATCATCCATATCCTCGATGATGCCTTCAACTTGAGAACCGTCCTTCATCTGGGCAATCACATGGTAATTCATATATTTTTGGCATTGGCTCTTGGCATCCCTGAAGTCCTGATCTTCACGGTTCCATGAAACAGGCAGGTTTCCATGTGCATTAAAATAATACATAAGCATTCCTCCTTTGCATAATCAGGGTATTCACCTATATGCAAAAAAGTGAGTTGTATAAGAAGTTTTTACCATGCAAAATATAAAAGAAATGGATCTCCAAAAAGAGATCCATTCTTTGTTTTTATTTATTTGGTTCAGAAGGATAGGAGATCTCTTCCAGAGCCTCTCCAGCATCAGTTTCAGTTCGGGTATGGACGGCTAAATCACCTAATGATACGATTCCCACAAGTTTGCCGTCATCTACGATAGGAAGGCGGCGAATTTGTACATCTGCCATAATATCAGCCGCTTCTTCAGGTGTCATTGTTACAGTACCCCTCACCGGATCGCCGGTCATTACCTGGGACACCGGTGCATCGAGCGGCAATTCTTCAGCAAGGCCTTTTAATACCAGGTCCCGGTCAGTTGCTAAACCCACTAATTCATTATCTTGTGTAATAGGCATTACACCGACATCCAATTCCTTCATCTTTGCCGCCACTTCCATAAGGGTAGCATTTGGTGAACAGCTTTCTACCTCTGTTGTCATCATTTCAGTGATTTTCATAGGTATTGCCTCCTTCTAAGAATTTGTTATCCTGATATTAATGGATTTCCCCGTGGTAGCAGGTGCGAAACGTATTATAAAAAATAACCAGTAATTGATAAATTTAAGATTTTGAACCCTATAACAAAAAAAGAACCCAACCCGGATTCTTTTATTTGTTATTCTCATATATTTTTGGTGTTCAAGATAAATTAACTTCGCTTCTCAGAAATAATTCTTTCCGGGTGTGAATAAACATTGAAGGTGTCTCCGCGAATAAAACCCACCGCAGTAATATTCAAATCATCTGCAAGCTTAATAGCGAGATTAGTAGGGGCAGATTTTGAAAGGATAATGCCCACTCCAATTTTTGCAGCTTTAAGCAAAACTTCCGAAGATATTCTCCCGCTAAATGCGATAATTTTATCCCTGACAGGAATACGGTTTTCAATACAGTAGCCAAGGATTTTATCTAATGCATTATGGCGGCCAATATCAGTTCTGCTTACTATCAATTCATCAGCTGAAAATAATGCGGCATTATGTACCCCTCCGGTTTCCTGGAACGTAATGCTGCCTTCCTGAAGCTGCTCCATAAATGAGATACATTGCTGTGGAGTCAAAGTCATTTTTGAAGTGGAGGTTTTAGCAGTACGGGCATCATTATGGAAATAAAATTGCCTGCTTTTTCCACAGCACGAACCGATGAATCTTTTGGAATGGAACTCATGGCTTGCTGTGATAGTTTTAGCGTGTAAATCTACATATGAATAGCCTTTGCTTTCGTCTATTTGAATATTTTTAATTTCGTCTATTCTCCGGATAAAACCTTCTGAAGCCAGAAAGCCAATTGTCAGCTCTTTGATGTTATCTGGGCTGCAGACCATAGTGGCGAACTCCTCACCATTCAGATGAATGGTTAATGGATGTTCTGATACAATTTCATCATGTGTTTCCTTCAAAACCCCATCCTGAAATTTAACAATTTTACTGCTGTTGCTGATTTGGCTGTCCATGTAAGCCGCCTCCTAATTTCTGTTCAACTAACAAAAATATTAGCACAAAATCACAATTAGGCAAGAAATTAATATTGGCATAGTGTTAATATAGATGCGGTACCAGGTACCTATACCACTTTGCAATTGGTATAGGTACCTGGTACCCGGCTTATTTGTTTGACAATAAGGGCGATAATTGCTTAACTTATTAAAGTGAATAGCTGTTTAAGCTTTTTAGGGCAAATAATTGGATATTAGAGGGTTGGATAGATGAATAAGTATGAAGCTGAATTTAGTAACTTAGTGCGCTCCTTCAGGAAAAAGCATATGGGTAAAGGGCCAAGCCAGGTCAGGACAACTTTCTGTAAAAATTGGGCTATTTGTGAGATGGAAGGGAATCTGTCTCCTGTAGAAAAGTTTATTGCCAGTGCAGATGAAGGAAAACAAATGCTTCGTGCAGCCCGAACTGAAATGGTAAAAGAAATGTATAAGAAAAATCGTCCATCAGAAATGGAAGACTTCCTGCAGGCGAAACTTATCGACCTATTTGTTGACATTGATATAGAACGTGATTTTGGGATGTCCGTTTTTGTTTTTGATCAGGACATCCAAAGCAAATTTAGGAGTTAGCAGATTAAACTATTTGCCCGGTTCCTTCTATATTAAGTGCATCATAATTAAGCAATATAACTAAAGGCTGAAATCTCGAGGATGTCAACTCGGATATCGGTCTTTTTTTATTGGCTCTTTTCTAAAGAATGTTGTTTTTAAATAGATTATGCAATTAAAAACATTAATAAATTAGTTTGGTTGATTGGAGCATAATGTGCTAATCCCGCGAAAATGCATTCGCATTCCTTCGTTCGTTGATGATTCAAGGATGCTTATTCAAAGTCCAGCGGGTTGAGTGGGACAGGTGAAACCCGACAGGCGCTGGGGGGCGAGGATACTCACCGCCTACCCCGCGGAAGCTTGAGCATCCTGGAGCGGAAATCAACCTCTACTCACTTCTTGTTTAAATAGCAACAAAGTTTGTGAAAACAGCCTTTTTATTAAATGAAGAAAAAACAGGAAAAATGTCATGCCAAATTCGCGAAAAAAGGGGTTTAATGTCATGAATGAAATATTTTTGTAATAGTAATATTACAAGCCTGTCAAATAACGGTGGTATAATCCTCCATAGAAAGACAAATTTACTAAGAGTTTATTGTAATCGCTTAATTTTAAAATACATAGTGCAAAAGTTTTATATATTTCATATGCTGGCTAGGATTGGCCGAGTGCATATCAGAAAGCAGGGAGTAATTTTGAAAAAAAAGCTGCTCGTTTTAAATACTACAATTATGCTAGGGCTTGGAAGTGCTTTTTCTATTCCGGGCGTAAATGCTGAATCTATTAATAAATTACATAATCAAAAAAGTGAAGTCCAGCAGCAGCGATTAGACATACAAACCAGTCTTGCCAAGGCTGATCAGGAACTAGTTTCAGTATTAAAGGAAATATCCGAACTAAAAATAAAGATTCAAAGAGTAGAGAAAGCGATTGAAGATAATAATAAATTAATAGAAAACACACAAAGCAAAATTACGAGCACTCAATCCGAGTTAGATGAATTGCAATCGGAAATGGAGATCATCGAAAAAAGAATCGAAAAGAGGAGCTCTGTTTTGAAACAGAGAGCGCAGTCGTTCCAGGAAAGCGGCGGAACAGTAGCTTATTTAGATGTTCTGCTTGGTGCTTCAAGCTTCAGTGATTTTGTTGACCGTGTTGATGCAGTTACGACTTTCGTTCAGGCAGACAAACAATTAATGTCGGAACAGGAAAAGGATAAAAAAGAACTTGAAGAGAAAAAGGCTGCAGTTGAAGCAGAGTTGTCCAAATTGAACGGTATGATGACCGAGCTGGAAGGCATGCAGGCTAATATGGTGGAACAAAAACAGCAGAATAACTCGCTGATTCAGCAGCTGAAAGTACAAGAGGGCAGTATTGCTGAAAAGAAGGCGAAGCTTCTAACTGAGGATAGCAAATATGCTTCTATGATTGCTGAAATCGAACAAAGCTTAGCTGCACAAACTGCGGCTATTTCACCATCATCTCCAGGGGCAGATAGGCCTAAAACACAAACAACAGTAAGCAAGGACAAGCCTGGCAGCTCCAGCAATACTGCACCTAAGCAATCAGTTAATGGAAGCAGTGCAGTTAATATTGTCACAACTGCTGGGAACAAGTATATCGGCAATTCGGTTTATGTGTTTGGCGGCGGCAGAAATTCTTATGATATTGCCAATGGAAGATTTGATTGTTCCGGATTTGTTCATTGGTCATTTGCTCAAGCAGGAATTAAGGTAGGAGCCAGCACAGATTCTCTTAAATATGCTGGAAGCCAGGTTTCTGCCAGCGAAATGAAGCCTGGAGACCTTGTTTTCTTTGATACGTATAAAAAGGATGGACATGTGGGCATTTACCTTGGCGGCGGAAAATTCATCGGTTCCCAAAGCTCAACAGGGGTCGCGATTGCCAATATGTCAAGCGGCTACTGGAAGAATGTATTTAATGGCCGTGTAGTCCGCGTAATAGAATAAATAATAGTTCAAACCTGATCACCATGCGAAAGCATGACTGGTCAGGTTTTTTTTGTTCTCCAATATCAATTCCTGCTGGAAAGGCAGCAAGATAATAAGTAAGCCCTTCTTCCTAGCAAAACACTTAAGTATAAGAAAGAAGATATAAAATACTTGAAATCTTAAATAAATTCTAAATATTTTATTGATTAATACAATTCATCGTGCTTTAATAATAAATAACAAGCAACATATCAGATATGTGATGTCTGAAATGGGAGGAGGCATTAGCGTGAATGTAAAAAAGATTTCAAATCGGAAAATTTCAGATTTGGTTGCAGAGCAAGTCGAAGAGATGATTGCGAAGGGTTCCTTTCAGTCGGGGGAGAAGCTGCCATCCGTTAGAGAATTATGCGAATTATTTGGTGTCGGGCGCTCCGCCGTCAGGGATGCTTTAACATCACTGCAGGGGAAAGGAATTGTTCATGTTAAGCAGGGAGAAGGAACTTATATTTGCAAGTTTGACTCCTCGAAATTATTTAACAGCCACCACTTGCTTCCTGACATTAAAGACATCCAGGAGCTGTTCCAAGCGAGAAAAATGGTCGAAACCGGTCTTGCCGAAATAGCGGCGAGAAATCGCACGGAAGAGGATCTCAGAAAAATGACTGTGCTGATTTCAGATACAGCCATTCATGGATGGGAGGAGGATTACCAGTTTCATATGGCGATTGCCCATGCAGCAGGAAATGATATCCTCATCCAGTTTGTTCAGTTTATTTCGGAAACTATGAAAAAGTCGATGATGGATTTCCATAAGCATATCCAAACACAGCCTGAAACTGCCAAAAAAATTGAGCAGCAGCATCTTGAAATCTATTTTTCTATTAAAAACCAGCAACCTGAACAGGCACATAAACACATGATTGAGCATTTAGAACTGGTGGAGCAGCTTTTGCAAATGAGTATTCTTCAGGAACAATAAAGTATTTTTTTTAAATCTATGAGAAACGTTGTTTGCTATTACGAAACGATAGGTGGTGTTTGTTTTGATTGCGGCAGAATCAATGAGCGAGTTAAAAACAATCCTTAGAGAAGATCAATTAATAGAAGGTGAAAAAGAAGTCCATCCCTTTGGAAACTCGGGACATGTGAAAGCTTATCCAGAATCAGAAGAAGATATATCAGGAGTATTAAAATATGCCAATTCAAATGGTTTAACCATTAACATAATGGGTGGAGGAACAAAACGAGGGTTTGGGGGCCTTGATGAAAAGGCAGATATCCTGCTTTCTCTTGAAAGGTATACAGGAATTGTAGAACACACTCCTGGAGATATGACATTAACAGTAAAAGCAGGAACTCCTTTCAAAGAACTCCAGGATTACCTGGCAAAGCATAATCAAAAGATTTCACTTGACCCATTCTGGCCGGAAAAGTCAACAATTGGCGGAGTGATTGCTGCAAATGAAAGCGGACCCAAAAGATTGGGATACGGATCCGCCCGTGATGCGGTTATTGGGTTAAGGATTGTTTATCCAGATGGGAAGGTTATCCGCTCTGGCGGCAGAGTTGTTAAGAATGTTGCCGGATACGATATGAATAAGCTATTTATCGGGTCAATGGGAACGCTTGGGGTTGTCTCCGAAATTACGTTAAAACTAAGACCGCTGCCTAAAAGTGAAAGCCTGGTTCTTGTATCGTTCCCGCAAGGAAATCTTCAGGAAATAAGATCATTCACGGTTAAGGTTCTTGATTCCATGATTGAACCAGTAACTATGGAGCTATTAAACCCAGCACTTTCAGAGAAGCTTACCGGAATAAACTTCTATACTCTTGCGATGAGCTTTGAAGATGTAGAAAGCTCTGTCCGATATCAGGAAGATTTTATAAAAAACATTTTGCCAGCAAATGCAAAATTAAGTGTAAATTCAAAAGAAGAAGCAGATTTCTTCTGGAAGCGCTTTTACCAGCATATTCCGAATGGGACATCTGAAGTATTGGCAGCTGAAACAGAGGCTTGCTTGAAGGTTGGTACGGTTAATCTGAATGTGCTGAATGTTATAAAGGAAACTGAGCTTCTAATAGACTTGTTCAACGTATCGGTAGAGTCACACGGAGGCTTGGGCCATGGATTGAGTCAGGTATCCATCAGAGGAGCTGCCGAGGATGTAGCTTCTGCGGTTAAAAAAGCAAAAGAGATCGCTGAGAAGGCTGGTGGATATGCTATTGTGAAGCATTTGCCATTTGAATTGCGAAAAGAAGTAAATGTCTGGGGAAAGAATCCATCGTACTTCTTTCTTCTGCAAGGAATTAAAACAAAAGTGGATCCGCATAAAACATTGAACCCAAACAGGTTTGTAGGAGGAATTTAAATGAGTGTCCGGGAACTCGATTTAAAACAAGATCCGCCATGTACGTCAGGCTTGGGCAACTATCTATGGAGCGATCCGCCGGATGAAAAGAAATGGGCAGACTGTGTCCATTGCGGAATGTGTCTGGAATCCTGCCCTACTTATGAGCAGACAGGACAGGAACAGCATTCGCCAAGGGGGCGCGTTCATCTGATTAAATCAGTGGCTGAAGGGAAGCTTTTAGTGAATGAGCAATTCATGGATCCGGTATTTCAGTGCCTGGATTGCCGTGCCTGTACAACTGCCTGTCCTGCTGATGTTGATGTAGGAGGTTTGATTGAAGAAGCCCGCGGGCAAATCCGCCAGGCAATGCCGTTAACAGGGGTAAAGGGAGCTGTCAGCAAGTTTTTCCTTCATGATTTATTCCCTCATCAAAATCGCTTGAACACTCTTGGGGGCCTATTAAGGTTTTATCAAAAAAGCGGCATGCAAAAAGTGGTACGGAAGACGAAGCTGATTAATATCATGCCTCAGCATCTTGTTGATATGGAATCAATCATGCCAGAGGTGAAAGAGCCCGTTAAAAAGAAATATAAAGATGTTAAGGTGATTAAAGCCAAAGGTGAAACCAAGCAGGAAGTTGCCATGCTAACCGGCTGTGTAATGGATGTTATGTTCAGCGATATTAATGAATCTACCATAAATGTACTCACCAGAAATGGAAATGATGTTGTCATTCCTCAAAATCAGACCTGCTGTGGAGCACTTCATGTCCATGCTGGTGACCGCGAAATGGGAAGAAAGCTCGCAAAACAGAATATGGAGGCCTTTAAGGATTTTGATAAGGTGATCGTGAATGCAGCAGGCTGCGGATGCATGATGAAGGAATATGCAGAACTATTCAAGGAAGATCCAGAACTGCATGCGAAGGCAGAGGAGTTTTCAGAAAAGGTAGAAGATATTTCTAAACACCTTCATGATACAGGATATGAAAAGCCAAAAGCTGAATTAAATAAACGTATCACGTACCATGATGCCTGCCACCTTGCACATGGCCAGGGAATCCGCCAGCAGCCGAGGGACATTTTATTGGATATACCTGGAGTAGACATGGTCCATATGCCAAATTCAGATCGTTGCTGCGGAAGTGCTGGAATTTATAATATAACCAATCCAGAGATGGCCAATGCTGTCCTTGAAAGCAAAATGGAGAATGTGCCGGATGATGTAGAAATGATTTCAATGGGAAATCCGGGTTGTATGCTTCAAATGGCGATGGGGGTTCAGAAATACGGCCGTAACCAGAAAATCGTCCATACTGTACAGCTGCTTGACTGGGCGTATAAAAAGGAAGACGGCATGAAGGAGGGTGAATAATGAAGGTAAAGAATATTAAATCGAAGGATAAACATATCTTGAATTTGGCTAATATTGTTGGCGGCGCCCGTTCCATCCTCTATCAAAAGGAGGATTTGCTTGCCTATGACTGTGATGGTTTTACGATTCACAAGCATTTGCCAAAAGCAGTCGTTTTTCCGAAGAACACCCAGGAAGTAGCTGAAGTGGTAAAGTACTGTTCAGAAAATGAGCTGCCCTTCCTTGCAAGAGGGGCAGGAACAGGATTGAGCGGAGGTGCCATACCGCTCAATGGGGAAATCATAATCAGCATGGTACGGATGAAAAAGCTTATTAGTGTGGATCTTGAAAACCGCCGCGCTGTTGTGGAACCGGGATTTGTTAACCTCAAACTCACAAATTCAATATCAGACAAAGGCTATTACTATGCTCCCGATCCCTCCAGCCAATATTGCTGTACAATCGGAGGAAATGTTGCTGAAAATGCTGGTGGTGCCCATTGTTTGAAGTACGGGGTAACCACAAATCATATTCTTGGACTTGAAGTGGTTATGCCGAATGGCGAGATAATCGAAATCGGAAATGACGGCATCCCGGATGCGCCCGGGTATGATCTGCTTGGACTGATCACAGGCTCGGAGGGCACATTGGGAATTGTTACTAAAATAACTGTCCGTATTCTTAAGAATCCGGAAGGAAAGCAAACTGTACTCGCATATTTTGATAATGTCGAGGATGGCAGTCAGGCAGTTTCAGATATTATATCCGCGGGCATCGTACCAGCTGCGTTGGAAATGATGGATAAGACAGCGATCGAAGGTGTAGAAGCAGCAGCCTTCCCGGTTGGGCATCCGAAAGATATTGAAGCTGTTCTGCTTATTGAAGTGGATGGTATTGCTGCAGGGATTGATGAACAAATTGATCAGATTCTTGAGGTATGCAGAAAGCGGAATGTCCGTGAAGTCCGAGCAGCTAGGAATGAAGAAGAAAGAGCAAGATGGTGGGCCAATCGAAAGACTGGCTTTGGCGCCATGGGAGCGATCTCTCCAGATTACCTGGTACAGGATGGAGTGATCCCTCGCAGCAAGCTGCCTGAAGTACTGCAAAGAATCAACCAGATTAGCGATGAATCGGGATTAAGAATTGCGAATATTTTTCATGCTGGTGATGGAAATTTGCATCCGCTTGTATTATTTGATGCCAGAATACCTGGGGAATCAGAGAAAGCGCTTGAAGCTGGAAGCCAATGCTTGAAGGTATGTGCGGATGTTGGGGGAACAATAACCGGGGAACATGGTGTCGGTATTGAAAAGCGGGAAGAGATGCGATTTGTTTTCACTGAAGAAGAAATTGCTGCCCAGACAGAAATTCGTGAAGTCTTTAATCCTCATAACCTGCTAAATGCAGGGAAACTCTTCCCGTCACCGGGCCGCTGTGTGGAAATCAAGAAAGAGTTGAAAACCCAGGCGATTTCATAACTAACAGGCAGCCGCCGATAGACTGGCTAACAAAAATGGAAAGAATCATAAATTGCTTGAAAATTATTGAAACTGTGAAGAAAATCATGCTATTATTTTTTTAAGAGCAATATGAGAAACGGTGTTTTGTAATAACAAACATCCTATCTCTGCATTTTGCCCAGTCTTAAAGTACAGGGCAATTCTAAGGAGGAAATGACCAATGGGAAACTATGTGAAATCTGGAAACATGCAAGTTGCAAGTGAACTCTATGAATTTATTAATTCTGAAGCTCTTCCGGGAAGCGGAGTTGATCAGGAGCAATTTTGGTCAGGTTTGGAAGCGCTTGTAAACGATTTGACGCCTAAAAATAAAGCACTTCTTGCAAAGCGTGATGAAATTCAAAATCAAATTAATACTTGGCATCGTGAAAATAAAGACTTCGATTTTAATAGCTATAAAACATTTTTAGAGGAAATAGGTTATCTTGAACCTAAAGCAGAAGATTACAAGATCACCACAGAAAATGTTGATGATGAAGTGGCTATCCAGGCTGGCCCTCAATTAGTTGTGCCTGTTAACAATGGACGTTATGCAATCAATGCAGCAAATGCTCGCTGGGGCAGCTTATATGATGCACTATACGGAACCGATGCCATCAGTGAAGACGATGGTGCTCAGCGGGACGGTGGCTATAACCCTGTCAGAGGTGAAAAAGTTATTTCATTCGCCAGAGAATTCCTTGATCAAACAGTTCCATTAACTAGCGGGTCGCATAAGGAAGCAGTACAGTACAAGGTAGAGGATGGAAAGTTTGCTGTTGTCCTTAGCAATGGGGAAATTGCAGGATTGGCAGATGAAGCGAAGTTTGCCGGCTATCAGGGAGAGCAAGATCATCCAACCGCAATTCTTTTGAAAAATAACGGCCTGCACTTTGAAATTCAAATTGACAGAAGCCATCCTATCGGAAAAACAGATGATGCTGGCGTTAAAGACGTACTTCTCGAGGCAGCTGTTACAACGATCATGGATTGTGAAGACTCCGTAACAGCAGTTGATGCAGAAGACAAGGTTCTTGTTTACCGAAATTGGCTTGGATTAATGAAAGGCGATCTTTCTGCAACGTTTAGTAAAGGCAATAAAACATTGACACGTACATTAAACCCTGATCGTACGTATGTATCCCCGACAGGAGAAGATTTATCTCTGTCAGGTCGTTCACTCATGTTCGTCCGCAATGTTGGTCATTTAATGTCTAACAACGCTATTTTAGATGCTAATGGGGATGAAATTCAGGAAGGAATTCTTGATACAGTGGTGACAAGCCTTATCGCCAAGCATACCATTCTTGGAAATGGCCCTTACCAAAATTCATCAAAAGGCTCCATCTACATTGTTAAACCGAAAATGCACGGTACTAAAGAGGTTGCTTTCGCGAATGATTTGTTTGACCGTACTGAAGATTTGCTGGGACTTGAGCGGAATACATTAAAAATTGGTGTTATGGATGAGGAACGCCGTACTTCCTTAAACCTAAAAGCGTGTATCCGTGAAGTAAAGGAGCGCATTGTATTTATTAACACAGGATTCCTTGACCGTACTGGCGATGAAATGCATACATCGATGGAAGCTGGCCCGATGATCCGCAAGAACGACATGAAATCAACTGCATGGCTTAAGGGCTATGAAAAGTCCAATGTTAACACCGGTCTTGAAACAGGCTTCCAGGGGCGTGCCCAAATTGGAAAAGGAATGTGGGCTATGCCGGATATGATGGCTGATATGATGGAGCAGAAAATCGGCCATCTGAATGCAGGAGCCAATACTGCATGGGTTCCATCTCCGACAGCTGCAGCTCTGCATGCTTTGCATTACCATAAGGTAGATGTTAAGGAAGTACAAAACAAGTTAATGGAGGATATTTCTGATCTGCGCGATGATATCCTGCAAATTCCGGTTGCTGAAAAGCCGCAATGGACACCTGAAGAAATTCAAGAAGAGCTTGAGAATAACTCACAAGGCATTCTGGGATATGTTGTACGCTGGGTTGAACAGGGCATTGGCTGTTCAAAAGTGCCAGATATTAACGATATTGGTTTAATGGAAGACCGTGCCACATTAAGGATATCCAGCCAGCATGTTGCGAACTGGCTGCACCACGGCATTTGTACAAAAGAACAGGTGTTTGAGACCCTTAGGAAAATGGCAAAAGTGGTAGACGAACAAAATGCTGGAGATCCGGCTTATCGCCCAATGGCAGCTGATTTTGAGAACTCGGTTGCTTTCCAGGCAGCATGCGACCTTGTATTTGAAGGATATGATCAGCCAAACGGCTACACTGAGCCAATTCTGCACCGCCGCCGCCTTGAAGCTAAAGCTAAGTATGCTGTAAAACAATAAATGATTATAGGAATGGGGCATGAAAATGCCCTGTTCTTTACAGATAACTGAAGGGAGATACAGAAAATGAAGTTTACAAGGTTCGAAGTTAATTCAGCTGTACATACAGGAGTAATAGAAAATGAAACAGTTAAAGAAATTAAAGGTGATATTTTTGGAGAATGGGAGTTTACAGGGAATTCTTTCTCAAAAAGCGAAGTAAAGCAGCTGGCCCCGCTTGTGCCAAATCAGATTATCGGTATAGGAGCTAACTACGTATCCGCAAAAACTGATTTACCGGAAACGCTTCCTGAGATTCCAGTATTCTTTTTCAAGCCTGTTTCGTCCGTAATTGGACCAGAGGAAAACATCGTAATTCCGGAGGGCATTGAACAGATTAAATTTGAATCGGAACTTGCTGTAGTTATCGGGAAAGAGGCTAAGAATGTAGCAGAATCGGATGTGCTTGATTATGTCTTTGGCTATACAGTAGGGAATGATGTAACAGCGCCGCAATTCTTCCATAGTGACGGACATTGGACGGTAGGAAAATCTTTCGATACTTTCACTCCGCTGGGACCTGTTATTGAAACAGAATTGGACCCATTCCAAGTAAAGGTTGAAGCGAAATTAAACGGGCAAGAAAAGCAGAACAGCAGTACGGAATTAATGATTATACCGATCCGCAAAATGATTTCTTACCTGACGAATGTGATGACACTGAAGCCAGGGGATGTCATTTTGACAGGAAGCCCTGTTGGAGCTGAAATGGTTGGTTCCGGCGATGTTATTGAGTGTGAAATTAAAGAAGTAGGAACACTTCGCAACACATTTGCTGCAGCCCGAGAAGGTGTAAAAACAGTTTAATCATTTTCACAATTTCTTGTATGCTATAATGTTTTAAAGATAAAGGTTTTGCACCAGAGGTGAACGTTTTGGAAAGAGAAAATATGGTTAAATCTGTTAGCAGGGCACTTGATATCATCACGCTGGTTAGCATGAAAAAAGGCGGCCTTGGGGTTACAGAGATAGCCAAGCAAATAGACATAAATAAAAGCTCGGTTTACCGAATCCTTTCAACACTTGTACAATATGGATATATTGAACAGGATGGCGAAACAGGCAAATATAAGCTGGGCTACAAGTTCCTTGAGATCAGCTCAAAGCTCCTTGAATCAATCGATTTGAGGGCGGAAGCAAGGCCTTTTTTACAAGAACTTGAGAATGAGACGAACGAAGTTATTCATTTAGTGGTATACGATCAGGGAGAAGTTGTATATATCGAAAAGCTTGAGGGCAATGAAACATTGAGGATGCACTCAAAGGTTGGGAAAAGGGCTCCTATGCATTGCACATCTGTAGGGAAAGCCATTCTTGCACACCTGCCCTCCAGTGTGGTAGTTGATATCCTGGAACGGAAAGGGATGCCGGTCCATACGGATAAAACGATAACTGATAAAGAAGAATTTCTTAAAGAACTCAGCCAAGTTAGGCAAAAGGGATATGCGCTTGATCTGGAGGAAAACGAATATGGCATTACATGTGTAGCTGTTCCTATTTTTGACCATTTGGGAAAGGTGATTGCAGCGGTGAGTATATCAGGACCTACCATGAGAATGACGGACGACAGGATGAAGACGCTGAAATCGATAATGGTTAAAACAGGAAAAGATATTTCCGCCCGTTTAGGTCATGTCAGCCGTATCAGTTAAATTTATTAGCCCAATATATCTTATATTAAAGATATATCGGGCTAATTTTTTTATTAAAAAATATATATTTAATTTTCTTAATATTGTTGAAATTACAAAAAAGGACTGTATAATAAAATATAGGCCAAGTAGTTGTTGTATAACAAAACTATTATAGTTATATAACAATGTTTCTTCGTCCGCAACAAAATGCAATTATTGTTTGTCATTACGAAACAGAAGGAGGAAATGTTTTTATGAGTACTGGAACTTTAGCTTTTCTATCTCTTTTGCCGATTATTGCTGTTGCAGTGTTCCTTGTTGGAATGAGATGGCCGGCAAGTAAAGCGATGCCCATTTCATACCTTGTTGCAGTCGTTTTAGCGCTATTTATCTGGAAAGTGCCCGGCGCTAATGTTGCTGCTGCCTCAATTAACGGTCTTGTAGTCGCTGGAACACTCCTGTACATTATTTTTGGTGCAATTCTGCTCCTTAACACCCTGCAGGAAAGCGGCGGAATTAAAACAATCCGCCAGGGATTCACGGATATCTCTGCAGACCGCCGTATTCAGGTCATTATCATCGCGTGGCTGTTTGGGTCGTTTATTGAAGGTGCTTCAGGCTTTGGAACTCCTGCAGCAGTAGCGGTTCCGCTTTTAGTTGGATTAGGGTTCCCAGCGATGGCAGCAGTTGTTGCCGGTATGGTTATTCAAAGTACGCCTGTTTCCTTTGGCGCCGTAGGAACTCCTATGCTGGTGGGAGTACAGACTGGTTTATCGGGTAACGCCAGCCTTACGGACAATCTGTTGGCACTAGTTACACAAATTGCAGGACAGGTTGCAATTCTCCATATGATAGCAGGCACATTAATTCCTTTATTTGTAGTGGCTCTAATGACAAGATTTTTTGGAAAAAACAAATCCTTTTCTGAAGGAATTAAAGTCTGGAAATTTGCCTTATTTGCTGCTTTTGCCATGACAATTCCATATGTAATTGTAGCGAATGTCCTTGGACCTGAGTTCCCCTCAATGGTTGGGGGATTAGTCGGTTTGGCAATTGTAGTTTCTGCAGCAAAAAAAGGCTTTCTTATGCCGCCAAAGGATCAGGTTTGGGATTTTGAAGAAAAGTCTAAATGGGATCCTGAATGGACTGGAAAACTTGAAATTAAAGAGGTTGCACACAAAAGCGGAAGCATGAGCATGATGCGTGCATGGGCTCCTTATGTTTTAGTCGGCCTGTTTTTAGTATTAACCAGATTGAAATCGCTTCCATTCCTTGGCTGGATGCAGTCCTGGACTGTGAAATTCGAGAACATCTTTGATTCAGGAATCACTTCGAGTTTTCAGCCGCTTTACTTGCCTGGTACCATCTTTATTTTGGTATCAGTTATCACCTATTTCATTCATGGAATGAATGCAAATTCATATAAGAAAGCTTGGGCTGATTCAGGTAAAACAACAGTAGCTGCTTCTACGGCTTTAATTTTTACAGTGCCAATGGTTCAGGTATTCATTAATACAGGAGGAGGTGCTGCAGGCTATAACCAAATGCCGATTGAATTAGCAAATGGAGCTGCAGCCCTCGCAGGAGAATTCTGGCCGTTCTTTGCAACATTTATTGGTGGTCTTGGTGCCTTTATTGCCGGAAGTAATACAGTTAGTAATATGATGTTCTCCTTGTTTCAATATGATGTAGGATCACAAATCGGTGTGGATGCTACGTGGATTGTTGCCCTTCAGGCAGTAGGCGGAGCAGCTGGCAACATGATTTGTGTGCATAACGTTGTAGCAGCATCAGCTGTTGTAGGATTAGTAGGAAAAGAAGGAGCTGTTATTCGGAAAACATTATTCCCGTTTTTCTATTACGCCTTATTAGCAGGATCAGTCGGATACTCGATTGTCTGGTATTCGCAAAAAGGCATTTTCAACCTTGGATCATTCATTGCAGTCGGCATTGCTGTCGCTGCCGTATACATTATCGCAACAAACAACAGACGCTCCAACATGATTTTGCCTCCTCCTCCAGTGAATGTGAAGTCTGCTAAATAATGATGTTTTCCACTGGCTTAGCTGTTATGCTAAGCCAGTTTTTTTATTGTGGATTTATAAGTTATTGGCACTGTTAATGCTTATGGTTGTATCTTAGCCCCTATTGATTGGAGCGGGAGGCGAGAGATCCTCGAAAATGCATTTGCAGTTTTCTTCGTTCAGTGTTTATTGAAAGCCTAATCAATGTCCTGCGGGAGTGCGGATCTAAGGAAGACCCCGTAGGAGCTAAGCGACCAGGAGCATCGGGCCGCCCACGGAAAGGGATTGCCTGCAGTGGCAATCATCAGGCAAATTTAAAAGAGCCAGGCTATTAAAAAAAATTCTAAAACCCTATTCCCTTTTCCAGATACTTGTAATATAATCTAACTGTATTAACTGTATTACGAGTCATAGTACACTATATACAGGTGGGAGGGTTAGCATGTTTGAATTGGACGTAAGGAGCCGTAAGCCCATATATGAACAATTGGTTGAACGGTTAAAAGAGCTGATCATAACAGAGGTTTTAAAGGCTGATGAACAGCTGCCTTCCGTAAGAACGCTGGCCCAGCAGTTGACGATCAATCCTAATACCATTCAAAAGGCATACAGGGAGCTGGAATCCCAAAGCTATATCTATTCAATTAAAGGAAAAGGAAGCTTTGTCAGTCCCGCAACTCCCAAGCAAAACAGTGAAAAAATCGTTAAGGTAAAAAGTGAGCTTTCGAAGCTCCTTTCTGAGGCATTATACCTCGGTATCTCAGCCGATGAAATATTCAAGATGATTAAAGAGATAGAAGCAACAGTAGGGGGAGGGATTGAAAGTGATCAAAATCAGTAACGTCGGGAAATCTTTTGAGGAACTGGAAGCTGTTGAAAAGGTTAGCATTCATGTGAACAAAGGCTCTATATATGGATTGCTAGGTTCTAATGGAGCCGGGAAAACAACACTCTTGAAACTATTGTCAGGCATTTATGTACAGGACGAAGGATCAGTGACGATAGATGGCGAGCCAGTTTTTGAAAACAAGGCCATTAAGGATAAGATCTTCTTTATTCAGGATAATCCCTTTTTTCTTCCACAATATACGGTCAAGCACATGGCACAGTTTTATAAGAGCATTTATAGCGGATGGGATGAAGTTCGATTCGGCGAGCTGGCTGCCATATTTGAAATGGATGTACATAAAAAGATTCATAGATTTTCAAAAGGAATCCAGAGGCAGGCTGCATTCATCCTTGCTTTGTCAGCGAGACCGGAAGTCCTGATTCTTGATGAACCAATGGATGGCCTGGATCCTGTTATGCGAAAAAAAGTTAAAAGCCTTCTAATTAATGAGGTTGCAGATAGGGAAATGACTATTTTGATTTCATCTCATAATTTACGGGAAGTGGAAGACTTATGTGATTATATAGGCATTATGCATAAGGGGCGGATCATTCTTGAAAAAGACTTGGATGATATCAAATCAGAGACCCATAAAATTCAGGTAGCTTTTAAAGGACCGGTACCTGCCATCTTTGATTCTATGAAACTGCTGCATAAAGAAAAAAGAGGCAGTATCATGATTTGTATTGTCAAGGGAGATGCTGAGGAAATCTCAGCCTATGTTGAACAATTCAAACCTGTCATTTTTGATCTGCTTCCCCTTACGCTTGAAGAAATTTTTATTTATGAAATGGGGGATGTTGGATATGCTGTCCAAAATATCCTTGGTTAATAAAGAAATTTGGAAAACCATCATAAGGAGTGTTGGCTGGGTTTCGATTATTTATTTTTTAGGGCTGTTTTTTAGCATTCCACTTGAGATTTTGATGACCACCTCAGAGGAACAGCGTAAATTCGTAGATATTGATAATCTGTTTCAATATAATTTTCAGATTCAGATCATTTTAACCATTAGCATACCAGTGCTAATGGTAGTCTTTTTATTTCGGTTTCTGCAGATGAAACCGTATAGTGATTTAATCCATAGCCTGCCGATTAGAAGAGAAGCCATCTTTCATCAATATGCCATTACTGGACTTCTTCTTTTAATCTTGCCGGTTCTGCTTATCGCCATTATCGTTTTGATTCTTTATCAGCCGCTCTTCTTGAATGAATTTTATGAAATTGGCGAAATTTTTAAATGGCTGGGCATCACCCTTATGTACAATATCTTAATCTACTTGGCCGGTGTTTTTGTAGGAATGGTTACAGGTTTATCTGCGGTACAGGGGGCATTATCCTATATTGTCCTGCTGCTGCCAGCTGGGCTAATCATTCTTCTGGCTTTTAATTTGCCATTTTATTTATATGGATATCCTAATCAATACTATATGGAAAGTAAGGTTGAAAAGTTTTCTCCTTTGACTTCATTGGTTCAAATCAATTACCGTGCTCCCGGGACAAGCGAGATTGTGGTTTATCTCATACTTATACTTTCGTTGTATTGGCTGAGCCAATGGATTTACAAAAAGAGAAAGCTGGAGGCTGTTTCTCAAGCTCTTGTATTTCCAATTACTAAACCAATTTTTAAATACGGAACAACATTTTGTACCATGCTTCTTGGCGGGATGTACTTTGGCGAGATGAGGAACGGCGTGGGATGGCTAATTGCAGGCTATGTGTTCGGAGCACTAATCGGATATGCAATAGCAGAAATGGTTTTGCAAAAATCCTGGCGTGTGACTATCCATGTTAGAGGACTAATCATTTATACAGCCGTAATCGCAGTATTGTTCATGCTATTTCAATTTGACTTTACCCAATATGAGAAAAACATACCTTCAGCCCGCGAGATAAATCGGGTCCATATTAGCGAAAGTTATTATCTTTATAGTGACATTGATCGGGATGAGCCTTTATATCTAGAAGAATTTGAAAATATTGATCTGGTCAGAAGGCTTCATCAAGAGATTGTTGAAAATAAAAGCATTGATCACATGCAGGCCAATCACCGGGATACTGCCTTTATTGTATATGAGCTGAAAAATGGCGAAAAACTTGTTCGAAACTACAAAATAGATAAAACGAAATACAGGCCCTTCTATAAGCTTATCTTTGAATCGGATGAATATAAAAAAGCAACAAACGAGATCTACAAAGTTGCAGCTGATGAAACTACCAAAATTACCATCACTCCTTCAGGTCCTGTAAATAAGCGGGCTATAATTACAAATCCTGATGATCTAAAAGAAGCAGTTGAGATTTTGACAGAAGAAGTGGATTCAGCAGCCTATGAAGAGAGCATGAATGATGTCGAGCCGTATGCCTATATCGAAATTTATTATAGCAACAGCAAGAAAGCCTACATGCAATGGAATCCTTCCTATAATAAGTTTGAAAAATGGCTGAAGGAAAAGTCACTCCTTGATGAAGCCAGGGTAACTAGTAACGATGTTTCATATGCCCTTGTTATGAAAGCAGAGGATCTTAATATTAATCATGCAAGAGGTTTTTCATACGAGGATATATTTGAAGATATGAAACAAAGCAACCAGGCAATGAAAATCACTAATGAAGAACAAATTGAGAGCAGCCTTAAGAGCGCAAGAGGTTTTGTTGATGGAGAATATTTAATTGCATTCTATTTTGAAGAGCAAAGAGCCATTGATATTAAAAACTTCAATGGAAAAAACGTGCCAGGCTTCATAAAAAAACATTTTGAATAGAAGCTATATAGCTGGAAAGAGAGGGGGATGAGAGTGAGTAAACATTCAGTTGATATGAGAGAAATTTGTAATCTGTATAATAATCGGCTTTTTCACGTTGCTTACTGCATTACACGTGATCACTATCTTGCACAGGATGTTGTCCAGGAAACACTCATTAAAGCATATAAAAAAATAGATACCGTTGAGGATCAGGAAAAATTAGGTGCATGGCTATCGGCGATTGCTACCAGAACAGCGATTGATTTTGTCCGAAAAGAAAGAAGGACAAATGAGAGAATAGCAGTCTGCACCGATTTGGAAAAATGTCTGGAAAGAACTCATCTGGATGCCGGTCAGGAAGCAGAGGTAAACATACTGCAGGAACAGATATACACATATGTCGATTCCCTCTCACCTGAACAGAAAAGAGTGTTCCTGCTCAAAATAAGATATGGGTTAAAGGAAAGAGAAATAGCGGACATCCTTCATCTTAACCCCAATACAGTTAAAACAAAATTGTACCGTGTCAGGAAGCAGCTGAGAGAAATGCTCAAAGATCGATATTCTGCCTGATTTAAAAACAGCTTCTGAAAGGGAGCTGTTTTTATATTTCACTGGAACAGTTGCTAATATTATTAAAAAGTTTCTGACAGATTGCCTGAATTGAAAATTGGATAGAGCGATGATAAATCATTTTAAAGCAAGAAAATCAAAAAATAATGTTTGGAAAATCAACAGATTGCTGCTGACTTAACCCAAAAACCTTATATTTTATTATTAATTCTCCTATATCACCCTCGAATTTTATATCCAGCAGCTCCACTCGGAAAATAACTCTCAAGTCTTCCTTAACAGGATACCCTGCTACAGGGTAGTAATCTTCTGTGAATCCTTCTTGAATGGCACGATCCTCGGGGATTGCTCCCGTTTTATTATATTTATCCGTTCTTTCAATAAAAGCTTCAATCGAAATCTGCCCATCGTCCTCAGTTAACAGAGTTCCATCTTCTTTGTACAATGAAATACTTTGAAGAATCGGAGTGCCAATTCCTTCCCAGCTAAAGTCATATCCCAAATAAACAGCCTGATGTTCCTCAAACATCTCTCTGCTGACCTCGGTGTGGCTCCATTGTGTAAAATGTCCGCTTCTAAAGGTCATATAGCTTATATAAAAAAGGGCTAAAACACAAATTACAACAAATGACAACAGCAGACGTTTACGATTTTTCATGAAATGCCTCCGTTTAATCATAGAATGATAATATCTATATGCCTTAGTTTAAGGATGTGTCCGAATAGATTACATTTTTACAGGGAATCCCGCTGAAGAAAGAAATTATTAATAATGTACTGAAAAAACAAGCCGCTTTCCCTTTGAGGAAGTAAACTATTAGATGACTGAGGAGATATGCAATGAAAAGGAACTGGAAAAATACTCTTATTGGAATTGGCATTCTTTTTATTATTCTCTTTGTGATGGACCAGGTTAAAGTGAAAAGAGAATCGGTTAAGCCAGAGCCGCCTATGATGGTATTCCATAATATGGGGGAAGAAGTCCCTTATAACATCGGAAACTACCGGTGGGAGGAAAAAGGAAATACAGTAGTAGCAGGTGATAGGGATCCGTATGACTTAATTCAGGATATGGCTCCCTTTCAGGTAAATCCTGAAGCAGGCCTTGAAATGATTACTAAACAAAAGCCAGTAAGTGTAGAACTAGGGTATAGGAACGGTAAGGAGGAAGTTCAATTTAAAACCGTAAAGTTTGAGCCTATTCCTTTGCCGGAGCGCCCTGGAAAGCATGTAATGATTGTAAGAGTTAAATGGGAAGAGGAGTATATATTTCTAATTGGAGTTTCCCAGAGTTTTAACTATGAAAAACTCCTGTCTGACAAGGATGGAAGCTATTCGCTGCTGGCTGTTGTTCCCGAACCAATGATGGGTATATTGAAAATGCCTGAACCCGCATGCAGGCAAATTTCAAAAATGAGAGGATCAACGGATTTGTATGGAATACAGGAACAATTTCCGGAGTTAAACATTCAGGCAACTCCTGCCTTCTATTTGTTTAATAATCGAGACTTGGAGTATCAATCCCAGAGCTGGGGAGAAGTAATTGATTACCTATTGCCAGATAACTTTGGCGAGCATAGAGGCCTTAGCGGTACGATAACCGCCATTGACTATAAAAAAAGTTTGGTAACAGTAGGGGACGGTACTTTTTATTGGGATCCATATGCTGTTCACACTTTCTCCATTCCGAAAGTAGGCCAGGAAGTCCACGCTTCTGTAACCTTTTTTGACCAAAAGGATCCTATGCAAACCAGGATGACATCTTTTAGGATTTCCAAGGAGGCAGATCCGCTATTTCATGAAGCTCAGTGGAGAGCTGAAGAGCCCGAGAAATACGCTATATTGGCGGTTGGAAATGAAGAAGAAATGAGAAAGTTGAACCTGAAAGAATTACCTGGCGTCGGTAAAGTTAACATCCGTAAGCCGACGAAAATGAAGGGTAGCTTTGACATGCCAAGCCCCATATTTATGATTTTCGATCAAAACATGGCTATATTTTTGGCAGCTGACTATCATGAGCTGGTGGATTATCTTGAAATGAAATCGAACCAATAGGAAAAAGGGGGCTGAATATTGATGGCACCCTTTTCTGGTTTGTCAAATTTAGTTGTTAATTTAAAGGAATAACGACAATAATTCCTTGATGCTTAAAGTATGGGAGTTAATCGGGAGGAATAATGACGAAAATCCCAGGGATGCAGGTAAGATGGTAGTTAATGGAATGAAATAACGACGATATCTCAAGGATTTCACGTGATATGGTAGTTAATCGGGAGGAATAACGACAAAAATCACAAGGATGCAGGTAGGATGGTAGTTAATTCGAATGGAATAACGATGATATCTCAGAGATTCCCGTGATATGGTAGTTAATCGTGAGGAATAACGACGAAAATCACAAGGATGCAGGTAGGATGGTAGTTAATCGAATGGAATAACGGCGATATCTCAGGGATTCCCGTGATATGGTAGTTAATCGTGAGGAATAACGACAAAAATTTCAAGGATGCAGGTAGGATGGTAATTAATCGAATGGAATAACGACGATATCTCAGAGATTTCCCATGATATGGTAGCTAAAGGGAGTTAAAAGAATATCGTCCATGTTTTCCGCATCTGAGGCATCTTAAAATGTGAACATTTTTCGAAAGTTTTCATAGGGCACTTAACTCATTTAAAAAATAAACATTTACCTAAGAAATCAATAGAATACTGACAATTCTATCTACATTTAACTAAGAAGCACCAATTATTATATACATATACCAGTAGAGGTGTCAATGAAACAAATCAATCGGGTGGTAAGCCTATTTCTCCTTTCCAAAAATAGCATAAAACTATAGAAAAATATTTTTACATTTAATAGAAATTATAGGTATAATAGTCCCGAAAGCTGCGAAATTTGTCGTAATTTAATGTGGTTATAGCAGGATACTTCTTAGTTAGTCTCCTCATACCTGCTCTCCTTAGAATTTGCCTCATCATGAAAAATTCATATAGTTTATGGACAAAATAATTTCCTCTTAAACGGAAACTAAAGCGCTTTCTTAAAAAGGAGGTGTGGGTATAAAGAAAATCTCTCTTGCCTAAGCCTGGCGGACTCACACAAGAGAGAGCGGTGAAAGGAGTATACCTTTCCATGTAAGTATACTGCTTTTTATAAAAATGTGAAATACGTCACAAAAATTTAAAAAAGGGAGAAGTAAAAATGATTGGGAGTATTAGGGAAGAGTTTGTAATAAGACGGGATACAATGGCCATCTTACCGGAATTCACTTCGAGTGGAGAATACTCAAAAGTAATGGAAGGCGACCAAACCTTTGGTGTGGACAAATCACCTTACGTATTAATGAATGAAAGTCTATTGCATTATTGTTCTGATTTAAAGGGAGCGATGAGGGGGACAAAAACCATTCTCGGAAGCATTAATAAACCCCCTGTACGGATTAATGGGAATCCTGATATGTACTGGCTACCTCATAAATCTCCAAATGAAGCAGACTGTGTTTGGATTGCTCTGCATCATATTTCAGATATATTCTCTTATTCTAAAAACCATACAAGGGTAATCTTGAGTAATGGCAGCAGCATTGTTTTGGGGATTAGCTTAAAACAGCTTCAATCGAGAATTGATACCGCTGAACAGCTTCAATACAAAATGAAAAAAATAACGGATAGGACAAGAACCTTCATTCTTGATCCTAAAAATGGCATGCAACTTATAAGGGATGAATATAACAATTACTGAAATAAAGAATTAAAACAAGACATTTAAATTAGCAGGAAAAATCAGCATGCAAATGGAAAGAACTCTTGAGAATGCTTTTAAAGGGAGGCTCATTATGAAACTTCAGGATTCCAGGGCAATAATCACCGGCGGTGCATCAGGGCTAGGCGAGGCGAGGCGACTGCCAGGAAACTAGCGGGAAGCGGCGGCAAAGTACTTATCGTTGATCTGGCGGAAGAGCGCGGGAATAAGCTTATGGAGGAATATGGTGAAAATATCCTCTATATAAAAGCGGATGTAACCAAGGAAGACGACATTCGTAGAGCAGTTGCATATGCAGCAGATCAATTTGGGTATATTAATGCGGTTGTCAATTGTGCAGGAATAGGGATTGCTGCTAAATTATTGGGCCGCAAGGGGATTCATGAGCTTGAAACATTCTCCAAAGTTATCTCTATTAATCTGATAGGGACTTTCAATGTGATCAGATTAGCATCGGACCAGATGACAAAGAATGCACCAAATGAAGACGGAGAAAGAGGGGTCATTATTAACACGGCTTCTGTCGCAGCCTTTGAAGGGCAAATAGGGCAGGCCGCCTACAGTGCTTCAAAGGGCGGTGTGGTCAGCATGACCTTGCCGATTGCAAGAGAGCTTGCCTCCTATGGGATTCGCGTAATGACCATTGCACCCGGGTTATTCCATACCCCTATGTTTGAATCACTCCCGGAAGAGGCGAGAGATTCTTTGGGGAAAATGGTGCCATTTCCATCAAGGCTGGGGTATCCGGAAGAATATGCAAAGCTGGCTCAAAGTATTGTAGAAAATCCGATGCTGAATGGAGAAACGATCCGTCTGGACGGTGCCATTCGCATGCAGCCAAAATAGAGAACAAAGAAAACTAACCTTTATAGCAAAAAGGTTAGTTTTTTTGAATTTATAATTCTAAATGTTCTAAAAATAATGACAATTATTGTACAATAGATATGAAAGCCTTTGCAAAGGCGGAGATACCTTAATATGTATTATGGCAAGAAAATTTATAGATTCGGAGGGAAACCATGACTGCACCATACATACAGGAAGAGCATGAAATTTTTCGAGAGTCTTTACGCAAATTTCTAGAGAAGGAAGCCTATCCGAATTATGAGCAATGGGAAAAGGACGGAATTATTCCTCGGGAGTTTTGGCGCAAAATGGGTAAGCAGGGCTTTTTATGTCCGGATGTTGATGAGAAGTATGGCGGCAGCGGAGTGGATTGGGGTTTTGCAGTTGTCATTAATGAAGAGCTGGAACGGGTTGGTTCAGGTCTTGTCGGAATCGGGCTGCACAACGATATTGTAGTTCCATATATAACGGCATACGGAACAGAGGAACAGAAAAAAAGATGGCTGCCAAAATGCACAATTGGGGAGACCATCACAGCGATTGCCATGACTGAACCTGGGGCTGGTTCGGATTTGGCAGGGATTAAAACGACAGCAAAGCTTGAAGGGGACCATTATTTAGTGAATGGTGAAAAGACCTTCATAACAAATGGAATCCATTCAGACTTGATCATCGTAGCCTGCAAAACAAATCCGAATGCGGAGCCAAGGCATAAAGGCGTAAGTTTGCTTGCTATAGAGAGAGATACTCCCGGATTTAGCCGGGGAAGGAAGCTAAAAAAAGTAGGGCTTCATTGTCAGGACACGGCTGAGCTGATTTTTGAGGACTGTAAGGTTCCAAAAGATAACTTAATTGGGGAAGAAGGAAAAGGCTTTTTATATTTAATGGAAAAACTGCAGCAGGAACGGCTTGTAGTTGCAATCGCTGCACAAGTGGCTGCAGAAGAAATGCTGAAGTTGACACTTGACTATGTCAAGAACCGCCATGCTTTTGGAAAACAAATCAGCCAATTCCAAAACACTCAATTCAAAATAGCTGAAATGGCTACGGATATTGAAATGGGGAGGGCTTTTCTTGACAATTTAATTGCCGAGCACATGGAAGGCAAGGATGTGGTTACAAAAGTATCCATGGCGAAATGGAAATTGACAGAAAATGCCCGGAAAATTGCTGCTGAATGCATACAGCTTCATGGAGGCTATGGCTATATGGAGGAATACGAGATTGCCAGAAGGTTCAGGGATATTCCTGTCGCCAGCATATATGCGGGTACAAATGAAATTATGAAAAGTATTATTGCTAAAAATATGGGGTTATAGGAGGAGTAAATATGCGTGAAGCTGTCATTGTAGAAGGAGTGCGCACCCCTGTCGGCAGAAAAAATAGACTTTTAAAAGATATCCGGGCAGATGATCTGGCTGCAGAGGCTTTAAAAGCGCTGGTAAATCGCGCAGGCATTGACCCGGCCATCATTGATGATGTCATCCTTGGATGCGTATCGCAAATCGGGGAGCAAACGGGGGATATTGCGAGGGTAGCCTCATTGATTGCCGGTTTTCCTATTGAGGTTCCTGGAACAACTATTGACCGCCAGTGTGGATCAAGCCAGCAGGCTGTCCATTTTGCTGCACAGGCTATTTTAGCAGGAGATATGGATGCTGTCATTGCAGGAGGGGTTGAAAGCATGACCCGTGTGCCTATAGGCTCCAGCTATCAAGGTGTAGGATTCAGCGAAAAGCTGACAAGCAGGCATGAAATTATTCACCAGGGATTGTCGGCAGAACGAATTGCAGAAAAGTATGGATTTACAAGAGAGCAATTGGATCATTATTCATATGAAAGCCATCAAAAAGCACTGAATGCCAAAGCCAAAGGCTATTTTGCCAGGGAGATCGCACCAGTGAAAGTGACTCTGCCAGACGGACAAACCGTTATGGTAACCGAAGATTCCGGACCCCGGAAAGAAACATCTGTAGATGCCCTGAGCTGCTTAAAAACTGTTTTCAAGAAAGATGGAGTTATTCACGCAGGCAACTCAAGCCAAATAAGTGATGGAGCAGCTGCCATTTTGATTATGTCCCGTGAAAAGGCCGAGGTAATGGGGCTTAAACCGAGGTTTAGGATACTAGCTCGCTCAGTAGTAGGTTCTGATCCTACCTTAATGCTGACAGGACCGATTCCGGCGACAGAAAAGGTCTTAAAAAAAGCTGGATTATCCATTAATGAGATTGATATTTTTGAAGTGAACGAAGCTTTTGCCCCGGTTCCCCTTGCATGGCTGCAGGAAACAGGGGCCGATCCGGCCAAGCTCAATCCAAATGGCGGCGCGATTGCCCTTGGCCATCCGCTAGGAGGAAGTGGTGCCCGCTTAATGGTTACCATGATGCATGAGCTGGAGAGGACCGGAAGACGTTACGGCCTGCAAACAATGTGCGAAGGCCATGGAATGGCAAATGCCACAATTCTTGAACGATTAAATTAACATTAAAGGGGAGGAATGAAATTGACGACTACAATCGGGAGGATTTTTGACTTAACTGCCGGGAAGTTTCCGAACAAAGAGGCTTTGTTTGATGTCAGAAAAAATCTGCGTTTTACTTATAAAGAATGGAGCCTGGAGATAAATAAGCTCGCGAATGCCCTATTAAATGCCGGTGTAAGGAAAGGCGACAGGGTTTCAACCTATTTATTTAACACTGAAGAACTGGCAACGGCGTTCTTTGCCTGTGCGAAAATTGGTGCGGTGTTCAATCCGATCAACTTCAGGCTGATGTCCGAGGAAGTAGCTTATATTCTTCAGGATGCAGAACCAAAAGTAGTGTTATTTGAGCAAATGCTGGAATCCGGCATAACTCCCATTGCTCAGCGATTCCCCCATACATCCTTCTGGTATATCGATGAAAACCTGCCAGAATATGCAGCATCTTATCGTGAAAAAGTAGATTCCGCACCACACACCGAAATAGAGGCGGAAATAGAAGAGCATGACTTGTATGCCATTATGTACACCAGCGGTACAACCGGAAGGCCAAAAGGTGTGGTTCATCGCCACCGTGATATGGTTGAACAAAGCCTTATCGTCATCGGGGCGACAAAGCTCGAAAGCAGTGATAATGGCCTCGTAACCGCACCTATGTTTCATTGTGCAGAGCTTCATTGTGCCTTTTTGCCTCGAGTGCATGCGGGTGCCAGAAATATAATCCTCCATCATTTTGAACCGAAAGAAGTATTAAGGTTAATTAGCGAAGAAAAAATCACAAAATTTTTCGCAGCACCTACAATGTGGAATATGCTTCTTCAGGAAAAAATCACCGAATATAATCTTGAAAGCTTAAAGCTGGGGCTTTATGGAGCGGCCCCAATGGCTCCTGCACTCGTATATGCTTGCCGCGATAAATTAGGCATTTCCCTTGTTCAGGCATATGGAATGACGGAAATGGGCCCTGCTATCACGTTCCTGTCTGAACACGACCAGATCAGAAAAGCCGGCTCCGCAGGGCAGGCATGCCTAAATCATGAAATACGAATTGTCAGGCCAAACGAAAACGGACCATCGGATCCGGAAGATACCGTTCCAGCTTGCGAGACAGGCGAAATAATCGTGAAAGGCCCATGTATGATGAGTGGCTATTTTAATCGGGAACAAGCTACCCAAAATGCAATGCATGGCGGCTGGTACCATTCGGGCGATATTGGATACCTGGATGAAGAGGGGTATCTATTTGTAAAAGACCGTGTCGATGACATGATTATAAGCGGAGGAGAAAATATCTATCCGCGTGAAGTAGAGGATGTTTTATATACACATGACGGAGTTCTTGATGTTGCAGTAATCGGCCAGCCTGACGACCGATGGGGAGAAACGGTTACGGCATTTGTTGTAAAAAAAGATCCTTGCCTGACAGAACAAGAGCTGGACGAACTATGTAAAAACAGCACCGAGCTCGCGAATTATAAACGGCCAAAAAAGTATGTATTTTGTGATGTGCTGCCAAGAAATGCAAGCGGCAAAATCCAAAAATTCATGCTTCGCAAACAGCTCGAAGATTTATTTGCGGATGGAAAAATATAAGACGCAGAAAGGATTACATGATGTTAAAAGGCATAAGAATAATTGACTTTTCAAATTATCTTCCAGGTCCGTATGCCTCAATGAGGCTTGCGGAAATGGGAGCTGAAGTTATTAAAGTAGAACCGGTTAATGGAGATCCGGGCAGGCATCTGGATGTTAAAATTGAGGGAACTGGTGCTGTATTTGTGGCGAATAACCGCGGTAAAAAAAGTATAACGCTGGATTTAAAAAGGGAAGATGGGCGGGATGCTGCCCTGAAGTTGATTGCAGAAAGTGATGCTGTCTTAGAAAGTTTCCGCCCCGGAGTGATGAAAAAGTTTGGGCTTGACTATGAATCTGCTAAAAAGCTGAAGCCAGAGCTTGTCTATTGCTCCCTTACAGGCTACGGTGAGATTGGTGGAAACCGCAATCTGGGAAGCCATGATTTGAACTATATGGCGGTAAGCGGAGTTCTTGCCCAGCTAAAGGATCGAAACAGAAGGCCAGTCCATCCTGCCATTACAATGGCAGACTATATGGGAGGCATGGCAGCGAGCGAAAGAATACTGGCTGCTTTGCTTTCCTGTAAGCATTCCGGCAAGGGCAGTTATCATTGTATTTCCATAGCAGAGGTTATGGCTTCAATCATGGGTAACCATCTGCTGATAGAGAATGAGACAGGTTATTCCAATGGCGTTTCTATCTTAAACGGGGACATCATTGCTTATTCAATCTATGAAACAGGTGATAAACGTTTCATGGCTCTTGCTGCTCTGGAGTCTAAGTTTTGGGTGAACTTCTGCAAGGCAGCAGGAAGGGAAGATTGGATTGAGGCCCAGTTTTCCAAGACTAATAGTGATAATCCTATTTTTATGGAAGTAACGGAACTATTCAAAAGCAGGACAATGAGTGAATGGTCTGAATTTGGGCAAACAGTTGATTGCTGCCTGACTCCTATATTGGAAACGGAGGAACTGAAAGGCTTTCCTCTTTTCAAAAGAACTTTTGAAAAAAAACTTAGTTATCCTGCTATTAAAATGCATGGCGATCTAAGGACAGAAGCGTCTTTTCCTCCCAAAAAAGGCGAGCACACTGAAAAACTTTTAACAGAGATTGCAGGAATAACAGCTGAGAAAATCAAGATGATGAGAAAAGAGAAGGTACTTTAAAAGGAAGAAAGATTTAAGGACGGATCGCTAAGATACAAAAGCTGCTGATCCAGGCGGAAATAGATATATAAAATAAGTGGACCCTTAATTTATTAATTAAGGGCCTTTTCATGGGTTAAGCTTCGAAAATAGTAATACTCGCAAAATCCATCCGGATCACTGCCCCGGATGGAATCGGTGAAGGGGCTGCAAGTACCAGGCGAATCTTATCGCCTTTTTCTAATTCTTTTACAAGTAAGGTGGATGTAACATAGGCTGTATCAAATGTGTTGTTATTAAAAGTGGTCTGGGAGTTGATGATTGTTCCGCCGTTTATTTGCAGTTCAAATCTTAACGGCTGGTTTGATGGAGGGGCAGCGCTGAATACTTGAACACTGAACTGCAGGAAATATTGGGCATCTTTTTTTACAGTAATCGTATTGCTCGATGGATCAAAATCAAAATTGGATTTGCCTTTTGCGCTGTTTAAGTTGATCACTGCTGGAATGGCGGTATTTTGGTCAATAAATTGGGCAAGGAAATCATTTGTTGTATAAATCTTTGCGGATTGTGTAAAGCCGTTATTTTCTTTGCAGCCTGAACGATTAGTAAGCATCGGTTTTCACCTCCCTGTCTATACAATATACAATGAGAGCTAAACGATTGTTGTACAGGACAAGTAACTATATCATGTATATTTGGTGCCATTTGAAAGAAGGCAACTGTGCATATAGATTAAATGATATAATGGAGGGGAATACATACTAAAATAAACTTTTATTAAATTTGGAGTGTGATGGTCACGCGTGCGTTTTATTAAAACAATCCCAAACATCGTTACGTTGGGTAACTTATATTGCGGTTTTCTATCAATCGGTTTTGCTGCCAATGGACAATTCAAAAATGCAGCTATTCTCATCTTAATTGGCATGATGCTTGATAGCATGGACGGCAGGCTTGCCAGAATGCTGAAAGCGGATAGTACGCTTGGAAAAGAGCTAGATTCACTGGCAGACATCGTTACGTTCGGAGTGGCGCCATCATTTTTGGTATTCTATACATACTTTTTTCAATTTGGAATACTTGGATTAATTGTTTCAGGTCTTTTTCCATTATTCGGAGCCTATCGTTTAGCCAGATTTAACATAAGCCCTCCGAAATCCTCCCTGAACTATTTTATCGGTGTGCCCATCACGGCAGCCGGGGGGATTATGGCGATTCTGACACTTTTTGGTGACAGGATTCCAAATATCATTACAACGGTTGTGTTTACGGCATTATGCTTTTTAATGGTTAGCCGAATACGAATTCCCAGCTTTAAGGAAGTTCCACTTCCAAAGTACGGGACAATCGTCACAATCTTTTTGGGAAGCGTGTTGTATGTCATCTATAAGGGATCTTACGGGCCATTTCCCAACCTGATCTACATAGCGATTCCGCTATATATTGCGTATTTGGCCTATAGGTTTATTAAAGGGAAAAATAAAAAAGAAATCGATTAGCAGACTCTTTTATAGGGTCTGCTTTTTACTGGCAGTTATCGAAAATTTTATTGCTTACAAACTAGTTTTAATTACTGAGTTGATTGGAGTGGAAGGCACTTGATCCTCGAAAATGCATTCGCATTTTCTTACGACGAGGTGCTGATTCGAGGAAGCTTATTCAATGTCCTGCGGGGAAGAGAGGGAGCGGGAGACCCCACAGGCGTGAAACGCCGAGGAGCTCTGTTCCTCCCCGCGGGTTCGCTGCGTGACTGGAGCGGAAATCAACGGGCCAGCTTTATAATCCAAAAACAACAATCTATACGAAAACTATCATGATTCCTCTGGCTCCCAACCCATGCATGAAAATAAATCTCCTATGTCCATAATGTAGAGGACACAAACAGTTTATAGGTCGTGGCTCTTTATGGTGGCGTAGACCCTGTTACGAAA
>JAGGRA010000057.1 GCA_018613035.1 Pseudomonas sp. ISL-84 | reverse complement strand
TGCCGGGCGCACATGCAAAAAGAGCCGGTTTTTAGGAAAACCGGCTCTTTTTTTACCTTTACATAAATTGAAAAGGATCCGTATGTATCTCCGAAGGAAAAATCGATACTTCATACCCTTTTTCCGCACAAAGCTGCTTCAATTTTCTTGTGACACCTTTTTTCATTACCTTTTCTACATTATGGCCTGGATCTACTATATTCAACCCCGCCATCATGGCATCGTGCGCAACATGATAATACATATCTCCAGTAACATAAACATCCGCACCCTTCATTTTTGCGGACATAAAATACTTATTTCCATCACCGCCAAGAACAGCAACTTTCTTAACCTTTGAGGAAAGGTCTCCTACCACGCGGACTTTCTCTACGTCGAGAGTTGTTTTTACATGTCCGGCAAATTCCTCCAATGTCATTTCCCGGATTTCGCCTACTTTGCCGAGGCCTAAAACTTCTCCTTTGTTTTCAAGTTGGAAAATATCAAAGGCTACTTCTTCATAAGGATGGTTTTTGAACATCGCAGAAAGCACCTTTTTCTCCAGATGCTCAGGAAAAATGGTCTCTATTCGAACCTCTGCAACAGATTCAAGCTTACCTTGTTGACCTATATGAGGATTGGCTTGTTCGTTTGGCTTAAATTGGCCGGTCCCTGTTGAAGAAAACGTACAATGGCTGTAGTTTCCAATTGCACCTGCCCCAGCATCGCCAAGCGCCTTTTTTAATGCCTCTGCATTTTCTTCCGGCACATACACAGCTAGCTTTTTCAATACAGCTTCAAACGTTGGATATAAAACTTCTGTTTTGGAGAGCTGCAAAGCCTCCGCAAGCATATCATTGACACCGCCTTTGGCTACATCAAGATTTGTATGGGCTGCATATACTGCTATATCATGTTTAATAAGCTTTTCAATAATTCTTCCGGCTGGAGAGTCTGTCGCAATCTTTTGTAAAGGCCTGAAAATAAGCGGATGATGCGCAATAATCAGCTGCACATTTTTTTCAATTGCCTCATCCACAACTTCCTCCAAAACATCAAGGGCTATCATGACATTATGCACAGGATTACTGAGCTTTCCAATTTGCAGGCCGATTTTGTCACCCTCCATCGCATATCCTTTTGGAGAGTACTGTTCAAACAATTGAATGATTTCATACCCATTTATTTTCTTCACTGGTACAAGACCCCCTCTACCATTTTAATTTTCTGTTTTAATTCCTTTTTTCTCTTCTCGGTCTCTTCAGTGTCTGCTGCCTTCCCAAGCTGCATGAGAATACGTTCCCAATTTCTCAATTCCCCGAGCCACTTCGTTTGGAAGACCGCTGATTTTTCTTCCATTAAAAAAGGTCCCATAAGCAAACCCTGCTCTGCATTTTTATAAGGCTTAAGCGCTTCCCCTTTTTCAGCAGCGAGTATTTCATAAATCTTTCCATCTTCTTCAAGAATCTCTTCCGCTATGAGCTCCCATCCATGTTCAATTAGCCAGGTTCTAATTGAAATTGCACTTAAATTAGGCTGCAGAACAAGTCTTTGAACAGAAGAAAGCTTGCTCTTTCCTTCTTCAAGAATGGCCGCAATTAAAGCGCCTCCCATCCCTGCAATTGTAATACAGTCTACTTCGTCATGGTTAATTACCTCTAGTCCATTTCCTTTGCGGACCGATATCTGACCTACAAGTTCTTCCATTTCAACCTGTCTTTTGGCGGATTGAAATGGGCCTTCCACTACTTCACCTGCTATGGCAAAAGGGACAATGCCTTTTTTTACTGCATAGCATGGCAAATAGGCGTGGTCTGAACCAATATCAGCTAAACGTGCGCCACTGGGGATATAATTTGTTACAGCTTCAAGCCGCTGTGATAATTTGTCCGTATTCATTCTGTCACCACTTATCTATGTATTAAGAAAGCTCTTAGGCACCATTCAATCAGCTCTTGGAGTGATTTAGTTAAAGGCTGTTTGTTCAACCTCCGTTGCTTTTTAACTTTCTAGGCTCTTTTCTAAAAGATGGTTGTTTTTAAATAGAGCACCGCACGAAGGAAATGCGAATGCATTTTCGCGGGATTAGCACCGTGCGCTCCAATCAAACAACTTTATTTATCTATGTTTTATTTACAATGATTCGAGGATGTTCACTGCCCGCCCCGCGTTCGCTGAGCATCCTGGAACGGAAATCAACCACTCCTCAATAAAAAAGCTATCGAATTACGATAGCCTTCTTATAGTATAAAAAAAGTCCTTTACATATGCAAAGGACTTTCATTATAGGTTACTTCAGACCTGCTAACCATTCGGCCATTTCTGCAGCCTTGTCTTGAGGCACTAACCCTGGAGGCATAGAGCCTTTACCATTCACCACAATATCTGCGATTTCATCCTGTGATAATTTATCACCTACACCCGTTAAAGCGGGGCCGACTCCACCTTGATACTGGTCACCGTGACATCCAATACAGCTCTTCTGATAGATTTCTTCAGGGCTTGCAGCTGCTGTCTCTTCAGTTTCAGCACCGCCGCCTTCCTGTTCTTTTGCAAGCTCGTCCATATCGCCAAGACCTTTAAAAGAAACAAGGAACATTGCTACCACACCGAAAACCATAATTAATACAAATGGAATGATTGGATTGCGATTCATGACTTAACCTCCCTTATGTAAGCACATTTCAGTTTATCGTAAGTATACAAACAATTTCTATTTTACTTTAAAAAGGGCGGAAGGAAAAGCCCTAAAGTAAACTTTGTCATATCTTGTTCATAATTTAGACAAAAACTCCATCCAGGGGACGGAGTTTCTCGACTTTAGTCGTTTTATTTTATGGACTCTGTTAAACTTGCCTGATGATTTCCGCTCTAGGAATTCCACGATCCGCAGGCGGTTCAGGAGCCTTCACGGCTCGCTGCGACAGATCCCTTGGGTAATCTTTACTCGCAGCCCTTTGAGTAAGCATCCATGAATAGACAACGCACGAATGCATTTTGGAGGAACTTGCATCTCCTCTATCAACATATGCTAATTAAGTCATTGGCATTATAACAGCTTAATAACTAAATGATGACAATCAGGCTCAAACAGCATAAGTTTTCTAGCACCCAATTTGACGAGCAATAACCATTCGCTGGACTTCAGACGTTCCTTCACCAATCTCAGTTAGCTTTCCGTCTCTCATGTATCGTTCCACATGATAATCTTTCATATACCCGTAACCTCCATGAATTTGTACTGCCTGGTCGGCTATTTCCATACAAATTTCCGAAGCATATAGCTTACACATAGAGGCCTCTTTCGCAAAAGGTCTACCCTGGTCTTTCAGCCATGCAGCTTTATATACCATGTTTCTTGCCAATTCGATTTTCATTGCCATATCAGCGAGCTTAAACTGTATAGCCTGAAAGCTTGATAGTGAACGCCCAAACTGCTCGCGCTCCTTAGCATATTGCAGGGCTTTTTCGTATGCAGCCTGGGCAATGCCCAAAGCCATGGCACCAATTCCAATACGGCCTCCATCCAAAGTAATTAAAAACTGTTTAAAGCCCTCTCCTTTTTTGCCGAGCAAGTGCTCAGTCGGTACGCGCACATCTTCAAGAACAAGTTCAGTGGTATTGGAGGCATTTAGCCCCATTTTTTCATAATTATCGATGACATTGAATCCTGAAGCATCCGTCGGCACAATAATCGCACTAATTTCCTTTTTGCCATCCTTTTCACCAGTTATAGCTGTTAAGGCCAAATGCTTGGCATAGCTGGCGTTTGTGATGAAGCATTTATTTCCGTTGATTATATATTCTCCGTCCTTCTCAACTGCAGTTGTCCTTGTACCTCCGGCATCCGACCCTGCATTGGGCTCAGTAAGACCGAAAGCACCAAAAGATTCACCTGTACAAATCGGTACAAGATATTTTTGCTTTTGCTCTTCTGTTCCGAATAAGTAAAGTGGCGCACCGCCAAGAGAAATATGGGCTGAATAGGTAATCCCAGTAGAAGCACATGCTCTGCTTAGTTCTTCGGTAACGATCGCAAAGCTGACTGTATCTGCCCCTGCTCCGCCATATTCTTCTGGAAAAGGAAGTCCCATTAAACCAAGGTTGGCCATTTTCTTAAAAACATCCACAGGAAATTCTTTCGTGCGATCTCTTTCAAGAGCTCCTGGCGCTACCTCCTCATCAGCAAACTCCCTTATTGTTTTAAGTATCATATTCTGTTCCGCGGTTAAATCAAAGTTCATATACATCCCCCTCATTCCGTTTTCTGTATCCGCTTTCATTACCATTATATAAGGGATGTATGAGTTTTCTCAACATTTAAAAACTTTTTAAAATATTTTATTATATGAATATAGAAATAACTGTGAGCAAAAAGCCAAAAGTACCTGAAATCCAAAAATAAGGAAGACTTAGCTTCCATCCTGACACTAACCAAAGCAGACAATTTAAAAATAAAGCAAAATAAAGAATAAAATGGCTTTCCCCAGATAAACCAGAGGCCAGCGCAACAGATCCGATCAGCAGAATGAAAGCGGTTGAAATAATAGGCAAATGAAAAGAAATTCTTTTTCTAGAAAAGTAAAAAACGGCTAAAATACCAGCAAAAACAAAAAGGGACAAAAAGGCGGTTTGCAAAATAATAGACAATTCAGTAAAATAAATTAAAAACACAGATATTGGAATAAGCAGCAAGAAAATAAGATTTATAATATTTACCATCATTCCTATTTTCTTTTCCTTCGGCTGATTTCCTTCCGTGTAGAGAGCTAGTAAGTAATCGCAATACTGATCAGGAAGCATCCGGCTTTTCTTCCAATTCAATAGCTCATTAACAATGATCTGTTTTCTGCTGTCTTTCAACCTTAAGCACATCCAATCATCCTTATGTAAATTTCGCAAAAAAAATAGTTTACTTCCATTTTAAGAAGTAAACTATTTCCTGGCAATCTTTTTTCTATTCTAAAAAGTCTTTTAAACGTTTGCTGCGGCTTGGATGTCTTAATTTTCTTAAGGCTTTGGCTTCAATTTGACGAATTCGTTCACGGGTAACACCAAATACCTTACCCACTTCTTCCAATGTTCTTGTGCGGCCATCGTCTAATCCAAAACGAAGGCGAAGAACATTTTCTTCACGGTCTGTAAGTGTATCCAGAACATCTTCCAGCTGCTCTTTCAGTAGCTCATATGCAGCATGTTCAGATGGGGATGTCGCATCCTGATCTTCAATGAAATCGCCTAAATGAGAGTCGTCCTCTTCTCCTATCGGCGTTTCCAAAGATACAGGCTCCTGTGCAATCTTAAGGATTTCACGTACCTTATCAGGAGTCAAATCCATATCTTCAGCGATTTCTTCGGGAGTTGGTTCGCGACCGAGATCCTGGAGCAGCTGACGCTGAACGCGAATTAATTTGTTAATGGTTTCAACCATATGCACAGGAATACGAATTGTTCTTGCCTGGTCCGCAATGGCTCTCGTAATGGCCTGGCGAATCCACCATGTTGCATAAGTACTGAATTTATAACCTTTGCGGTAGTCAAACTTTTCTACTGCTTTGATTAATCCCATGTTGCCTTCCTGGATCAGGTCAAGGAAAAGCATTCCACGGCCTACATATCTTTTAGCGATACTAACAACCAGCCGAAGGTTAGCTTCTGCCAATCGTCTTTTCGCTTCTTCATCGCCTTCCTCGATTCTCTTGGCAAGCGATATTTCTTCCTCTGCTGAGAGTAAATCTACGCGTCCGATTTCCTTTAGATACATTCGGACCGGATCATTGATTTTAACTCCTGGAGGCACGCTTAAATCATTCAGGTCGAATTCCTCTTCACCTTTGGCAAGTTCCTGCACATTTGGATCGGCATCCTCGTTATCGCCTACCAATTCAACACCCTGATCGCCAAGGAACTCATAAAATTCATCCATCTGATGGGAATCGACCTCAAACTGAGACATTCTTTCCGCTATATCATCGTAGGCAAGGACACCTGTCTTTTTTCCTATTTCAACTAATTGGTCTTTTACTTGTTCAAGGGTCAACTCTGTATCAACCTCTTTTGAACGGGCCGATTTTTCAGCCATATGTCCCCCTCCTTCCAAAAATCACAGACATTCGTCATCCACCAAGCACTTGGGAAATTTTTATAGGAGACGTTTATCCCAAGTGACTTGTGCCAGGCGCTATTTCACGGCCTGTTTCAATATACCATCTATAGTGACTTGCGCAACTGAATAATTTCCATTGCGATTAATGCTGCTTTTGCATAATCCTTTTGTCGCTCTGCTTCTTTTTCTTCATTAAGTTTTTCCTTTATTTTTAACATCTTTTGATAATTCAACACCTGTTTAATATAATCAGTTAATTCCTGTTCGCTTATTTCATCATTTATGGACATCATTTCGATATCCACCACGATTCGTTTAAGCTTTTCATCGTTTATAAAATTTATAAATGCACTTGGATCAGGTGAATGGCCATTTTCGTAGAAGCCCAAAAGATAGGTAATGATGGCTTGGTGCTCATCGATGTTAAAAGTATTTCCCTGAAGCATATCCTGAACTTTAAATGCTGCGTCACTATCCCGAAGCATGTGGGCGATCAATCTTCTTTCCGCTGTATGGTATGCGGGCTTAAGGTTATCTGCCCTTTTCGGCACTTGAAGCCTTTTCTGAGGCTCGAAAGCCCTCTTGCCCTGCTGGTTCTTACGCTTCTCAGCGTAAAAAACCTGTTTTTGCTGCTCTTTCAAAGCTTCAAGGGAAAGTGAAAATTCACTTGCAAGCTGGCGTAAGTAATGGTCTCTTTCCACCGCTTTATCCAGCTGGCTGATTTCCTTTAATACTTCTTCGATATAAAGAAGGCGATCTCCTTCATTCTGAAGCCTTTTGCCCCTGCGCAGGTAAAGCAGCTTGAAAGCCATGAACGTTACGCTTGAGTCAATGACCTCATTGCGGAACTTTTCTTCGCCATACTCATTAATATAATCATCAGGATCATATCCATCTGGCATTAAAGCGACTCTTACATGGCAGCCCGCCTCGGTCAGCATATTTGCTGCTCTATAAGCTGCTTCTATCCCTGCATTGTCGGAATCGTAACAGATCGTGATTGATTGAACATTTCTTCTTAAGGAAGCAACATGCTCCTCAGTTAAAGATGTACCCATCGTACCGACACCATTTCCCACACCAGCGCGATCAGCGGCGATTACATCAGCAAACCCTTCAAAAAGAACGGCTCTTTGCAATTTTTTTATCTGAGGCCTCGCCAAATGAAAATTATATAAAGTTTTACTTTTATTAAAGATTGCTGTTTCAGGGCTATTTAAATATTTGGGCTCATCGTCCCCAAGTGATCTTCCTGAAAAAGCAATCGTATTTCCGCTGCGGTCAAAAATCGGGAACATGATTCTATCTCTGAAGCGGTCAAAATAGTTCCCGTCTTTTTCCCTTTTGATAATCAGTCCGGCTCTTTCCATAACATCTGCAGGGAATTTTCTTTTTGTCAAAAACTTAAACACAAAATCCCATGACTTCAATGAATAGCCAATTTGGAACTTTTCTATTGACTCCATTGAAAAGCCTCTGTTTAGCAGATATTCCAGAGCATGCTGACCATCTTTTGTATTTACGAGCAGATGGTGATAGAATTTACGTAGAAGCTCATGAGCTTCCATCATCTGCTGTAAATCAACAGGCACTGATTTTGCTGACGCTACTGATGAAGCATCAATCTCGAGCTTGATATTTCCTTTCTCAGCGAGTTTTAATGCAGCTTCCTGAAAGGAATAGCCTTCTAAATCCATCAAAAATGAAAAGGCATTGCCACCCGCTCCACACCCAAAGCAATGATAGATTTGCTTTTCAGGTGAGACAGAAAAGGAAGGGGTATTCTCGCCATGAAAAGGGCAAAGACCAAAGTAGTTACGCCCTTGCTTGTTTAATTGAATATAGTCGCCAATGACATCAACAATATCTACAGCTTGCCGAATTTCATTAACTTTTTCCTCGGCGATCCGCTCTGCCATGAGAACAACTCCATTACTTACTGAGGTATTCTATAAAATGTTACCGAATCCCTTCAAAATTCGACAAAATGTTTGTCAGCTGTTCCACAAACCTGGACCGGTCCTCCCGACTATACGGTTTGGGGCCTTTCCCGTATACTCCTTTTCTGCGTGCTTTCGCTGACAAATATCTCATATCAAGCGCAGTGCGAATTTCATTTTCTTCAAATAAAATTCCCTTGGGTGAAAGGACATAAACTCCTTTTAACAAAAGAGTTGACGCCAGTCCAATATCCTGTGTAACAACCACATCTCCTGAATTGACATTATTCATGATGAATAAATCAGCTGCTTCCTTGCTGGAATCAACAAACTTCCAAACTGCCCCGTTAAGATCATTTTTCATGTGAGCAAAAGAAGCAACAAAGACTGCGTCCACGGAAAAGGAATTAGCAATTTCGACAATTTCTTCTTTTACAGGACAGGAATCAGCATCCACCATAACGATTGGTTTGCCTAATGTTCTAATAATTCTACATCACTCCGCATATTCCTTCTTTCCAAGAATAACTTTTGTATAGAGATATATGTCGAATTTTTTCTTGGACGAAACCTTGACATGCCACAATAAATAGTTTATTCGTTCGGAATGAACTCTAAACCTATTCGGGTACATTTTTATCACAATTTTTTATTATAGTACATTAAAGTCTATTTTGCCATTATTTTATCTCTATAATCACAAACTTAAATTTGCAATTTTTTCACTTGGCCAGTGGAGGTTTACCAACCTGCATTTTCTTTACCCTGTCGCTGGCTAACGCAGGTATAAATGTCCGATTTAATAAGTATTCAGCATTTGCTCGAAAGATTCCTGATTTTAGACAAAAGAAAAGGCACATAAAAAAATTATGTGCTAGCTTATTGGAAAGCTTTTACGGTATTGATTTAAAATCATATTTGCCGTCTCTTCAACCGCTTTATTGGTAACATCAATAACCGGGCATTTGATTTTGGATACAATTTTTTCAAAATAAGAAATTTCTTCTTTAATTCTCTCTATATTTGCATAGCTTGCACTATCACTTAATCCCAAAGATATCAAACGTTCTCTGCGGATATAATTTAATTTTTCAGGACTGATTTTTAGGCCGTAGCATTTTTCAGGCGGTACAAGAAACAGCTCTTCAGGAGGATCCACTTCCGGCACAAGAGGGACATTTGCAACCTTCAGCCTTTTATGCGCAAGATATTGTGAAAGTGGCGTTTTGGAAGTTCTCGAAACCCCAATTAGGACAATATCCGCTTTTAAGATTCCTCTGGGATCGCGACCATCATCATATTTAACCGCAAACTCGATGGCTTCGATCTTTTTAAAGTAATCCTCATCAAGCTTTCTGACCAAGCCCGGTTCAAAAAGCGGCGTTACACCGCAAGCTTTTTGGATTTGATCCATTAAAGGACCCACGATATCAAATACATAAATCCCTTCTTCTGCTGCTCTTTGGTTAATATATTTTCTCATATCAGGTTTAACCATCGTATAAGCTATCATCCCATTATCCAGCTTAGCAAGAGAAATGACTTCATCAATATGTACCTTTTCTTCAACATACGGAAACCGCTTGATAGTTATATCACTGCCATTAAACTGGCTCGTGGCAGCCTTTGTAACAAGTTCGGCTGTTTCCCCAACTGAGTCAGAAACGACGTAGATGATCGGCATTTTTCCCATTCTTCAACACCATCTCCTTCTAACAATTAATCTATTTCTCCCCCGCAAGGGCCAAGAATGCTTTTGTTAAATTGGTTTTTGTTATTCTGCCGTTAACTTCAAATCCCTTATCAGACTTCTTTACTACCGGCAGTGCATCAATTTGCTTTTCGATCAGCTTTTTAGCTACCTCTATAAGTAAATCATCTTTCTCGCACATCGTTATATTTGGCATTCTAGTCATAATAATGTTCACAGGAATCGAGTTCAGCTCCTGCTTGCCAATACTTGCACGAAGAAGATCCTTCCTGGATAAAACTCCAACAAGCAAAGAATCCTGGTCGACAACAAATAAAGTGCCTACGTCCTCCAGAAACATCGTAACAATTGCATCATATACTGAAACATTTTCATTGACCACAACCGGAATTGACTGATAATCCTTTACATACAGCTTTTGAAGGTTTTCCGTTAATAACTGGGCACCTGTTTTGCCCGTATAAAAATAGCCTACACGAGGACGCGCATCCAAATAGCCTGCCATTGTCAAAATGGCCAAATCCGGCCTTAAAGTCGCCCTGGTCAAGTTTAATTGTTCTGCTATGCTCTCTCCAGTGATTGGGCCATTTTCCTTCACGATTTCAATAATCTTTTCCTGCCTTTTATTTAATTCGATTTTCCTCACCACCTAACATGGGAAAGATCTGGTCTATTTTAAAGGGTATACATTGCCAGACCTTCTGAATTCAATATAAATAAGGTTATACTTTTATATAATTATTATATACTATTTGCCATAAATGAAAAGATGCGTTTCACACATATTCAGTTATTGCCAGCACACTGTGTCAAAAATATGAAAGAGCCCGTCACAGGATATAACAGGCTCTTCCTTTACCTGGCAGCAGCATCCTGCTGCCATTCCTTATTTAAATTTAATCCTATTCCATCATGAAAGGCAAAATTTTAGCTCGTTATTTAACAATAATTTCATTCATATTGGCAAACTGCATAATTAATTCGGCTAAAAGTGTCATTTGATTCAGTCTGTTTGTCCTGATTGCCCCGTTGTCGGCCATAACCATTGTATGTTCGAAGTATTGGTCAATCTCAGGCTTCATGCTTATAAGCAAGTTAAAAGCTTCTTCCTCTGAAACCTCTTTACGCAATTCTTCACTCACTGATAGATATTTATTAAAAAGAGCTTTTTCAAACTCATTCTCAAACCAGCTGCTATCGACTTCGCCCTTTTCTTTGGATTTTGAAGAAATATTAATAACACGGCTAAGCGCTTCTATGCTTTCTTTAAAGCCTTCAGAATCCTTTTTGGACTCAAGGACTTCAGCTCTTTCTACAATGGATGGCACCGAGCCGATTTCTCCTCCTAAAACAGCGTCAATTAAGTCATATCGAATTGCTTTTTCCTGTAGCATATATTTGACTCTTAGCTTAAAGAATGAAACCAATTCCTGAAAAAGTTCCTCTTTTGTCTTCTTGCCAATCTTCGCATTAAGGACTGCTTCCAGTGATAAATCAATTAGGTTTTCAAGCTTAACATTCCAATTCTTTGCCAGTAATGTTTGGATGATCCCTGACGCCTGTCTTCTTAGGGCATAAGGATCCTGCGAACCGCTTGGAATTATGCCAATTGCAAAAGAAGAGACGATTGTGTCCATTTTTTCTGCAATGGCCAGTACAGCCCCAGGATTGCCTGAAGGCGTTTTATCTTCTGCATTCCGCGGCATATAATGCTCATTGATGGCATGCGCCACTGCTTCTTTTTCGCCTTTTTGGAGAGCATATTTTTCTCCCATGAATCCCTGTAGCTCTGGAAACTCATAAACCATATGGGAAACAAGGTCGAATTTGCTTATTTCAGCAGCACGGTCTGCCACTGCTATTTCCTCTTCACTGAAACCGAGTTCATCACTTAATTTATTTGCCAATTGGCGCACGCGAGCGACTTTTTCCGCGAGCGTTCCGATTTCTTCATGGTATACAATGCTTTTCAGCTTTTCCAATGAAACATTAATATCCGTTTTCTGGTCTTCTTTATAGAAGAATGCAGCATCAGCAAGCCTTGCTCTTAGAACTTTTTCATTTCCTTTAGCCACTTTCTCCAGGTGCTCATGTCCCCCATTTCTAACTGTCACGAAATAAGGAAGCAGCTTTTCATCTTTTGATTTCACCGGAAAATAACGCTGATGTTCTTTCATGGATGTTATCAGAACTTCTTCGGGAAGTTCAAGAAATTCCTCTTCGAATTGGCCATATAAAGCAGTAGGGTATTCAACAAGATTATTTACTTCCTCTAATAAATCCTCGTCTACAGGTATAACCCATCCGTTTTCTTCTTCGATCTTTTCCAGCTGTGATTGAATGGCATTTTTTCTTTCCTGCGGGTTCGTAATCACATATTGTGCCAGCAAAGCTTTTTCATAATCAGCCGGACTGCTGAGCTCAATTTCTTCACCCAGGAATCGGTGTCCTCTTGTCCAATTCGATGTTTGAACATTCGTAATGGCAAAAGGAATGACTTCGTTTCCGAATAAGGCCACTAGCCATTTAATAGGCCTTACAAAACGCAGCTCCTGGTCTGCCCATTTCATATTCTTTGGAAATGTTAATGAGGTAATAAGCTGCTGCAGTTCTGGCAGAAGGGCAGCTGTTTCCTGTCCCTTAATAAATTTGTTGACATGAGCATATTCAACCCCATTAATTTCTTTAAAGAAGATGTCCTCTACAGAGGCACCCTGTCCGCGGCTGAATCCGATTGCAGCTTTTGACCATTCGCCATCTTCGTTTAATGCAATTTTTTTGGCAGGCCCTTTTGCTTCTTCATTTATGTCTTCCTGTGCAGTACTTACGCCAGTTAAAAGAACAGCCAAACGGCGAGGAGATGAATAGGCTTTTATCTCTTCATATGAAATCTTCTTCTCTTTAAGCCAGGAGCTTACTTTGTCTGAAAGCTGGTTCATTGAATTAGTCACAAATCTGGCCGGCATTTCTTCCAGGCCAATTTCCAATAGCAGATCTTTTTTATTCATGGGTTCCTTCCTCCTTTGCATTTAAAATTGGGAAACCAAGCTTCTCTCGCTCTTCATAGAAGGTTTTGGCAACTTTCCTGGCAAGGTTTCTGCAGCGGGCTATATAACCCGTTCTTTCTGTAACAGATATAGCTCCTCTGGCATCGAGCAGGTTAAAAGTGTGCGAACATTTTAAAACATAATCATATGCTGGATGGACAAGACCTTCATCCATTTGCCTGTGCGCTTCTTTTTCATAGATATTGAACAAATTGAAAAGCATATCAGGATCTGAAGTTTCAAACGTATATTTTGAATGCTCAAACTCGGGCTGCAGGAATATATCTCTTACCGTAAAGCCATCTGTCCATTCAAGGTCAAACACATTTTCTTTATCCTGGATGTATGATGCAAGCCTTTCAATTCCATATGTAATTTCAACAGAAACCGGCTTGCACTCTAATCCGCCCACCTGCTGGAAATAAGTGAATTGTGTAATTTCCATTCCATCAAGCCACACTTCCCATCCTAAGCCAGCACAGCCAAGGGATGGATTTTCCCAGTTATCTTCCACAAAGCGGATATCATGTTCCAGCGGATTAATACCTAATGCTTTTAATGAATCCAGGTATAACTCCTGGATGTTATCCGGAGAAGGCTTCATAATCACTTGAAATTGGTGATGCTGATAAAGCCTATTTGGATTCTCACCATAACGTCCATCAGCAGGGCGGCGTGAAGGCTCTACATAAGCCACATTCCATGGCTCTGGTCCGATTGCTCTTAAAAACGTATAGGGGCTCATCGTACCTGCGCCTTTTTCCACATCATACGCCTGCATTAGGATACAGCCCTGGGCTGACCAATGTTTTTGGAGTGTTAATATCATGTTTTGAATATTCATAAGACACCTCTTCTTTTTTCCCTGATTTTAGTATTAAAACATTTGGCTATATTAACCTTGTCTGTTGATTCCCGCTCCCGGTTGTTAAAATCCACGATAAGCTTTAATAGAGCTAAACATAAAAAAACTCCCGTCTCTATGCTCAAGGCATAGGGACGAGAGTTTACCCGCGGTTCCACCCTATTTGCTGCAGCCTTTGCCGCAGCCTCTTTTATATCAAAAGACAATATTGCTCTGGAGCGCCCTTCCTCAACCTTCCATGCCTGGCTTCCACCGCCCCAGGTTCGCTTTTATAGAATGAGTTAAGTACTCTTCTCCTTCACTGCAATTATTTAATTAATTTGAATCATAGCGGAAACCTTATTGATTGTCAATATTCAAGCAACCTAAACCTAAGGTTCGTTTAAATTACATAAGATCATCAAACTTGGCCATCTGGTTTAGAAACTTTTTTGTTTTTAAGTTTAGGCCCGAGTATTCTTCGTAATAAGCTGAAATGATTTTTTTCAATTCCGCTTTTGTTTCCGGCTTGACAGAGATATTTCCAAGCCTGGACAAATCAAAAAAGTAAAACAGGCGCAGCAGCTTGATTGTCCCCTGTGAAACCTTGTAATGATACGGGTCTTTTTCAAGGCAACGGTGGCAAATTAGGCCGTTTTCCCGGATAGAAAATGAAAAATGCCCGTCAGTGCTTCCACAGACAGAACATTGATCAAGAACAGGATATAATCCCAAAGTATTCAGCATCTTCATTTCATAAATGTTTGCAATGATTTCCGGGTCATAGCCTTCATTTATATAATTCAGGGACTGGTAAAGCAATTCAAATAAAAATGGATTTGGTTTTTTGTCCTCTGTGCTTTTATCGGTTAAATCCACAATATAGCTTGCGTAAGCGGTCAGAAAAATATCTTCCTTGATGGAACGCATGGATGCAGCCATTTCTCCTTGTTGGAGAGTCCCTAATCCGCTTCCTCTTTGCACTAAAAAGTATCCGTATGTAAAAAGCTGGGTGACAGCAGCTAGGCGGCTGTTCGGCTTTTTCGCACCGCGTGCCATCACACCAACCTTTCCCCACTCACGGGTGTATAGGGTGACTATTTTATTTGTTTCGCTATAATTAGTAGTTCTTATGACGATGCCTTCACATTTATCAAGCACCTTTGACACCATCCCTGTCTTTCGACAAACCTATGAGATGGGAAAATCAGCTTCTGCTAGCTCTTCATCGTTATTTCCGGGTATATCTTGAGTTTCCTTTTCTAGCTCCTTGAAGAGAAGATATGTGTCAATATTACCTGTCTGGGAAAACACTTTCCAGGTAAAATCCATCATCGAAAACCCCACCTTTCCGTTATTCAACTAGCAATTTATTTATCCCAATACTTTATCTATATCATAGCCTGTCTTTGTAAAATCATGAGACGAAAATATTGTCAATCAGTATCATGCATATTAACCAAAAACTGTTAATACTTTAATTAGGGCTGGTAAATTAGTACTCATCCTCACGGAAACCAAAATCGCGGAGCTGGGACATTTTGTTTCTCCAATCTTTTTGAACCTTGACCCAAAGCTCAAGATAGACTTTTGATCCGAGCAGGTTTTCAATATCCACCCTTGCCCGTTTACCAACTTCCTTCAGCATTTTTCCCTGCTTTCCGATTACAATTCCTTTTTGCGAATCACGTTCTACGATAATGGTGGCCATCACATGAACGACATCCTTATCTTCACGGCGCTCCATCTTATCGATCATTACGGCTAGCGAGTGCGGAATTTCTTCTCTTGTAAGGTGCAGTACTTTTTCTCTGATCAGTTCGGAAACAATAAATCTTTCAGGGTGGTCAGTCACCTGGTCGGCAGGATAAAACTGCGGCCCCTCAGGAATATATTTCTTAATCTGTCCCAATAGTGTCTCAACATTATTTCCCTCAAGAGCAGATATGGGGATAATTTCACTGAATTCGTACTTCTCCTTGTATGAATCAATTAACTTCAGCAGTTCATCCGGATGTACCTGGTCAATTTTATTGATAACAAGGAAAATAGGAGTACGAACTGACTGAAATTTTTCAATGATAAATTCTTCACCGCGGCCGAAACCTTCCTGGGCATTAACCATAAACAGGATGACATCAACTTCCTTAAGCGTGTTTTGGGCAACTTTCATCATAAAGTCTCCCAGCTTGTGCTTTGGTTTATGGATTCCGGGTGTATCGATGAAGATAAATTGTGCATCATCTGTTGTCAGGACACCTTGGACTTTATTGCGTGTCGTTTGCGGCTTATCACTCATAATGGCAATTTTCTGTCCGATTACGCGATTTAAAAAGGTTGACTTTCCAACGTTTGGCCTGCCAATTATGGAAATAAACCCTGATTTGTGTCCTTTTGCTGTTGTCTCGTTATTCATGCAGATCCTCCGGTGAAAATGCTCCTGGCAATAATTCTTCTACTGTTAATTCACTTATATCCCCTTTTAAATTTGTTAAAACCACTTTCATATCTGGGGGGCATAACTCTGATATTACCTGCCTGCAAGCACCGCATGGAGGCACAGGACGATCTGTGTCAGCGACTACGGCAATGGCTGAAAAGTTTTTAACTCCATCTGAATATGCTTTGAACAGAGCAGTCCTTTCGGCACAGTTGCACATGCTGTAAGCTGCATTCTCAATATTGCAGCCATGGAAGACCTGCCCGTCTTCACTTAAAAGCGCCGCTCCTACTTTAAATTTTGAATAAGGTACATATGCTCTATCTCTTGCTATCTTTGCTTCTTCAATTAGTTGATCCATTTTCACGTTTATTTCTTCCTTTCAGGTAAGAAGGCTGAAGCCTCCCTTTTATTTTACACCATTTTGCCGCCATTTTCACCGTTTGTAGCAAAAACGTAATAAAAAAATTGAATTTTCTAAAAATATATCAGCTTTTAAAATTCTGCTCTTTAACTTGCCTGTTGATTTCCGTTACAGGTACTCGCTTCGCGGGCGGTTTCAGGAGCCTCCCCAGCGCTTTGCGCTTCCGGGGTCTCCTTCAAGAAGCTTCTCCCGCAGGGGTCGAGCACCTTCCACTCCAATCAACAGGGTGCCAAAATCAATAATGCGGTTTAACAGAGGCTAAATTTAAATAGGCTGTTCTGTCATTTTAGCGGATTCAGTGAGCGTTTTCAAACTCCGGAAACAACAATTTTGTTACAAGAAAATGATGGTTCCAGAACAGCTTCCTTTGATGATTCGAAATTAGAAAAAATAAAGCCGCCCAACAGGACAGCTTTCGTTCAGCTCATATAAGCAATGATTTTAGGCAAAAAAATGATGGTTCCAATAATTACACTTAAAAAGGCATATATAAAAACGGCTCCGGCAGCAGTATCCTTCGCTTGCTTTGCAAGGGGATGATACTCTTCAGTTGCAAGATCGACAACCCTTTCAACAGCCGTATTCATTAATTCAAGTGACAGCATTCCACCGATGGCGAAAAGAATAATAATCCATTCAATCCAGGAAATAGCAAAAACTAATCCAAGCAAAATAACAGCTATGGAAATAAACAGATGTATTTGCAGGTTCCTTTCTCTCTTCACAGCTGATTTGATGCCGGAAAATGCAAAAGTAAAGGATTTAAGGACACTGTGGGTACGTTTCTTACTACCTCGAGAGCCCGAATTCATCTAAAATATCCTTCTGGCGGGAAAACATTTTTTCCTCATCCTCATGGTTTTCATGATCATACCCCAGGAGATGAAGGAAGCCATGAACCGCTAAAAAACCAAGTTCGCGCATAAAAGAGTGTCCGTATTCCTCTGCCTGCTCCTTTGCTTTTGCAACAGAAATGATAATGTCACCCAAAACCCTTGGCATATCCGCACCAACAAGCTCAACTTCTCCTTCACCGAGTTCTTCCATAGCAAAGGAAATAACATCTGTCGGCCGATCTTTATCACGGTATTCCCTATTGATCTCTTGAATACGATCATTGGTCACAAATGTAATTGATACTTCGCTATCCGCTTCCACTCCTTCTCTTGAAGCAGCAAAGTTAATTAAATCTTCTATTTGGGCTATATTTTTTTCCGTCAGTTCATTTGTCTCATCTAAAAAGTCAATGCTTAAACTCATGCTTGTTTCACCTTCTGTTTTGTCATTTCAGGATATTCTATTCGAGAATGGAATATTCCGTTTAACGTTTCACAAAATGAGTGCGAAACGGCTTCCAGTTCTTTTAAGGTTAAATCACATTCATTCAGCTGTCCATCCTGGAGCCGGTCTGCAATAATATTTCTTACCAGCCCTTCGATTTGTTCAGTAGTAGGGTGTGACATGGATCGAACTGCAGCCTCCACACTATCCGCGATTCCAATAATTGCGGATTCCTTTGATTGAGCTTTCGGTCCGGGATAACGGTAATCCTCCTCTTTGACTTCCAGGCCAGTTTGTTTTGCTTTATGGTAAAAATATTTTAGCAACGTAGTCCCATGATGCTGCTCGGCAATATCGACAATCTCTTTCGGCATCTTATGCTTTCTTAGCATTTCCGCACCATCTGCAGCATGTGCAATGATGATATTTTTGCTGGTCTGAGGCGGCAGCCGGTCGTGAGGGTTTTCAATATTAACCTGGTTTTCGATAAAAAATTGCGGGCGCTTCGTTTTGCCGATATCGTGATAATAGCAGCCAACCCTTGCCAAAAGTCCATTTGCACCTATTGCTTCACAGGCCGATTCTGAAAGATTGGCAACCATCACACTATGATGGTAAGTGCCCGGTGACTCCGTCAAAATCTTTCGCAGCAGAGGATGATTGGGATTCGACAGCTCGATCAGCCTCATGGTTGATAAAATGCCAAAGCCTGCTTCAAAATACGGCAGCAGCCCAATCGTAAGGACTGCGGAGGATATGCCTGAAATAAGAGCTATGACAAAATAAAAACCATATTCAACAGTATCATAATGCCCATTTCTTAGAAATAGCAGCGAAAAAATAACAACAACATTTACTGCTGATACAAACATCCCTGCCTGCAAAATTTTAGATCGGCGATTCTGCTTGCTTAAAAACAGAATTGCGGCTAAACCACTGCATATGATATAGATTCCGGCGGTAACCTGGAATGTGCCTGTTATTCCCTCGTTAAAAATAATGCTTCCGCAAATTGCCATTATAATTGTAAAGTAAAGCGCCAGTTTTTCATCGATTAAAATCTTAATCAGCATTGCACCCATAGCAGCAGGGAAGATGTAGCCTATTTCCGAGTAATCGTAGTCCTGAAAGATGCTGATGACCTTCATAAGCAATATGGACAAGATAAATACAAGGCTGAACAGCAGCAAATAACTTTGCTTGACATCGGATTGAACATTTAATTCATGGAAGTAATAGTACAGAGCAGAAAGAACAATCACGATGATCAATGACAATCCGATGAAAGGCTGCAGTGAATTAACACTGTCGAGCAGCCCTACAAGCTCAAGCTGTCTGTAAATATCTCTGCTGATCAGCTGATTTTCTTCAACGATGATCTGGCCCTGAAGAATTTTAACAGGTTCAACACTCTCTACAGTCTGCTGGCGCAATTCTTCAGTTGCAACCGGGTCATAAAATTGATTTTGATAAATGGCATAACGCCCCAATTCAATTGCAGCCTGCTTTAAATCCGCACTTAAACTGGTAAATCGAAGTTCTTCCTCGACCCTCTTTTTAGCATTTTCTACCTGCTCGGCTGGTATCTCACTATTCATAATCTTATTAATGGCTGTTACCGTGAGGTCCTTGGCAATTGACAATTCCCCTTCTTTTGCCTGCAGTAATGCCAGAAATACCCCATCAGAAACTTCCCTAGTAACATCTTCTGTTAATTTTTCTTTTACCCTTGCCAGTTTCTCATTGGAAGAAGGAACAGATGGCTCCGGTGCCTCTGCCCCCTCCTGTTCCGATTCAGAAGCCTCTTTCTCCTTTTCTTCCATCTCTTCCTGGACTTCTTCATTCACTTCAGAAACAGATCCAAAAATGGAGGTGACTAAATCGACCCGGTTTTGCGCTATTTCTTTTTTAACAACATATATGTCCTTAACATTATTTTCGGCATCTTTTTTCTTTCTCTCTGTGCTCGCTTTATCTTCAATAGTTATCGGGGATCTGATGGTCTGTTCAGCAACAGAGAACAAACTAAGATCCAATTTTTCCGGCTTAACATTGCTATACATGGAAAAATACATAACAATTCCCAAAAGAAGAAATAACAACACCCGAAAAAAAGTCATATTTAATAAATTCCTGATTTTAGTCATACTCTGCTGAAGGTTTGCCATAATTACCCCTCCTATCTTGGCTAAAAGCTGCCAGATAAGCTTTATTAGCAACTCAATGCATACTATTTAATTATGTAAAATCATAACAGTTTTTTTACTAAGTTTCACCAAGAAAAATGTCTATTTAGTAACAGGTTACCTAAACCTTTCACTAATAGCAAATAATTCCATAATCTTCATAAAAAAGTGCAAACCCTAGCCCATAAAATTTTAAAGCATTCAGAAGTTAGGAAATGCTCTTAACTCCAATTAAAAAACCGCCAAGGATGGCGGCCTTTAGCTATTGTCTTTTTCATAGGCATGGATAATTTTTGCTACGAGCGGGTGGCGCACAACATCACTTTGTTCCAGATGAACAAATGATAAACCATTGACTCCGCCAAGAATGTTTTCGGCCACAATTAATCCTGATTTTACTCCCTTTGGTAGATCCACTTGAGTTTGATCTCCGGTTATGATCATTTTTGATCCGAAGCCCAGGCGGGTTAAAAACATTTTCATTTGTGCCTGAGTTGTATTTTGTGCTTCATCCAGGATAACAAATGCGTCATCCAATGTTCTCCCCCGCATATAAGCTAACGGGGCAATTTCAATCGTACCTCTTTCAATCATTCTTTGGGTATGCTCTGCACCTAAAATGTCATGCAATGCATCATATAATGGCCTCAAATAGGGATCGACCTTTTCCTTTAAATCCCCCGGCAAAAATCCAAGGCTTTCCCCTGCTTCAACAGCAGGACGAGTAAGGATAATCCGCTTTACATTCCCATTCTTTAATGCGTTGACTGCCATGACAACTGCCAGATACGTCTTTCCTGTTCCAGCCGGACCAATGCCAAACACAAGATCATTCTTACGGATGGCATTGATATATTGGCGCTGCCCCAGTGTTTTGACGCGAATGGACTTGCCTTTGGCATTTTTCGTTATTTCTTCTTCATATAAGTCACTGAAATAATCAAGTGTTCCTTTATTCGCCATTTGAAGTGCATACATGACATCTCTCTGGCTTATATTTATTCCTTTTCGAATAACATACAGCAATTTTTCCAATACCTTGCCGACCAGCTCTACCTTATCCATTTCTCCAGATACATAAACGGATTCACCTCTGGTCACAATGGAAACATTCAGTTCTTGCTCAATAATTTTTAGGTTAGCATCCGAATTCCCCAATAAGGCAATTGCTTCATTTGGGTCTTCCAGCTGCACGTTCATCGTTTTCAAGTCATCTGTCATTCCGAATCTCCTTGAATAATTGGTTGTCCTTCTGCAATATTCTCAATAATTTGGAAATGTATTGCTATTGTTACTTTACCATTGTCTACTGATTGGTGCAAAACTTTTTCACCCTTAACCTTAGCATTTTCATCTAGACGGTTTTTTATATCATTTCGTGCCATAACTTTCGCAACATCAAACGCTTCTTCATTTGAATAAATCCTGGTTACCTGCTCCCTTTCCCTGTAAGTTACATTTTTATATGAAAAAGGAAGCTCCCATTTCAAGAACCTGATTCTCTTTTCATTTTCCTCTAATTCATATTCTTTAAACTCCGGCTTGCCAAAACCCCATACCGGAATATTTACCGAACCAATTGTTATGGAATGCTTTATTTTTTCATTCCCATTAAATACCTGAAAAGTGCTCTTAAGCGGCAGTTCAACTGTTGACTTGTACCATGTCTCGCCAAAAATTTCCCCTTTGGCAGGAACGGTCTCTGTTTCCCCTTCTTTGCCGATGATTCCAGACACCAGCAGCTGACCGGGCTGAACATGATCATGTATGTCTACAACAGGCCGGCCTTCTTCAACAAACATGTCCACTATGACGGCCTTCTTTTTGGCCACCAGATGACGCGGGCTTAAATATTCCGATTTATCAGGTTCATTCTTTTCCACAACCTGTAAATGGTAGGTTGTCCCTTTTAACTCCACACCAACCCACGTAATGGCCTCAATATTATTGGATAGCTTCCGCTGAATCGACTCCACATTATCAACAAAGAATTGCAGCTTTCCTGTTTTAACGCCCATCTTGTCCAATTCCTTGCGAATTTGATATTCAGTGGCCGGGTTTGCCCCTTTAATTTCAATTCCCCATACCATATTGGATAGAAGGAGAATCACTGCAAGAAAAGCCAAAGCGCCGGCAACAAATCCGCTGTTTTTAAGGAGCCTTTTAAAAAGAAAAGGGATCCCAGCCCGCTGCAGGAACTCGATTTTGCAATCGCTGTTCCTGGCGAGGCTTCTAATTTTTTTTGCATCTTCAAGCTTCATTTTAAAAGTTACGGCCTGTGTGCCATGATTTTTTACATTCCAAATGTAAATTCCGCTTCGGGTAAGTGTGTTAATAAACCGCTCAATTCCCTTCCCGCTTGCTTTAACTGTCACAAGCCCCCTGTAAAACTCAATCCACTGGTTCTTCATTTCCTTCCCCCTGAATAATTAATCATTGTCTGTAATATAGGTCACTGAGTCAATTTTCCCCTCCAGCAGTATCTCTTCAGGCAAAATCGTTTTTATAACAAACGCTTTACCTTTTATTAATAGCTGCCCCTGCTTTAAAAGCAGCCTAAGCTCCTTATCTGAAAAGGCAAGTAATCCCCGGTGGTTTTCAATATATATATGGATTTGTCCAATCATAGTGATGCGGGGTAAATCCATCATGACATCTTGAGGAAGCTCCATATTTTTAGTCATCCAGCTGCGGACGAAATGTCCCCATTTTTTTGCCATAAAAAAAGAACCCCCTTTCATCTCATATGTATGAAATGAAAGGGGGTTCTAGCACTTATTTTTGATTACTTCCTTTTAATCGACCGATGGCGATTTTTCGCTCTGGGCGGACCGAGGATCTCAGACCAAATAATTCCATCGACAATCGCCTGCTTTTGAGGTGTAAACTGTCTTGATGTTTGCATCTGAGTTTGATGGCGCTCCACTGGCTTTGCAGCTGGCTCTCTTACTAAATTTGCTTGCCTTTCAGCAGCTCGCTTTTGGTTCTGAAGAGCCCTCATGCTTTCCTCAGCCTGCTGTTTCCGCCGCCTGTATTCTTCTTCTATCCTGCTTGTTCTTTCAGCCGGCTGCCTCTTTTCTTCCTTCAGCGCTTCTTCCATTGAAGTCTCCAGAACTGGATGCTCTTCTTGCGGCCTCTGCTGCGGAGGTTTATTATTATTTCCAGGATGTTCTCCCTTCTTTTTCTTAAAGAAGGAGGAGATAAACGCTAATAGAGCTATGAGAATAAATGGATTCTCCAATAATATTTCCAAGAGAGTTTCCTCCCTTCCCCCCTTAAGGGATCATTTAGTCGTTTTTGCGGCCATCTTTGCGGTCTTCACTCATATTACCTATTGAATCTCTCATCTCTGTATCAGCTGAGATGTTTTGGATATTCATATAATCCATAACACCGATATTACCGGAACGCAACGCTTCTGACATAGCTAGCGGAACCTGTGCCTCTGCTTCAACAACCTTTGCTCTCATTTCTTCTACGCGGGCTTTCATTTCCTGTTCCTGCGCAACAGCCATTGCACGCCTTTCTTCCGCTTTTGCCTGGGCAATTTTCTTATCCGCCTCTGCCTGTTCAGTCTGAAGTTCTGCTCCAATGTTCTTGCCGATGTCCACATCCGCAATATCGATCGAGAGAATCTCAAAGGCGGTTCCAGCATCTAAACCTTTTGAAAGAACAGTTTGAGAAATCATGTCTGGATTCTCAAGAACCTTTTTATGATTGTCAGATGAACCGATTGTAGAGACAATCCCTTCGCCGACACGTGCCACAATCGTTTCCTCGCCGGCCCCCCCAACAAGGCGGTCGATATTTGCTCTTACTGTGATTCTTGCTTTAGCCTTCACTTCAATCCCATCCATCGCTACACCAGCAATGAAAGGTGTTTCGATTACTTTAGGGTTAACGCTCATCTGAACGGCTTCCAAAACGTCACGGCCCGCCAAATCAATGGCCGCACTGCGTTCGAAGCTTAAATCAATATTTGCACGGTGTGCCGCAATCAAAGCATTCACCACGCGGTCAACATTACCTCCCGCAAGATAATGGCTCTCCAGCTGGTTTGTTGAAACATCCAGCCCTGCTTTATGGGCCTTAATCAATGGATTGATTACGCGACTAGGTATAACCCGGCGAAGCCTCATTCCAATTAATGTGAATATGCTGACTCTTACTCCGGCTGCCAATGCTGAAATCCACAGCATGACCGGTACAAAGGTAAATAATATTCCCAACAAAATGACTCCCAGTACAACGGCAACCAGGACAAATACTGTTCCTGCTTCAAGCATGTTCTTACCTCCTGAAATTTTTATTTATCTAAATCAAGATTAGATATTTCCCTTACAACAATACGGGAACCTTCTGCCTTAACCACTTTTAATTTGGCTCCTTTGGCGATATAGCCTCCCTCGCTGACAACGTCAATCCGTTCATCCTGGAGGACTACCGTCCCTGACGGACGCAGTGCAGTGAGTGCATATCCTTCGAGTCCAATCAGTTCAAGCCTGCTTTTATTCGAAATATAGCCTTTTTCCGTATTTGTGCTATCGGTTAAAATGATGTTTTTAAAGAATTTCATCTTTTTACCAAACACCTTTATCATTAAAATAGATGCCAAAACTGATATTCCGAGGGCGATTAATATTGACATCCCCATATGGGCAACATCGTCAGTCGCCAAAAACAGGCTGCCCAGTATAGATGCTATTCCGGCTATTCCCGCAATGCCGCCCGGGAGGAAAAACTCTGCAATAATTAAGCCTATACCGATTAAAAATAGGATGAGCGTTTCATACCCTGCCAATCCGGCAACCATATGCCCATAGAAGAAAAGCAGCAATGCTGATAGCCCCATAAAACCTGGAATTCCAAAACCCGGTGAGTACAGCTCAAGTACCAGCCCCAGGCTCCCAATTGATAAAAGAATTGGCACCACCACCGGATGGGTAATTAAGCGAGCAAGCCTTTCTGCAAAACTTTCATCAATGGTCCTTATTTCAGCGTTCTCATATCCCAGCCTTTTTAATAAATCGGCCCTCGAATTAACGGTACCTTCCGAATAGTCCACTTCCTCAGCCTGATCTGCTGTTAGGGTAAGCAGTTTCCCTTTTGGAGCGCCAAGCTCAGGCAAATCCACTGATTCATCTGCCATCGCAAGTGCATAAATAGGGTCTCTATCCGTCTGCTTTGCCGCGCTCTGCATAGCAGCAAACCAGTATGATTCAGCTTTCTTTCCAGCGGTATTGCCCTGCTGGTCGATGATGGCTGCAGAACCCATTGTCGAGCCAGGAACCATGTAAATTTCATCTGTATTTAATGAAATATAGGCACCCGCTGATAAAGCCTGCTTGTTAACAAACGAAATCGTTTTCACTTTAGTGGATGTCAAAAGCTTTCCAATCTCACCTGCTGCATCTACTGCCCCTCCTGGAGTATTCACTTCAAATATAATGGCAGAAGCATTCTCTTCCTCAGCTGTATGGACAGCCCTGCTCAAAAAAGCATAAAGCCCTTTTTCTACCGTTTCTTCAATAGGAGCGATATAGACTATTTCATTTTCGGCTTTTCCCTGAAAAGGGACTGCCAGCAGCACAAAAGCAAGCAAAAAGGAAAAGACAGTCAATAGCCTTCTTGCAGTCATCTCTTTCCCCCCTTCGAAGTTTAACTAGAATATATGTATGTATCTACGGTTGAACTCTGAAAAAGTTTCAATTTTAAAAGAAAAAATCAACCTGTATATCCTTATTTTAGTATATCCCTCTATCACCAGTAAAATATAAGCAGCTTATAAGTACAATTTATCTAACTTCAATGTTACCAACAATAGTGCCTTTTCTATGCATTTGTACATATTTTTTCTGAAAAATAGGTAAAAGGCACTTACTATTCTAAATGAATACCCTAAAGTGATCCTAAGATTAGAAAGGAGATTGTTTAATGGGTTACCCGAATATACCTGATATCACACCGAATATTGACATTGATGTCAGGTAGAGATGGGGCATGACGAGTCCGTAGGTGAAACTCTTCTAAATCTGCTTAAAAACACCAATGAATTGCAGAAGTCTATGTATCAAAAAATTCTCATCTATTCTAACCGTTTTTCAGAGGCGGAAATCTTCTCTGTATATGAAGGACACGATGAAATTGTATTTCTTCAGGAGAATGATTTCCCGCAGATTATTGAACTAATAAACGAAATGGCTAACCGCTGTTCTCTAAAAGAATGGAAGCGGATAGAGATAAAAACAGAAGCAGAAAAGGCATTTCAGGTTAACAAAAGAAAGAAACTGTTAAGAAGTTTTCACTCCCTTAAAAATCAAACGAAAACACTATGGATGATTTCAGGCGCTGATATCAGACATAAAAAATGCAGAGATATGCCATGCTGAGCTATCTCTGCCGCCAGCTGACATACAAAATAAAAAAGACCGTCAGCCAGGGGCCTTCGGTCTTTTATTACATAGTTTTATGAAAGGTGTTGTTGTACAAGTTTATTTACTAGTGATCCGTCTGCTTTGCCTTTAACTTTAGGCATAATGGCAGCCATCACTATTCCCATATCAGCCTTTGAGGATGCACCAGTTTCTGCAACCGTTTCAGCAACGATTTTGGAAACCTCTTCTTCAGAGAGCTGTTTTGGCATATATAATTCGACATACTGAAGTTCAGTACGAATTTTTTCAACAAGGTCTTCACGACCTGCTTTTTCAAATTCATGGAGGGAATCCTTGCGTTGTTTAACTTCGCGAGAAAGGACAGTTAACTCCTGTTCTTCGTTAAGCTCTTCACCGAGCTTGATGGCTTCGTTTTGAAGTGAAGCTTTAATCATACGAATGACAGTGAGCTTTTCTTTTTCTTTATTCCTCATCGCTTGTTTCATATCTTCATTTAAACGCTCGAGAAGACTCATTACATACACCCTCTCTTACCACTTACGCTTTCTAGCAGCCTCAGACTTTTTCTTACGTTTAATACTAGGTTTTTCGTAGAATTCGCGCTTTCTTGCTTCCTGCAAAGTACCAGTTTTTGATACTGTACGTTTGAAGCGACGAAGAGCATCTTCAAGCGATTCGTTTTTACGAACGACGGTTTTAGACATTCTCTTTCCCTCCCTCCGAGCACAACACACTTACATCAACAACATGGTTTATTCCATGTACCTTGCAATTATAATATAACAGCTTATAAAGGTCAACAGTAATTAGCCTGCACTGGCATTTGTTTTTAACTAATTATGATATTTTATTACCCAGCACGCGGACAAACTAAACATTTTTTGTCTCAGGCATGTCCTTGCCCTAATCACCATAGTATTAGATGTAGGGGGTGAGGGCTTGACCCAGCTGTTAATATTTTTACTGCTTATTGGGATATTTATTTATGGGATGACACTTTTAAGATCAGGACTTTTTAATCTATCCGCCAATTCATTGAAAAATTGGCTGGCAGTGCTGACAAATGCTCCCTGGAAAGGCCTGCTTATCGGTACATTGATTACTGCTATTTTGCAAAGCAGTTCAGCTGTAATGATCATTACTATAGGCATGGTTTCAGCAAGAATGCTCACGTTTCCGCAAACCATAGGCATTATTCTAGGAACAAATATTGGAACAACGTTTACGACAGAGCTAATTACTTTTAATATAGAATCTTATATTATCCCAATTGCCGTGACAGGAAGTATCCTTGCAGTTACGAAAAGAAAAAACCTTCAGAGTGCCGGTCTCGCTTTGCTGGGTATATCTGCAGTATTTGCAGCAATGAGAGGCTTTGAATATCTGGCAGGTTCCCTAAAAAATAATGATATGGTCAATCAAATGCTGCTTGCTCTTGATGGCAGCCATTTGTATGCTGTTTTTGCCGGGATCATCATTACAGCCATTATCCAGTCAAGCACCGCAACAACTGGAATCATAATGGGCTTTCTGACTGCTGGTACGATGGATTTAAATACAGCCATTGCCATTATGCTTGGATCAAATATTGGAACATGCGTTGATGCCTATTTGGCATCCATTGGTTCAGGCAGGGAAGCCAAGCTTTCTGCCTACGCACATATTTGGCTAAATTGTATAGGTGTTGCCGCTTTTTATCCTTTTATTGATTTGCTGGCTGCCCTTGGACAAAATGCTGCTGCCCATGCAGACGTGCAGCTTGCCCATATTAGCGTTTTGTTCAATGTCCTATCATCTCTGCTTGTCCTACCCTTCGCCAATCAGTTTGGAAGGTTTATTATCAAGCTGCATGACAGATAATGTATTTCTGTATAATTATTGTTCTCCTTTTGCAGCCCGCATTTTTTGTTGGCCAAGGCTCTTATTAAAGGCTTATCTTGCATCTTGTTCAATTTATCTTGCATCATTTATAATTTTTCTAGCATCAATTGAACTTTATGTAACAACATTCCGGATTTATCTAACACGTTTTGAAATTTATCTAACATTTGATACAATTTGGCATTTAATTTTGCCAAAACAAAAAAATGCCGGGTATCCCGGCATTTTTTTTAGTAATCAGAATCGCTTGTCAAACCGTTGACAATAGCTGCTCCTGAGCTTGCACCAATTCTTGTGGCACCCGCTTCAATCATTTTCTGTGCATCTTCAGCGCTTCTTACTCCGCCAGAAGCTTTAACGCCAATATCCGGGCCAACTGTTTTTCTCATAAGGGCGATGTCTTCAACAGTTGCTCCTCCAGTAGAGAACCCAGTAGATGTTTTAACAAAGTCAGCTCCTGCTTTAACTGAAAGTTCGCAGGCTCTAACCTTTTCTTCCTCAGTAAGAAGGCATGATTCGATAATAACCTTTGTTAATGCTTTACCTTTAGCAGCATCGACAACCGCGCGAATATCTCTTTCAACAAGCTCATTATCTCCGCCTTTTAAAGCCCCGATATTGATAACCATATCCACTTCTGTAGCACCATTTTCAATGGCATTTTTAGTTTCAAACGCTTTAGTTTCAGGAGTGGAAGCTCCTAATGGAAAACCGATTACTGTGCATACCTTTACTTCAGTTCCGTTTAGCAAATCGCTTGAAAGTTTAACCCAAGTTGGATTAACACAAACGGATGCAAAGTTGTATTCCTTTGCCTCTGCACATATTTTCTCAATTTGGTCTTTTGTTGCATCTGCTTTAAGCAATGTATGATCGATCATTCTAGCTACGTTATTTGTCATTTTAACTACTCCTTTAAAACAAGTTGTCCGTACCTCTTACATAATACCATTCAAATAAAAAAATATCGAGCAGAATTCAGCAATTTTGTAATCGTTTTCGTGACTAGTTTTTCCCAAAACACTTTATTCAATTAGGATTGAACAAAAAAGGAACTACCCTAAGGTAATTCCTTTTAATTAAACTGCTTCCTCTTTTTGTTCTTCCAATTCATCAAGCACACGGACAAATTGGCCTTCATTATAAGGATAGCCAGCCTTTTTAATTTTCACTTTGACAATCTGGCCAATCATTTCTTCAGTAGCCGGGAAGACAACCTTCAAGTAATTGTCAGTATATCCGACAAACAAATTGCTATCAGGGTCATCCTTGAAGCTTTCCTCAGGAATCACTTCAAGCACTTCTCCCTCATATTGGGAGGCATATTCTTTTGCAAGCTGATCAGATAATGCAATCAAGCGGTGCACCCGCTCGTTTTTAACTTCTTCATCAACCTGGTCATCCATTCTTGCAGCTGGTGTTCCTGTACGCTTGGAATAAGGGAATACATGAAGCTCGGAGAATTTATGTTCCTGTATAAAATTATAGGTTTCCATGAATTCTTCTTCTGTTTCCCCCGGGAATCCAACGATAACATCTGAGGTTACCGCCAAGCCTGGAAGAGCTTCCTTCAAACGTTCAAGACGCTCCGCAAAGAACTCCATTGTATATTTGCGGCGCATTCTCTTTAGAACTGTGTTGGAACCCGATTGAAGAGGAATATGCAAGTGCCTTACAACCACTTTGGATTGATCCATCACTTCAATGACTTCATCTGTAATTTGGCTGGCTTCAATGGAAGAGATTCTTAGACGTTTAAGACCTTTAACCTGCTCTTCCAAATCTCTCAGAAGCATCGCAAGATTATAGTCCTTCATATCCTCCCCATAGCCCCCTGTATGGATTCCAGTGAGGACAATCTCTTTGTAGCCTGCATCGACAAGCTGTTGTGCCTGGCGAATTACTTCCTGTGGATCGCGGGATCTCATTAAACCGCGGGCCCACGGAATTATACAGAAAGTACAGAAATTGTTGCAGCCCTCCTGAATTTTAAGGGAAGCACGCGTCCGGTCTGTGAATGCTGGTACATCAAGTTCCTCATACACACGATTTTTCATGATATTGCCCACACCATTGATAGGCTGGCGTTCCTGTTTGTACTGCTCAATATATTCGAGCATCTTAACCCGATCCTGGGTACCTACAACGATATCTACCCCTGGGATCGCCATTATTTCAGCTGGAGAAGTTTGTGCATAACAGCCTGTTACACAAATTACAGCATCAGGGTTTTTCCGGATAGCTCTCCTAATAACCTGTCGGCTTTTTTTATCGCCTGTATTTGTAACTGTACAAGTATTAATGACATATACATCTGAAACAGATTCAAAATCTGTCCGATCATAGCCAGCTTCTTTAAACAGCTGCCAAATGGCTTCTGTTTCGTAATGGTTGACTTTGCAACCAAGTGTATGAAATGCAACTGCAGGCATATTATTTCACCCCATTAATTCAAAATGATAGGAAACAGCTGAAAGAAAATAAAGCGGTGCTGTTTCTGTTCTTAAAATACGCGGGCCAAGTCCGCAGGCAAGAAAGCCGTGCTCCTGGAGCAATGAAACTTCCTGGTCTTCAAGCCCGCCTTCAGGTCCAAAAAATATAATCAGCGATTCACCTTTATTCATCAAAGACAAGGTTTTGGAAAGCACAGAAGCCTCCCCCTGTTTTGCTTCTTCCTCAAAGGCGATCAATTTATGTGTATAATCAGCACAAAGCTTCAGCAGTGACTTCATATCTAGCGGTGTAAAAACTTCAGGAACCGTGTTGCGGTGAGACTGTTCTGCAGCCTCTTTGGCAATTTTCTGCCACCTGTCTACTTTTTTCGCAGCTTTCTTCGCATCCCATTTTACTACTGAACGAGCTGAAGTAAAAGGGATAAAACGGTGAGCGCCAAGCTCTGTACCCTTTTGGATAATCCATTCCAGTTTATCCCCTTTAGGCAGTCCGCTCACAATTGTAATATCAACAGGAAGCTCAGAAGACCCTTCAATCCATTGTACAACTTCTGCCGCAACTTGTTCATCGGTAATTTCTGCAATTGTGCATAGCGCACTATTTTCATGGGGGTCCACACATATAATTTTGTCGCCTTCTTTCATCCGCATAACCTTTGAAATATGATGGCGATCTTCACCCAAAATATTAAAGCGATTATCAATTGCTGATTCCTCAACGAAATACCGCTGCACAATCGGCACCTTCTTTCCTAACTTGTCCGCTTTCCTTCTAAACTGTAAAAGGGGGGTATGAAATACCCCCTAAAAAAAGACTGTCTAGCTTTTAATTTCTTTTCGCTACTATCGCTACCCAATCTTCCATCTGAATCGTCTCTTCAATCTCAAAACCAGCTCCGGCAATTGCATCTCTTACTTCCTGCTTTTTCTGCTGGATAATACCGGAGGCGATAAAGTATCCGCCTTCCTTTACGACAGATGCAACATCATCTGTAAACCGCAGAATCACTTCAGCAAGAATATTGGCCACTACGACATCTGCACCTTGCTCCACTCCATCAAGAAGATTATTTTGGGAAACGTCAACAATAGCCTGAACTTTATTCAGCTTAATATTCAATCTAGCTGAATTTACAGCGACTTCATCCAAATCAAGTGCTTTAACACTTTCAGCGCCAAGCATGGCTGCCGCAATGCTCAAAACACCTGAACCGGTCCCAACATCCACTACCTTGTCACCTTGTTTTACCGTTCTTTCCAACGCTTGGATACACATGACAGTAGTGGGGTGTGTCCCCGTTCCAAAAGCCATGCCCGGATCAAGTTCAATGATAAGCTCATCACTGCTGACCGGAGTATACTCCTCCCATGTAGGGACAATGGTAAACCGTTCTGAGATTTTCACAGGATTATAATATTTTTTCCAGGCTGTCGCCCATTCCTCTTCGTTAACTTCACTAATGCTGACCTTATTAGCTCCAATATCAATGTTAAATAAAATCAGGTTATTAATAGCCTCTTTTATTTCATCAACCGTTTCGCCCAAAAAACTGTTTACAGGCAAATAAGCTTTTACGATAACGCCTTCTTCAGGATAATCCTGTGGATCGAGCTGGTAGATTTCGCCGAATTGGTCCTTTCTTTCTTTTACAAGTTCCAAAGGATCTTCTATAACGACTCCGCTTGCTCCGGCTTCATGCAAAATATTCGAAATCGGTTCAACAGCTTCATTTGTCGTATGAATACTGATTTCTGACCATTTCACTTCTACCAACTCCATTTCCTTTATTCACCTTTAAAGGCTCTTTTTACTTTAGAAAAAAAGCTCTCTTCCTGCTCCCCTTGAGGAACTTTTTCGCTTACTTCCGCAAATTCGCTAAGCAGCTGCCTTTGTTTTTCTGTCATCTTTGTCGGTGTGATGGTGCGAACTATTATATGCTGATCTCCTGTGCCGTAGCCTCTTACGTTCGGAACACCTTTCCCTTTCAAACGGAATTTTGTTCCCGTTTGTGTACCCGCAGGAACCTTCAGTTTTACTTTCCCATGCAGGGTTGGCACTTCGATTTCATCACCAAGGGCTGCTTGCACAAATGTAATAGGCATTTCACAATATACATCATCGCCATCCCGTTCAAAGAACTCATGCGATCGAACATGGAACACTACATAAAGATCTCCAGAAGGGCCGCCATTCACACCCGGTTCACCTTGTCCAGCTACACGAAGCTGCTGGCCATCGTCAATGCCGGCAGGAATCTTAACGTGAATTTTCCTTCGTTTTTGCACTTTGCCAGAGCCGCCGCATGTAGAGCATTTATTCTTAATTTCTTTACCCGTACCGCTACAATAATGACAAACTCTTCTGTTTACAATCTTGCCAAATGGTGTATTTTGTTCAACATTCAGCTGGCCTGATCCATGGCAGTGACGGCATGTTTCCGGCTTGGTGCCAGGCTTCGCCCCTGATCCGTTACATGTTTCACATGTTTCCTCACGAGGGATCTCAATATCGGTTTCTTTTCCAAAGACAGCTTCTTCAAAGGACAGGGACATTGTGTATTGCAAATCTGCGCCTTGCCTTGGGGCATTAGGATCACGACGGCGAGAACCGCCTCCGAAGAATGAGCTGAAGATGTCCTCGAATCCGCCAAACCCTTCGAAACCGCCCCCACCAAAGCCTTGATTCGGATCTGTATGTCCAAATTGATCGTAATGGGCTCTTTTTTGATCATCGCTAAGTACTTCGTACGCTTCTTTTACTTCCTTGAACTTCTCGTCAGCATCAGGCTCTTTATTAATATCAGGATGATATTTTTTTGAAAGCTTTCGATAAGCTTTCTTTATTTCATCCTTGGATGCACCTTTGCTAATCCCAAGAACTTCATAGTAATCCCGTTTGCTCATGATTACCACTCCCCGATTCATTTCACATAAAGGTTATTGTATCATTCTCTAAATATGTTCCGCAACCGCCATTCACCCGTACATTGAAAAGAAGATCCGCAATTAGGCGATTTGCCGCTTCTCCAAAGAAAGGATCCGCATCCGCTCATCGGGCAAGGGGCAAAAAGGCACCTCAGGAAATTCTCTCAAATGGCTTAAACCCGCTGCATTTTCTTTGAAAACTAAGTTTCCATAAACAGAAATAAAAGCCAAAGCCAAGAAATACCTGACTTTGACTTTTAAAAGACTAAAGGTTATTTAGATATTATTTATCGTCTTTAACCTCTTCGTATTCTGCGTCAACTACATTGTCGTCATTATTGCCGCCTGTGCCTTCTGCGCCTTGGCCCGCCTGTGCTTGCTGAGCCTGCTCATAAAGCTTCATGGTTAACGCCTGGACAATTTCCTGTAATGCATCTTTCTTCGTGCGGATTTCATCCAGATCGTTCTTTTCAATTGCAGCTTTTAGTTCGTCTTTAGCTTCGTTTGCTTTTGTAACCTCAGCTTCGTCCACTTTGCCTTCAAGATCCTTTAGGGTCTTTTCAGTAGTGAATACTAGCTGGTCTGCTTCATTGCGAAGCTCAACTTCTTCTTTGCGCTTCTTATCGGCTTCAGCATTTTCTTCTGCTTCTCTTACCATTTTATCGATTTCTTCATCCGATAACCCTGTAGATGACTTAATCGTAATGGCCTGTTCTTTATTTGTGCCCAGGTCTTTTGCACGCACGTTAACGATACCATTTTTATCGATGTCAAAAGATACCTCAATTTGCGGCACTCCGCGCGGAGCAGGAGGAATATCGCCAAGCTGGAAGCGGCCTAATGTTTTATTGTCTGCTGCCATTGGACGTTCCCCTTGAAGAACATGGATGTCAACAGCCGACTGATTATCTGCAGCTGTTGAGAATACTTGTGATTTAGATGTTGGGATAGTTGTATTCCGTTCGATCAGCTTTGTAAATACACCGCCCATTGTTTCAATACCAAGAGACAATGGAGTTACGTCTAATAGGACAACATCCTTAACATCGCCAGTGATCACTCCGCCCTGGATGGCTGCACCCATTGCTACAACTTCATCAGGGTTAACACCTTTATGAGGCTCCTTGCCTGTTTCTTTTTTAATTGCTTCCTGTACTGCTGGGATACGTGTTGATCCGCCGACAAGAATAACTTTATCGATTTCTGAAGGGCTCAAGCCTGCATCTTTTAATGCCTGGCGTGTAGGACCCATTGTGCGTTCTACAAGATCAGCAGACAGCTCTTCAAATTTTGCTCTGGATAATGTTACTTCAAGGTGCAAAGGACCCGCATCCCCGGCAGTAATGAAAGGAAGGGAAATTTGTGTTGAAGTTACACCAGATAAATCCTTTTTCGCTTTTTCAGCTGCATCTTTTAAACGCTGGAGCGCCATTTTATCTTTAGATAGATCGATGCCATTTTCTTTTTTGAATTGTTCTACCAAGTAATCGATAATAACCTGGTCGAAGTCATCTCCGCCAAGGCGATTATCGCCGGCTGTTGATTTAACTTCAAAAACGCCATCGCCAAGTTCAAGGATGGAAACGTCAAAAGTACCGCCGCCAAGGTCATAAACAAGGATGGTCTGGTCCTCATCCATTTTATCAAGGCCGTAAGCCAAAGCCGCAGCTGTTGGTTCGTTGATAATACGCTCGACTTCAAGTCCTGCAATTTTCCCTGCATCTTTTGTAGCCTGGCGTTCAGCATCATTAAAATATGCTGGAACTGTGATAACAGCTTTTGTTACTTTTTCGCCAAGATAGTCTTCAGCATAAGATTTTAAGTATTGAAGAACAATAGCAGATACCTCTTGAGGTGAATACTCTTTGCCTTCAATTTCAGTTTTAAAATCTGTTCCCATGTGGCGCTTAATGGAAATAATTGTGTTCGGATTTGTAATGGATTGGCGTTTAGCTACCTCACCGACCTGGCGTTCACCGTTTTTAAACGCAACAACTGAAGGAGTTGTACGATTGCCCTCTGGATTTGGAATTACTTTTGGTTCGCCGCCCTCGAGAACTGCGACACATGAGTTTGTTGTACCTAAATCTATTCCGATAATTTTGCTCATGTTCTTTACCTCCCCAAAATATGTAGTTACTGATTTACTTTAACCATTGCTGGACGGATGACTCTGTCCTTTAGTTTGTAGCCTTTTTGGAACTCTTCGACTACAATATTGGAATCAAAATTCTCATCCTCCACCTGCATGACAGCCTGATGCAAATGCGGATCAAATTCCTTTCCAACAGCTTCGATCTGTTCTGCACCTTCTTTTTTAATAGCCTCAAGCACGCTTCGGTAAACCATTTCCATTCCTTGAAGAATGGATTTTGCCTGTTCGTTTTCAGCTTCCATCTGAAGAGCTCTCTCAAAGTTGTCAACTGCAGGCAACAGATCAGAGATTAAGCTTTGTGCTCTATATTTTTCAGACGCTTCAAGGTCAAGCCTTGCACGGCGCCGGGAATTTTCAAAATCAGCCTGAAGACGGTAAATGCGATTTTCTGCTTCTTCTAGCTTACCTTCCAGCTCAGCAATTCTTTCCTGAGCAGCAGTAAGCTCGGAGTCCGTATTTTCCTGGCCAGAGCTTGTTCCTTCAGCCTCTGCGAACACTTCCTCAATAGGAACATCATTTTCAGTTCTTTCAGGTTTGTGCATTTGTTCATTTAAATCTTCATTTAGTATTTCTTTCTCTTCTGCCAACTTGTTCACCTCCCTTAAAGAATGGATGTTCCAGTGCATCACACTATAAAAAAAACACAGGGAAAGGGATGGAAAAGGCCATTCCACCCTTAATCAATATTTCCACCGTCAGCCGTTTTGATACAGCTTCGATAAAACAGCAGATAAGTCTGCGCTGATGTAATCCAGCAAGCTTATGACTCTTGAGTACTCCATTCTGGTAGGTCCGAGGATGGCTATTGTACCCAGCTGCTCGGTACCGATCGAGTAGCTCGCTGTAATCAGACTGCAGTTCTCCATTGCTGAATTGTTATTTTCCCGTCCAATTTTAATATTGATCCCAGCCTTATTTTTACGGATTAAATCATATATGCCATCTTCTTGCTCAATCATATTCATGAGACTTTTAACTTTTTCAATATCATGAAATTCCGGCTGGCTAAGCATATTGGTTTTTCCGCCAAAAAATAATTTTTCATATGTTGGAATCTTAATCGTATCAGCAATCGAGTTAAGCATAAAGTCATAATTATTGATATGCTGCCGCAAAAGCATGGCTACTTCTTTATAAAGCTTATTGTTAAGGCTTTCGATCGGCGCTCCAGCCAATCGGTCGTTTAAGATGTTGACTACCTTTTCCAAATCGCCGGCATCAATGTTTTCCGGCAAGTGAAACATCCTGTTTTCCACATGGCCAGTATCGGTAATGATAATTGCTATTGCTGTTTCATTATTCAAAGGAACAATTTGAATCTTTTTTAACTTGTTGTCCCTAACTGCAGGCCCAAGCACGATGGATGTATAATTCGTCAACTCGGACAGAATTTTGGCTGATCTTTGAACAATTTTCTCCAGCTCATAAATTCTCTCCGCAAAGATTGACTTTACTTTATAGATGTCATGCTGATTTAATTTTTGCGGGGATAAAAGGTGGTCCACATAGTAGCGGTACCCTTTCTCAGAAGGAATCCTCCCCGATGAGGTGTGTGTTTTTTCAATAAACCCAAGTTCCTCCAAATCAGCCATCTCATTTCTGATCGTTGCGGAACTAAAAGAAATCTCTTCCTTTTTCGACAAGGTTCTCGACCCGACAGGCTGTGCAGTTTGAATAAAATCATCAACAATCACTTGAAAAATTAATAATTGACGATCTGTTAACACAGTTATCACCTCTGTTAGCACTCTTTGTTTGCGAGTGCTAATTCTACTAATAAATTAACAAATCAAGCGTGCAGTGTCAATAATTTGGCTTCCATTTTTACAACATACAAGTTTCCTCTGCCAATTATCCTATAAAGGACTGGAACACTTCATTTCCAAGGAATCGCCCTTGCCTTGTCAGCTTAATATGATTGTCATGAACAGCAATTAATTCTTTGTCCGCCAGCTGAGCAATTTGAGCTTCAAACAAATTTAAAGGATCTCTGCCAAATTTCTCTTTAAAACGACCGATGGAGACACCATCCGTTTTTCTCAGCCCGAGGAACATCTCCTCTTCCATTTGTTCTTCAAGAGTTACCTTATGCTCTTCAAGCAAAGGAAGCTGTCCATTTGCTATTGGCTCCATATACTTCTTGAGCGGACCATGATTTGACCTGCGCATTCCATTTACATATCCATGAGCACCTGCCCCGAATCCAAAATACCATTCATTGTCCCAATAAGTAATATTATGCCGGCTTTCATTCCCGGGTTTCGCAAAATTGCTGATTTCATATTGTTTATAGCCATGTTTGTCCATTTGCTCCATTAACAAAGCATACATTTCAGCTTCCACATCTTCTCCTGGAGTTGGCAGTCTGCCTTTTCTCATAAGGTTATAAAATACAGTCTTAGGTTCAATAATCAGTGAGTAACCCGAATAATGGGCAATATCCAAATTGAAGGATGTTTCTAGTGTTTCTTGAAAATCCTTTAAAGTCTGGTCCGGAAGACTATAGATAAGATCAATGCTGATGTTTTTAAAACCTATTTTCTTTGCTGCTTCAACGGAGTGGAAAACATCTTTGGCTCTGTGAACCCTTCCAATTCTTTTTAGAAGCTCATCATTGAAAGTCTGTACGCCAAAGCTAAGCCGGTTGACCCCAGCCTCATACAATAATTGGAGTTTTTCATCAGAAAGATCGCCAGGATTTGCTTCAAAGGTGTACTCTGTCGAACTGTCATAAGGAAGCTGCTTTTTAATAATGGCACAAAGCTTTTCAAGCTGCTGCTCATTTAGAGCTGTTGGTGTGCCGCCTCCAATAAAAATGGAATTCAAATGACTTGTTGGCGTTTCATGCAGGGCAAGTTCCATTTCCTTATCGAGAGAATCAAGATATTCCCCCACCGGCTGGCCCTTAAGAAAGACTTTATTAAAATCGCAGTAGTGGCATATGTGCTCACAAAATGGGATATGTATATAAGCTGCTTTAATCATTAATTTCACTACCTTCATATAAACATCATTAATTTAGGCTCTTTTGGTATAGATTGTTGGTTTTGGACTCTAAAGATTGACCGTTGATTTCCGCTCCAGACACTTGCTTTCCGCGGGGAGGCACGGGAGCCTCCTCGGCGTTTCACGCCTGCGGGGTCTCCCGCTCCCTCTCTTCCCGCAGGACATTGAATAAGCTTCCTCGAATAAGCACCGCACGAAGAAAATGCGAATGCATTTTCGAGGATCAAGTGCCTTCCACTCCAATCAACTCAGTAATTAAAACTAGTTTGTAAGCAACGAACTTTGCGAAAACAGCCAAAATAAAAAA
>JAGGRA010000056.1 GCA_018613035.1 Pseudomonas sp. ISL-84 | reverse complement strand
TGCCCGTTAATCTGCGATAAAATAGGAAATGACTATGGAGGTAGAAAAATGAAACAAAAACTAACAGTTACAAAAGCAGAAATGAAAGAAAATGGGTTATTTTTAGAGGTAGAGGATGGATCTGTTTCAGGTTTGAAAGCAACAGAGCAAATACTGGCTGATTCAGACAATCTGTCATTTATTTACATAGCAGATAATAACGAAGATTATACATATATTTCCCTTCCTGAATCTGTTTGGCCGGAGCTGAAAAATGCCTACGATGCCCGTTTGCCTGTCTATGTAACAGATCAGCGTGATCAGCTGCTGCTTAAAGGTTTTCATGAGGAAATAGGAGATTTAATAGAAAATATTAGAGGCAACAGCAATTACGGTGAGGAAATGGTTGCAAAAGTGGAGAGCATTTTTTAAGTGAGTGTTTAATAGCCGTTAAACAAGGATAAAGAGGCAGATATATTTTCAAAAGAAACCGTGTGCCTGGATGTCTAGTATGCTTTTCCAGGCTCCCGCTCTCTTTTACTTCGGATGTGGTGGTGTTGCAGGTGAAGCATTGGGATTTATTTTTGGCCCCATATAAGCAGGCGGTCGAAGAATTAAAAGTTAAATTAAAAGGGATGAGAAGCCAATTTGAAATGGATTCTTCCCATTCGCCGATTGAATTTGTTACCGGAAGGGTAAAGCCTATAGCAAGTATTTTAGATAAAGCGAATCAAAAAGGGATCCCCCTTGATAAATTGGAATCCGAGATGCAGGATATTGCGGGTGTCAGGATGATGTGCCAATTTGTCGATGATATAAAAAGGGTTGTTGAACTATTAAGACAGAGAAACGACTTTGAAATTGTGGAAGAAAGGGATTATATCTCTCATAAAAAAGCAAGTGGCTACCGATCTTACCATGTGGTAATATGCTATCCGGTCCAGACGATCAAAGGAGAGAAAAAAATTCTCGCTGAAATTCAGATTAGAACGCTGGCAATGAATTTCTGGGCTACAGTTGAACATTCCCTAAATTATAAATATAAGGGGCAGTTTCCTGAAGATATTCAGATGAGGCTGCAAAGGGCAGCAGAGGCAGCTTTCAGGCTTGATGAAGAAATGTCTCTGATCCGCGGAGAAATCCAGGATGCGCAGGCGTTTTTTACAAGAAAAAAGGAAAAGCAGCAAAAGGAAGATAACTAAGCGAATATTTATTTCTAAGGCTCTAGTGAAGTGCATTGTCTTTTTGGCACCCTGTTGATTGGAGCGGAAGGCACGAGACCCCTGCGGAAGTGCGGATCAAAGGGAGCCCCACAGGCTAATGCTTGAGGAGGATCCCGGAACGTCTGCGGTTCGCTGAGTGCCTGGAGCGGAAAGAAACAGGCAAGTTTTACAGAGCTATTTCTAAAAAGAGGAGCTTGGATACGATGAAATTTGCCATTACCTCAAAAGGAGATTCAAAATCAAATACGCTCATGCACAAAATGAGAACCTATTTATTGGACTTCGAGCTGACATATGACGAAGAACAGCCTGATATTGTCATATCGGTAGGCGGGGATGGCACTTTGCTCTATGCCTTTCACCGATATAGCAGCCGTCTTGATAAAACCGCGTTTGTGGGGATTCATACTGGCCATTTGGGATTTTATGCAGACTGGGTGCCGGAGGAAATCGAAAAGCTTGTGATTGCAATTGCCAAGACTCCTTATCAAGTGATTGAATATCCGCTGCTTGAGGTGATTATTCGATACCAGCATGGCGGGAAAGAAACACGCTACTTGGCACTGAATGAATCAACTGTTAAAGCGGTTGAGGGAACTCTTGTGATGGATGTAGAGATTCGCGGACAGCACTTTGAGCGTTTCCGAGGGGACGGACTTTGTGTATCGACCCCATCTGGCAGTACAGCTTATAACAAAGCATTGGGAGGAGCTATCCTTCACCCTTCGCTGCCTGCCATCCAGCTTGCTGAAATGGCGTCAATCAATAATAAAGTGTTCCGTACAGTCGGTTCTCCGTTAGTTCTTCCGGCTCATCATACTTGTATGCTCAAGCCCGTAAATGAACCGGATTTTCAAATTACGATTGACCATCTGACTCTTCTTCATAAAGATGTAAAATCGATTCAGTTCAGGGTTGCGGATGAAAAGATCCGCTTTGCCAGATTCAGGCCATTTCCATTCTGGAAGAGAGTCCACGACTCCTTTGTTGCGGATTAAGCAGCTAAGATGAGCTTTGTATGGGAAAGTCTAATAGAACAGGAGCGCAATGCATAATGGCGCGTTTTCAATTGCAATGGGTAATTTCTGCACAGCAGTCAGGAAAAATAATCAGGGAATTTCTTAAAGAAAATGATATTTCAAAGACAGCACTTACGGATATTAAATTTGCAGGAGGTTTTATTACTGTGAATAATACAGATGTGACTGTCCGTTATGAACTTAAAGAAGGAGACATGCTTAAGGTTGGCTTTCCGGAGGAATCACCGAGCGAGGGAATGAAAGGGGAAGATTTGCCCCTGGATATTCTTTATGAGGATGGTTATGTCCTTGTTGTGAATAAACCAGCTGGTATGAGTACAATTCCTTCCAGAGAGCATCCGTCAGGCAGTTTGGCCAATCGCCTGATCGGATACTATCAGCGAATAGGGTTAATGTCTACCACACATATTGTAACACGGCTGGACAGGGATACTTCTGGGATCGTATTGATTGCAAAACACAGGCATCTACACCATTTGTTTAGCCAGCAGCAGCGATCCCGGGAGATACACAGAATGTATGAAGCATTTGCAGAAGGAGCCGTTAAACAGGACACCGGTACTATAGAGATGCCAATAGCCAGAAAGAAGGACAGCATTATAGAACGGGAAGTTAGTGAAGAAGGTCAATATGCTTGCACCCATTATAAGGTTATCAGCCGAAAAAAAGGGTTTACCCATCTGCGGCTGAAATTGGAAACTGGCAGGACCCATCAAATCAGGGTCCATCTTTCCTGGCTGGGGCATCCCTTGGTGGGGGATGAATTGTATGGTGGAAGGAGGGACTTCCTTAACCGTCAGGCTCTTCATTGCTCCTGCCTTTCCTTCTATCATCCGTTTTTGCAAAGGACTTTATCGTTTGAAGTGCCTCCCCCAGAAGATATGAAATGTCTATTATAAAGGCTGTTTTCGCAAACTTTGTTGCTTATTAAACAAGTATTGTAGAGAGGTTGATTTCCGCTCCAGGCTGCTCAGCGAACGCGGGGTGGGCGGTGAGCCTCCTTGGCGCGCTGCGCCTGTGGGGTCTCACCTGTCCCACTCTATTCACAAATCTATTCAAAAACAACAATCTTTTAGAAAACAGCCAATAGAAAAAAGGCCGGTTCTTCCGGCTTTTTTCTATTTACGTCTTGAATTGTTTATAATGGCCTGAATTTCTCCTCAACATAAGGCATGCTTGATTGAACAGACAAAATTTCCATTTCAGGATACCTGAGAGCGGTTAATTTATTCCCAAATACTGCCCCTGTATCGATGTTATAAGTATTTTTTATTTTCCTTACTTCTTTTACCGGGGTATGCCCATATACTATGGCAGGCTTTCCTTCATATTGCTTTGCCCAATCTCTCCTAACCGGTGTCCCGTCAGGATTCTTTTCTCCGGTAATATCTCCGTATAGGACGAATGTCTTTACTTTGGAAGAATGCTTGCCGATATAATCCTCCCTTATCCCGGCATGAGCAATGACAAGTCTTTTGTTGTCAAGTACATGGTATAAAGGTGCTTTTTCATATAGCTCCATGAACTTTCGCCTGATTTCCATTCTCTTCTTCGAATCAAGTTCTTTATATTCAGCTACAGTTGTCTCCAACCCGTGGGTAATTTGAACCTTGTTCCCCAAAAAATAGCGGTATAGTTTATTGCAATGATTACCTGGTACGTAAAAAGCCATATCATTTGCTACAAGATTATATACTGCATCAATGACTGTTAGGGATTCTGGTCCCCGATCTGTTAAATCACCTACAAATGCTAGTTTCCTCCCATTTGAATGAACCGGATATCCGCTGCTCCATTCGTAATTCATTACCTGGGTAAGCTCTTTAAATTCGGCAAAACAGCCGTGAATATCGCCAATAATATCTAGTTTCATACTGGTGCTCCTTTGCTTAATCTACTGTTATGTTATCAATATTCCTTTTTATTATCCGGGTTTGCAAATTTTAAACTTGCTGTGGTCCATGATGATTTTTTGTTGGTGGGAAGGGAACTTTAAGGTTAATAAACAAAGAGTCGACCCTTATTTTTACCAGAGGGATGCTCATAGACGACAAAAAAACAAAGATTTGCTAGTATAGTGAGGTACGTTTTTCAATAACTATGAAAGGGGGTAATTCATTATGGCAGAACATGCGGAAGAAAGAGATACGCATATCAATAGAGATCTTTTAATCCAATCTTTACAAAATGAAGAAATCGACATTTTCAGGAATGAATTTCTTGAATTGCATCCTTATGATCAGGCTTCATTTTTTAAAGATCTGGATGAGGACATCCGAACAAAAATTTATCTTTATCTCTCTCCGGAAGAGATGGCGTCCCTTTTTGAAAATCTGGAAATTGATGAAGAAGAATATAAAGACGTTCTTGCTGAGATGAACCCCAATTATGCAGCAGACATGCTTTCGCAAATGTATGCGGATGATGCAGTCGATGTATTAAATGAACTTGATAAAGACCAGGTTGTCAGCTATTTGACCATCATGGACGATGAATCGGCAAAGGAAATTAAAGATTTGCTTCATTACGAAGAATATACAGCAGGAAGTATCATGACGACGGAATTTGTCTCCCTGTCAGCAAATCAGACCGTCCGATCAGCCATGTATATTCTTAAAAATGAAGCGCCCAGGGCCGAGACGATTTATTATGTGTATGTCGTTGACGAGGAGAAAAAGCTTATTGGGGTTATCTCTTTAAGAGATTTGATTGTCAGCGATGATGATACGATGATCTCTGAAATTACAAACGACAGGGTTGTATCAGTGTCCGTAGGTGAAGATCAGGAAGATGTAGCAAGAAAGATTAAGGACTATAATTTCCTGGCTGTCCCTGTTGTGGATTTTCAGAATCATTTATTGGGAATTATAACAGTAGATGACGTCATGGACGTTATGGATGAAGAAGCGTCTGATGATTACTCAAAGCTTGCTGCTGTTTCCGATATGGATAATATCGACAGAAACCCGGTCTCGGCTGCACGCAAAAGGCTGCCGTGGCTTATCATATTGCTGTTTTTGGGCATGTTAACTGCAAGCCTGATCGGAAGATTTGAAGATACCCTGGATCAAGTTGCGATCCTTGCGGTTTTTATCCCGCTGATAGCGGGAATGGCAGGGAATACAGGTACACAGGCATTGGCTGTAGCTGTCCGCGGTATTGCGACAGGTGATTTAGAAAAAGAAAATAAAATGAAGCTTATCATTAGAGAAGCAGGGACTGGTTTGATCACCGGAGGAACCTGCGGTGTTCTGGTAACGTTGGTTATTTATTTATGGCAAGGAAATTTCTTTCTGGGCATTTTAGTTGGTATTTCTATTTTATTTACACTAATTGTTGCAACCTTAGCCGGTGCCCTTATTCCACTATTCATGCACAGGATGAACATCGATCCAGCTGTGGCTTCAGGGCCATTTATTACAACAATTAATGATATCATTAGCATTCTTATTTATTTCGGAATGGCTACATTATTTATGAGTTATTTAACAGGTTAAGGGGGTTTTTCTATGGAACATGGAGCATCGGTTACATCACTCGTAATTGTTATTTTAGCTGCCTTTATTACGCCCATTTTGCTACACCGGTTAAAGATTAATTTTATTCCCGTAGTAGTTGCGGAAATCCTTGTCGGTTTGGTAATAGGGAAAAGCGGATTTGATATTGTTCATGAAGATATGTGGCTCGAAACACTTTCAACATTGGGCTTTATATTTCTCATGTTTTTAAGCGGACTGGAAATTGACTTTACCGCCTTTTCATCGAAAAAGAAACGTGAAAAACTTCCAAATGGAAAACTTGAACCAAATTCGTTTATGGTTTCATCAATCATTTTTATTGGCATTTTCCTTGTCTCATTGGCATTATCTTATTTATTTGTCCTTGCAGGCTTCATTGATAACGCCTTTTTAATGACACTAATCATCTCCACCATATCCCTTGGAGTCGTTGTTCCGACTTTAAAGGAAGCGCATATCATGAAGACTGGCATCGGCCAAATTATTTTATTAATTGCCGTTATCGCCGATTTGGCAACGATGATTTTACTTGCTGTTTTTGTCTCCTTGAATGATGGAGGGGAAGGAAATACTTGGCTGCTTCTGGTCTTATTCGCCGTAGGTGTTTTATTGTATTTTGCTGGCAGGCGGTTTAAAAACCTCAAATTTATTGAAGCGTTGTCGACAGGTACTGTCCAAATCGGAACGAGGGCTGTCTTTGCTCTCATTATTTTCCTTGTTGCACTTTCAGAAACTGTCGGAGCAGAGAATATTTTAGGTGCTTTCCTGGCAGGTGTGCTCGTATCACTGCTTGCACCTAACCAGGAAATGATTCACAAGCTGGACTCGTTCGGTTATGGATTTCTCATACCGATATTCTTTGTAATGGTTGGAGTGGATCTTAATGTCTGGACTTTGTTCGGCGATCCCAAAATGCTTATGCTTATACCGCTTCTGCTGATTGCCTTACTTCTTTCTAAGATTTTGCCAGTTTATCTTTTAAAAAGATGGTATGACATAAAGACGGTAATTGCTTCAGGCTTTCTGTTAACATCCACCCTATCGCTTGTGATTGCTGCTGCAACAATTGGGGAAAGGATGGGCGTAATTACGGCAGAAATGAGCGGCACGCTGATTCTGGTGGCTGTTATCACAAGCGTCTTTACACCGGTTGTTTTTAAAAAGCTCTTCCCGCAGGAAGCTGCAGAGGAGAAGAAGCTCAAGGTTTCCTTTATTGGGGCTAACCAAATGACTATGCCGATCTATAGTGAGCTTAAATCCTCTTTATATGAACCTGTTCTTTATCACAAGAAGCAGGAAAAGGCGGAAAAACAGATTGCAGACTCTTTATTTGATATTATTGAAATAGAAGATTTCGATATGGAGGCACTTGAGAAAACAGATGCTTTTGATTCGGATATCGTTGTAATTTCTACAGGCGACGAAGAGACCAATGCAACGCTTTCCATTGCCTTTAAAGAAAAAGGCGTGGAGCGAGTCATTTGCCGCATGGAAAGCCCTGATATGGAAGAAACACTTCGTGAGCATGATGTAGAACTATTTTCTACGATACTCTCTGCCAAGGCGCTTCTGAGAGCCTTAATTGAATCACCAAGTGTAGTTAACATTTTAACAAATCAGGACACTGCATTATATGAAATCCGGTTATTAAACGAGCAGTTTGAAGGCATGATGCTCAGAAGATTCCCGTTTACAGGAGATGTCATTTTTGTACGGATTTTCAGGGGGAAGGATTCAATCGTGCCTCATGGGGATACCGAACTTCATGTCAATGACCGATTGATTGTTACTGGCTCAAAAGAATATGTTGATGAATTGAAGCGTGAGCTAGAATTTTGTGAATGGTGTTAAGAAGCGTAAGGTCTGTTATAAACCTGCGATCGCTGAAGACACTTAAAGCTCAAAGCATTCAAATATAAACGTTAAAAAATCCTGCTTGCCACGAGCAGGATTTTTTCATGTTTCCAACACGGCTATAGGCTTTTCTTTTTTTAAAAATTCATGTACAATTAGCACTAGGTACTAATAACTTGTAATAAATATTTCAGGAGGCCTATAAAATGACTCTTTCTTTAAATGGAAAAACGTTCGTAGTAATGGGAGTTGCCAATAAAAGAAGTATTGCCTGGGGGATTGCCCAATCTCTTCACAATGCAGGTGCAAGGCTGATTTTTACATATGCGGGAGAAAGGCTTGAAAAAAGTGTGCGTGAACTTGCTGAATCGCTTGAAGATGCCAATTCACTCGTACTGCCTTGCGATGTAACAAGTGACGAAGATATTGCAAAATGCTTCAGTACAATTAAGGAAGAAGCAGGCGTAATTCATGGAATTGCACACTGCATCGCCTTTGCCCATAAAGAAGAACTTCAGGGTGAGTATATGAACACAACAAGGGACGGATTCCTTCTTGCGCATAATATCAGCTCTTATTCCCTGACGGCTATCGCAAAGGAAGCAAGAGGGTCAATGACTGAAGGGGGAAGCATTGTCACCCTTACCTATCTTGGCGGTGAAAAGGTTGTAAAAAATTATAATGTTATGGGAGTGGCAAAAGCATCACTTGATGCAAGTGTCAAATACCTTGCTAATGATCTTGGAAAAGACGGTATTCGTGTAAATTCCATTTCAGCCGGACCAATCAGAACTCTTTCTGCTAAAGGAATCAGCGAATTTAATTCAATTCTAAAGGAAATCGAAGAACGTGCACCGCTTCGCAAAACAACGACACCTGAAGAGGTTGGGGACACTGCGCTATTCCTGTTCAGCAGCCTGTCACGCGGAATTACAGGTGAAAATATTCACGTTGATTCAGGTTATCATATTCTTTAAATTATTGAGGCTGACTCAAATTTGAACTACAATTTTTTTGAGTCAGTTTTTTGTTTTATGACATTAAGGACAATTATTTTTCACCTTAGTGTATGTGCTGATATTGATTCTTGCATCCTGTTGATTGGAGCGGAAGGGGCGAGATCCTCGAAAATGCGTCCGCATTTCCTTCGTGCGGTGTAAAATCAAGGATGCTGATTCAGAGTCCTGCGGGAGAAGCGAGTCAACGGGAGACCCCGCAGGTGCGAATGCACCGAGGAGGCTCCCGGACCGCCCGCGGAAAGCGAGCCCCTGGAGTGGAAATCAACAGGCCAATTTTATAAAGCTATTGTCTTGGAAGAAAGAGGGTGCCCAAAGCCTATACTATTTGGACACCCTCTTTTTTATTGTCCACGCAGAAACGAAAGCCCATTTTCTGCATACATATAATAAGATGAAAGATTATGATTGCGGAGGTGGACGATAGTGGCAGAGAAAAAAGAAAAGCAACCCTTATTTTATATTCAGCAGCCAAATTTTCAATTTCCGGAAACTAAAATGCAAACTGTTTATTCCAGCAGAAAAGCAGAATTGGAAAATAAAAACAAGCAATTGGAGACAGGGTCGGAACTTCATGATCATACCACTATAGAAAAACATAAAAACATGATTGAAGATGCGGCGGTTGAGAAAGTGGCAGACAAGGAGAAAGTGCAGGAAGCCATAGAAGAATTTGAAGCAAGCCGGGAGGAAAAAAAAGAAGCACCCTCTTTTGCTTTTACTACAGAAAAAAGAAAGCCGTCTTTTCAACGGGTGAAAGGCTTTAAGGAAATGGACACGGCTGAACGTTTGGATTACTTAATTGATTTTCCAAAACAGCTTCCCCCAATTCCTTGCATTTTTGAAACCGAAGAGAAAGCAATTAGAGGATTTTTGGCCACTAAAGATAAAGAATGGATAGAAATTAAACTTTTTGATGAGTCAATTGAAAAAATTAGCATTCAATCATTAAAGGAAGTAAAAATGATTGGCTTAAGAAGATAATCTTCCCACAAAAAGAGCCAGCCGTATGGTACGGCTGGCCTCTTTTAATTAGTCTTCACAAACATCAAGGTCTACATCGGCAATACATTGAACAGCACAGAAGCAGCTTAGATCAACTGTAACACAATCGTCAGTCGCTAAGAAGTAGTCTACTTCACAAACTTTCTTCAAGTCAATGCAGCAGTCATCAGCAAGATTAACTACCTTGTCACGACCTTCTTTCCTATTTACCGGAAGAAGGACACGAAGCACTGCACAGCAGTTATCAAATACTTCTTCTACTCTGAAGAAGATGGAAACACATGCACAGTCATCTCCTTTAAAGAAAGCATGGAACGGTGACCCATCAGCTGATTTTAGTGTGAACACGCGAGTATCCGGACGCTTATGGCGACGTTTGCTTGAAGGTGATATAGCTCCCAGCGGCTCCAGGAAACAGTTTGAAGGGCATTCGCACACATCTTCTGCATTATCTTGAATATCTTTTATAGCACGAACTACTTCACATACACAGCTTTTGCCTTTGAAGTCGTCTTTTTTTCCACAACCCATTTTTGATTTCCTCCTTGTTTGTTTCTTGTGGTCTACACTAATAACATATTGCCGGGGTCCCCTATGGGTTACGGACAAACGCCTTGTTTTACAAAAAAATAGGCTCTTTTTTTATAATTGGAGGTGAAAAGGTGGATATAACACCTATGGAATTGCTTATCCTCTCTCTTGCAAGCTTTCGGCTGACCAGACTGATTGTGTTTGATAAAATTACGGAATTTATTCGGAAACCATTCCTGGAGGAAGTAGAAGAAAAAGGTGAAGACGGTGAAGCTGAAATCTATATAGTCATAAAAAACGGAAGGGTCCGGGGGTTTTTCGGTGAACTTTTGAGCTGTTTTTGGTGTACGGGCGTATGGAGTGCCATCTTTATATGTGCATCATATGCTTTTCTCAGGGAATGGGCTGTTCCAGGATTGCTAGTGCTCGCTGTGGCGGGGCTTGCAGCAATCATTGAAACGGTGCTTCAAAAGTGGATCGATGAATAGAAAGGTATTTATTGCTTAGGCATTTGATTTACACAAGCATGGTGGCTCAGCATAAAATATTCAGAGGGAAAATATTTGAAAATGGAGGGCCTCCCCATGATGAAGAATGAAAATGAGCAAGCGGACACAAAATCCAGGCCTCTAAAAAAGAAAAAGAAAAAAGGCTGTGGGTGCGGGAAAAAGTCAAAGAAAAAATAAAAATAAAGCCGGCAGGTTTCCGGCTTTATTTTTTTGCGGTTGATTGGAAAAATTAGGATTATCAATAGTTTTCATAAATTAGCACCTGTTCGAGGACAATATAACTAAAGTTTCTACATAGGAAGGGAATTATATGAAAAAAAGACACTTATGGCTATCGGCAGCCTTACTCTTCGCAATAACTGGATGCAGCGGAGATGGTGAAGTGACAGAAAGCGATTTGGCACTTCTCAAGACGACCAACCCTCCGCCTACTTTAATTGACAAGAATACAAAAAAAAATTTGGACTTGGTTGCAAGTATTGAGCATGATGTCGAATCCATGGAAGAGCTATATGATGTGGCTGTTGTGAAAGGGGATGGCGACACACTTGTCGCCTACAAAGTCAAACACCTGAAGCGGTTTAACATGAAAAAGATTGAAAAGAAGATGAATAAGATGCTTGAGGAAAAATATCCGGACGAGAATTTTACCGTTTCGAGCGACTATAAGATTTTCATTGAGGCTGTAGAGCTCCAGGAAAAAATGAAAGATCCGGATTTCTCTGATAAAAAAGCAAAAAAGAAGCTTGATAAAATTATTAAATTAAAAAATGAAATGACATAGAAAGGGGCATGGGCAATGAGTAAAAAAAATTCCAGCAAGACACCGGAGCAGCAGCAATATGAACAGCTAGAACAAAAGCATGAACTGCAGCGCCCCGTCATAAAAAATTGTATCCGTGCTTTCTGGGTAGGAGGCCTAATTTGTGCAATCGGACAGGCTATTACGTATTTCTACATTTATTTTTTTAACTTTACAGAGCAAACAGCCGGAAATCCGACAGTAGCTACCATGATTTTCCTATCCATGCTGCTGACTGGCTTTGGCGTCTATGACCGCCTTGGCCAATTCGGGGGTGCCGGGAGTGCTGTTCCTGTAACAGGGTTTGGGAATGCAGTTATCTCAGCAGCAATCGAGCATCGTACAGAGGGATTTGTACTGGGTGTCGGGGGAAATATGTTCAAGCTTGCCGGCTCCGTCATTCTTTTTGGAGTATTCTCGGCTTTTGTAGTAGCTCTCATTAAAACGCTTTTAGGGATATGGGGGGTTATTTAATGCTAAAAGGAAAACAATCCTGGATTTTTCAAAACCGCCCTGTAATTGCTGCTACTGGTGTTTCCGGTGGTCCTTTTGAAGCAAATGGCAATCTTGCGGAGGATTTTGACGTCCTGCACGACGACCTATGGATGGGGGAGGACTCCTATGAAAAAGCTCATCGTGTCCTTATGGAAGAAGCTGGGCAAACTGCATTGCAAAAAGCCAATAAGCAAAAGGAAGACATTCAGTTTTATATTGCAGGCGATTTAATTAATCAAATAACTCCGTCAAGCTTAAGCGCAAGGACCATTCAGATTCCTTATTTCGGGATATTTGGTGCTTGCTCTACTTCTATGGAAGGACTGGCGCTGGCATCCTTTATTGTTAATTATCAAGGGGCTGACTACATTTTAACAGGTGCATCCAGCCATAACGCAGCTGTAGAGAAGCAATTCCGGTATCCGACCGAATATGGCGGGCAGAAGCCGCCAACCGCTCAATGGACGATAACTGGTGCAGGAGCAGCCCTTGTTACTTCTAAAGTACCTGGCAAGAATATGCCTGTCACAACTTCAGCCACTATTGGAAAAGTGATCGATATGGGCCTCACGGATCCTTTTAATATGGGAGGGGCAATGGCTCCGGCAGCTGCAGATACGATAACAGCACATTTCAGGGATATGCAGCTTGATCCATCTTATTATGATTTGATTGTAACTGGAGATTTGGGGAGAATTGGACAGGAAACCGCTTATGAACTGCTGTCTAATAACGGCCTGAACATAGAAAGAGAGAAATTCAAGGATTGCGGGCTAATGATTTATAAAGAAGATCAGCCTGTTCAATCAGGCGGAAGCGGAGCAGGGTGCTCAGCTACGGTATTGTATGGACATTTATTAAACCAAATGAAACAGGGAGTATATAAGAGAATACTTGTAGTTGCCACAGGAGCGCTTTTATCGCCATTGACCTTTCAGCAGAATGAGAGCATTCCTTGCATTGCCCATGCAGTTTCAATCGAAATGGATTAAAGGAGGTTTTTTTGTATGTTGCCAATGTTTTTCTGGGCTTTTGTTATAGGGGGTCTTATTTGCGTAGTTGGCCAGATATTATTTGATGTATTTAAATTAACACCTGGTCATACATTGAGCCTTTTAGTTGTATTAGGAGCGGTTCTCGATGGAATTGGTCTTTATGAACCACTAGCTGACTTTGCAGGGGCAGGCGCAACAATACCGATTACAAGCTTTGGCAATTCCCTGGTGCATGGCGCCATGCAGGAAGCTGATCAGCACGGCCTTGTCGGTGTTTTGACAGGAATGTTTGAGGTAACCAGCTCCGGTATATCCGCTGCCATTATATTCGGCTTTATCGGCGCACTTATTTTTAAACCAAAAGGCTAATGGCGAAGGACGTTGGTAACGGATGGAAGAAAGTAAACAAAATCTAAAGGTACTGCAAGTGATGATTAAGGAGATGGAATATGCGTTAAGTGAAAAGGCCATGGCTTCTTCAGATGATAAAGCACAGCGTATTTTCCATCAGGGGATGGTTACAGCTTCAGATATAAATGGTTTTTTATCCAAGCGCATAAGAGAACTTAATCGTTCATTTCATTATTAGGGGCAACTACATTGACAGAAATACTTGCAGCAGTTGTACGTTCATCATTTATCATCCTGGGACTCTTTTTCATCACGAAATTATTAGGAAAAAAGCAGCTCTCCAAGCTATCCTTTTTCGAATATATTGTTGGCATCACTGTAGGCGATATCGCAGGAACACTTTCTATGGATCCTGAACTAAGCTTAAGGGATGGAATAACTGCCTTATTGATTTGGGCATTTGTGCCATTATTTATCAGCATTTTGTCATTAAAAAGCAAGCCCTTTCGAGATTTTGTTGAAGGGAAGCCAACAACTTTTATTGAAAAAGGAAAAATACTGGAAGATAATTTAAGAAAAGAAAAGTTCAGTGCAGACGAATTGATGGAACAGTTAAGAAAAAAAGATATTTTTCGGGTTGCCGATGTGGAATTTGCTTCTTTGGATTCGAATGGCGAATTAAATATAATATTAAAAAAAGCCAAACAGCCGCTGACTGCAGGAGACTTATTTGACCACTTTCCAGAAGCGGGCGTACCACATGCTGTCATTATGGATGGGACCATTTACTACGACGCTTTGAAAAATGCGGGAGTTAGCAGGGAATGGCTGAGCATAGAATTGGCAAAAAGACAGGTAGAGCCAGAAAATGTCTTTTTTGCTCAAATTGATGAGCAAGGCCAGCTTAAAATTGATCTTTATAATGACTCATTAAAGATACCTGAGATAAAGCAGGACGAGCATCTTTTAATCTTAATGAAAAAAATTCATTCTGAACTTGAATGGAACTCAATGACTGCACAAGAACCTGTTTTAAAAACTGCTTATAAGGACTACGCAAGGCGCATAGACGAATTAATAACAAAGGCCAAGCCTTATTTTAGTCTGATGGACTAAAATGCAAGAGTTGCTTAGGGGCTTGCCTATACACCTGCTGGTTAATATACATATCTTGTATTGAGTAAAAACAAAGTGAGGTGATAGGCATGGGCTTCGGTTATTGCGGCTATGGTTATGGCGGCTATGGCGGGGGATACGGCGGAAACACTTTTGTTTTAATTGTCGTGTTATTCATCTTGTTAATTATTGTTGGTGCGAGTTTCTACCACTAAGATTTTATTTTGAGAGCGGCTGACCTAATGCCATAGTCATGGTTGGGTCGGCTTTTCTTTATTTCACCTTTTTTGCCCTCCTTCATACAATATAAAGTAGTTTAAGAAGGAGCGTGAAAAGCAGCATGGATAATAATTTCTTTAAAAACCTTGAAAAGAAAACAGGCGTAAATATGAAGGATGTATTTGAGCTGGCCGGTTCTTTGCAGAATGCAAACTTTAAAGATGAAAAGACAGTAAGAAATGTTATTAAGAGGGTTTCCAAAATTGCGAATAAGCCCGTTTCAAAAGATATGGAAGATAAAATTGTGAAATCAATTGTTGCTGATGGCAAGCAGCTTGACTTTAATACCATTTCACAGATGATGAACAAAAAATAATGAATGATAAAAGGACCTGGCAATTAAAGGCCAGGTCCGTCTGCTTTTCTAAAACTTTAGCGTCTGCTGCTTCTTGTAATGGGGGCAAGGAACCGTGAAGGATAGGCTTTTCGTCCACGCCTTTTTTCCGGTACTGAAATATATAAGTCTTTTTTCGCCCTAGTTACAGCTACATACATCAGTCTGCGCTCTTCCTCCAACGGAGCGGAATCCCCTGAACGGTAAGCTTCAAGAGCATGATCATGAGGAAGGCTTCCTTCTACAGCCCCGACAACATACACCACATTATACTCAAGGCCTTTTGCACGATGGATCGTACTTAAAGTAATGGCGTTGGAATAACTTTTGCTGAGTTGCTTGATTTCTTTATTCATGGCTTTCATATGCTCAGTATGCTCTATAAATTCGGCAAGAGAATTAAAATTGCGCGCCGCAACCTTCAAGTCCTTCAGGTCATCAGATCCCTTTTCCATCTTATTGCCCTCATTGCCCCGTTTTTTTATAAAATCCTGAAATCCGAGTTCCTTTTCAACCGTTTCAATTGCAGTTAAGGGAGTAAGCCCTGAAAGTGATCTGGTCACGGGAATCACCTTTTTTAATTTGCTTTCCTGAAAAGCAAAGCCTGTTTTTATATGGCTAAGACATTCGAGCAGTGAACAATCCTTTAAAATACTCTCCGCTTTTATATCCTGCAAAGCCGTCTGCTTAACAAAAAGAGAAGGTAATATATCTTTTATCGCATTTTGATCGTCTTCATTTATAGAAAGCTTCAAAAAAGAAAGCATGCTTCTGACAATAAAACGATCATAAAATGATTCGGCATCCTGATCTAGTTTAAAAGGGAGGCTTGAATTTGCCAGTCTCTCGAAAACAGCTCTGCTGCCGGCGTGTGTCCGGAATAAAACCGCAAAATCTTGTGGTTCATAGCCTTTTTCTATTTTATCCTGAATGTCTGTTAGGATTATGGTTGCTTCCTCTTCTTCATCATACGGAAAAAATAAGAAGGGCTGCTGATTACTCGAATATTGGGCATTCATGCTTTTTGCCCGTCTTAGTTTATTAAGGGAAATAATTTGGTTGGCTGCTGAGACTATCTCATGTGCAGAGCGATAATTTTGATTTAATGTTATGACCTTTGCTTCGGGAAAATCTTTTTCGAAATCGAGAAGATATTGCGGGTCGCTGCCTCTGAAAGCATAGATAGACTGATCATCATCGCCGACTGCACATATATTTTTTGTCTGTGCAGAGAGCATTTTCATTAGTTCGTATTGAACTTTATTAATATCCTGGAACTCATCAATCAAGAAATATTGAAATCGACTTTGATATTGTCCGAGGATAGCGGGATGATTTTTAAAAAGGGCATAACAGCCTGTTAGCATGTCATCAAAATCAAATAATCCTTTTCTCTCCTTTGCTTGTTCATATCTTTTATATAGAATTGCGGTTTGTTTTTCCCAGTCATTTTCAGGTTGAATCTTCTCTGGCATGATAAGTGAGTTTTTCCAATAACTAATTTGCTGTAGTGTCAGGTCATAGGCAATTTCTTTTTCGTCCAATTTTAAATCTTTGCAAGCCTCTTTAATAATCTGCTCCCGCTGCCATTCTCTGTTCAGCAGCTTGCCTGAAGACCATTTTTCAGGGGAATGGAAGGAAAGGATCCGGTAAAACAGACTATGAAATGTACCTGATATTACCTGCTTTACCTTTCTGGAGTCCATTCCGGGATAATCAAGCAGCCGTTCTTTCATTTCGGCAGCAGCCTTTGCAGTAAATGTGACGAGCATAATCGACTTCGGGTCGATCTTTTTTTCCCGCAGCATAAAAGCCGTCCTCGTAGTTAAAACTCGGGTTTTTCCGCTTCCTGCTCCAGCAAGGACAAGCAAGGGCCCCTCGATATGGGATACAGCAGCAGCCTGCCGCTCATCCAAAAAAATTCCTGATTGGGACAGCGCCTGCAAGTACTCATCCGGAAAGCTATGGTTCTGAGTGTTGTCTTTCGTGTAAGGAGGGATGTTTTTAACAGGCAGAGCTTTTTTAAAGGTTGAATCGGCATTTTTAACTGCAGTGGAAGCAATAGCCCTTGATACTGGAATCTGGAAACCGTTTCTTTCGATAAATTCTTTCAATTCAGCTTGTGCTGTTTTAGAATCGGAATCCTGTTCAGCATCCTGGCACATTCTGCTAATAGGCTGAATATGATAAAAATGAGGTTCCTTGCTGATGCCTAAATACAAACGGACTGAAGCCCCGCAATCCGGACAAAACAATTTCCCTTTTTTGCCCTCTTGATATATATGTTGATAGCTTTCTCTATTTAACTTTTCAAGATTTAATACTTTATTATGTAAAAGTGCCGTTTTCATAAAATACCCCGCTTAAAGCAATCATTTGGACAATGGATTTAGTACGTCCCATTCAAAATGAATGCTGAATTGCCTTTGTCACGTAAAAGGAACAAGACAAAGTTTATCATATCAAAACACAGAAGGATTCTAAAGTCCCTTAATGTTTAATTTTCTTTGAAAACGGGTACATAAAAATGAATTACATAACGTATTTCTTTAATAAGAGTGTGAATGGAGAGGGGGGAGCAATCATGGGCTATATCCTGCCTTTGACCTATTACCAATATAATCAGTACGCAGAAAGAGAATTTGGCAATAAGTATGATCCTTTTCGTTTTGTACCTGTTACCCGAATAGCTGCTCAATCTAATTCAAAAGACTTCATTCAAGAACTTCCTACTGATATAAAAAAAAGATTAAATAAAACGAAAGCATATCAGCGTTCCGAAAACAAAAACACTACAAATAGAAAAATAGCAGAACAAACATATGGCGAGCTGACTGGAAAAGGCCGTCACTTTAGTGAATGTATATAATAGAAAAAAGAAGGAGGGGCTTAGTACGTTTGCACGTGCAAAGCCTCTCCTTCTTTCCATTCCGCATATAAAACTTTCTTTATAGACACAGCTCCGTTCGCTTTTATTTCATTATTAAGCCTGATTTCGTCCCATCCAATGCTTTTAAGATTATCCCATACCACTTCTCCATCCAAAATGACTGTAACTGGAAGTTCAACCGTGTTTAACGGTAAGTTCAAATCCTGAATAGTAGGCGATGCATACACTGGTTTTTTTAACGCACTAATCGTTCCGTCAGTTTCCAGGATGGCATATTCGCACTCACGGATGGAAAAAACGTCCTTTGAACGGAGAAGATGCTGCAGCTGGTTTAAATCCAAGTGGTTTTTTTTCAATTCTTCATAAACAATTTTCCCCTTTTTAATAACGATAGAAGGTTCACCCTCAAGGAATTTACGGGCGCGTTTAAACTTTTGTGTAAGAGTTTCTGTTGCATAAATTAAGATTCCCCATACAGCTACTGCAAAGAAAATTTCAAGAATACCAATTTCTTCATCATAAAGTGCATTCCCCACCAGCTCTCCCAATACTATCGCCGATATAAAATCAAAAGGAGTAATCTGAGTGATTTGCGTTTTTCCCAAGACTTTTGCCATTACAAATAAAAAGATGTAGCCTATTACCAGTACACTGACGATATGTAAATATTCCATCCAAACCACTCCTTTAAAGCTGCATCTGGAATAGTGTTTGCAGAAAGATGAAAAATTATTGCACAACAAAAAGCTCCTGCCACCAAGGCAGGAGCTAGTCCGTTAAATTAATTTTTTCATCGTGCGGTGCGGGATCCCTGCATCCATAAATTCTTCTGAGATGACCTCATAGCCCAATTTTTCATAAAAAGGAATGGCTTGTGTTTGGGCGTTTAATTTTAGAGCAGGCAGTCCCTGGTCTTTTGCGTATTCTTCAATTTTCTTCATGATCGCTTTTCCGGAACCGCTTTTCCGATTCTTTTGCAGTACGCAAATTCTTTCTACTTTTCCAACCCCATCTACAGTACGGAAACGGCCTGCACCTGCTGGCTTTCCATCATCATATAGTACGAAATGGGCTGATTCATCTTCATACTGGTCAATTTCCTCTTCTTCAGGAACATTTTGCTCGTGAATAAATACCAGTTTACGTACAGAAAATGCATCCTGTAATTGTTGTTCAGTTGCGACGATTTTTACTTCCACTTTTGATTAATCCTTTCCTAGTCGAAATGTTTCATATACAGTCCAAGAGCCATTTTCCAGTTGATACAGAAGATGAAAACGGTCTATTACTTCTTCGTGATTAACCGGCTGCATTCTTAAAGATCCATATACATCTGAATGCTCATCATTGGAAAGTTTTTGACCAATTGTAATATGAGGGACAAAATTATACTCAGGACCCTCTGCAGCAATATTATCATTCAATTCCCGGTGAAGCTCTTCCAGCTGGGAGGTAGGCTCAATCTTAAAATAAATGACATTGTTAACCGGCTGAAAAGAGCTGATTTTCGAAGCATTTATTTGAAAAGGCTGGTGTTTAATGGCTATACCGTGCAAAGTTTCAGTTAGCACTTTAATCTCCTCTTCCGATGCTTCAAACCCGGATCTTAACGTGACATGTGGAGGAATTAATGCATAATGCGGATCATACCGCTTTCTATAAGAGTTGGCTAAATCTTGCAATTTTTTTGAAGGGAAGATAACGATACCGTATTTCGTGCTCATACAACAACCTCCATGTTTATTTTTGTTTAATAACTGGCAGGATTAAATGAGATAATAAAACTTTGTAGTTGAACTATTATAGCAAATTTTCTAAATTCATTATATAATTATACCTTTTTTTAAAAGAAAAAACAGTGCCCATCCATGTATTCTTTTCGTCAAAGCTCAATAATAGTCCTTTTCGCTTATAAAAAAGGTCAAAACATTAATTTAAGTGCTCTTTTCAAATCTGGCTGCCAGTATGTCCATGTATGATCTCCATCAAATTCGTCATAAAAATATGGAAAACGTTTTTCTTCAATTAGTTTTGAAAGTTCGCGATTTGGAGTGAGGAAGTCTTGTTCCGAGCCTCCGGTTGTTTTTACAGCTGTTTCTTTTTTTCCAATGACATGGTAGATATTAAGAAGGTGTGGCTGGTTGAATTCTTTCACAGCCTCCATAACTGATTCGTTTACAAAAGGAGACTGTAGAATTAACCGTCCGAATGTATTGGGGTATTGAATCGCTGTCATTAACGATACCGTAGCAGCAAGGGAGTCCCCCATCAGCGCCCGGCCCATTCCCATTTGGTAAGTGGGAAACTCACGGTCAAGGAATGGTACCAATTCATGTGCAAGAAAGCGGATATAAGCTTTATTCTGGTCTCCGTCAGGATGATATTTGTTCCATCTATCTTTAACGTCTTTATATGGAACGCCGACAATGATTAGGTTTTCAATTTCTTTTTCGCCTAAAAGTTCGTCTGCGATACGGCCAGCTCTTCCAAGCTGAAAATAATCTTTTCCATCCTGGGTGATGGCAACGGTATATTTATATAAAGGTGAATAGGAAGCCGGCAAATAAATGAGCAGGCTAACCTCTTCTCCCAGCTCTTTGCTGTCTATCTTAATATCCTTAATTGATCCTCTTGGAAAATCCATGTTATCTATTCCTCCGTTTGCATGTATGTAAGGCTTTTCATCAAGATTTTATCATATATATATACGATTTGCTTTTTACAAGTATTCTTGAAGGAGGCATTCTGTAATAATATGGGTGAAAGTGCTAAAAAAGATGCCAGCTAATTCTAAAAGATGAGCAGCTACATGCATAAAATACTCATACCTTTCGGAGGTTAACGGAAGACGTATACTGAATTATAAATAGAAGGAGGTATCATTTGACAATCAGGATATCCTTTAGATAGTATATAGTACGAGAAACTGTAATTTTATAAAGGGGGAAGTATAATGAAAAAGAAAAGTTTTCTTCTCGCAACAGTTTTACTGTTAGCGCTTTCGATGGTACTTGCTGCATGCGGTGGCGGGACTGATGAAGGCAATGGCGGCGGTGGCGAAGGCGATGGCGCTGAAAAGCCGAAATTTATGAGCATCGTAACTGGTGGAACAGGCGGTACATACTATCCGCTAGGCGGATCGTTCGCTGAGATTATTTCTGATGCTACGGGAATAGACACAAATGCTGAAGTATCAGGTGCATCTGCAGAGAACATGAACACACTGAAAGATGGCAATGCAGAAATCGCTTTCTCTCAAACAGATATTGCTTCATATGCTAAAGAAGGAAAGCTGATGTTTGAAGGAGCAGCGGTTGATAACGTAAGTGCAATTGGCACACTCTATCCAGAAACGATTCAGATTGTTACAACTGCAAAGTCAGGCATTAAATCAGTTGAAGACTTAAAAGGCAAAAAGGTCTCAATTGGAGCTCCAGGTTCAGGTACTGCTGCAAACGCTGAGCAAATTCTTGAAGTGCATGGGATCACATTAGAGGATATCAACAAACAGGACCTATCTTTTGATGAATCTACTGCAGGAATTCAGGATGGCACAATTGATGCCGCTTTCGTTACAGCAGGAACTCCAACTGGTGCTGTAGAAGGCCTTTCTGCAACCGAGGATGTTGTCATTGTTCCAATCGAACAAGGCAAAATTGATGAACTGATTGAAAAGTATCCATATTACGTCCAGGATGAAGTTCCAGCCGGAACTTACAAGCTTGCTGAAGCTGCTCCAACAGTAGCTGTACAGGCAATGCTTGTTGTTTCTAACGACCTTTCTGATGAAGTTGTGTATGATGTAACAAAGGCTATCTTCGAAAATCTTGATAAAGTAACTCACGCAAAAGGCAAAATGATCAAAGCAGAAAATGCTGTTAAAGGCACGGGAATCGAACTGCACCCTGGTGCTAAAAAGTACTTTGACGAATTAGGCTTAAAAGCTGAGTAGTCTGCACAAAACATAATTTAAACGCTTAAAAACTTGGCCGGCTGTAAAACCTAATAAGGTTATTACGCCGGTCAATTAACTTTAAAAAATGTTTTTCCAATCAAATGTAAAGACTGGTTATTATAACTATTATTTTAGGTGGGGTTTTATATGAAATTTAAGAAGCCAGGGAAGGCAAAATTGATCCTGGCATTCCTCAGCCTCACATCCATCGCAATTATGCTTTTCATTCCTATAAAGCAGGCAATTGTTTTTGAATATCAGGACAAAGGAGAAGTGCTTGCTTATCTCCCAATTAAAGAGGACGGATCTTTTAAAATAAAGTACACTCATTCCATTCACCTTTCAGATGTTGTTGAAAGCTACAATTTAACTGAAAAAGGCAATATTAAGCTATACGAGCTTATGTATGAGGATTTTGCGATTGGAATGCCTGAAAATGCTTCAAATGGAGAAATATTTGAACAGAAGGACGGCAAATATTATATTAAGAATATGAATCGGGTTTTTCCTTCATTTGATCTCCGGCTAGGAGAGGTTAGAGCAAATCATACAGTAATTAATGGAGGAAAAGAGTATCCGCTTTCAGACTATATAGAACCAGGAACCTGGGTGCGTATAAAAGCTAAAAAATTAAACTTAATTGAGACTTTGAAAGGAGTGAATATCCTTGGACAATAAAGGGGAAACGTTATCTCTGGAGGAACAGCAGAAACTGCTGGAAAAGTATGATCCCGAGGCTGGTACAAGGAAACTCAGAGGCATTATGGGCTGGATTGTCTTTATTGGCCTTTTATCATTCTCGCTATTCCATTTATATACTGGAGTTTTCGGAATGCTTACAGCCCAGCTGCAGCGTTCGATCCACTTAGGTTTTGCATTGGCTCTGATCTTCCTGTTATTTCCGGCAAGGAAAAAAGACAGGGGGCGAAAACATAAAGTTGCCTGGTATGATGTAATACTGGCAATTCTCGGTATTGTAGTAGGATCCTATTGGCCTCTATTTATTGATGAAATTGTTATGAGAGCTGGGCGACTGACAGAAATAGATTTTTATGTAGGATTGCTTGCGGTATTATTAGTGCTTGAAGCAACAAGGCGTGCAGTTGGATTGCCGATTACTATTATTGCTGTTATATTTCTGGCATATGCCATGTATGGCCCTTATATGCCTGCATTCTTGGCACATCGCGGATTGGATTTGGAAAGACTTGTTCAAACGATGTTCTTTACGACTGAAGGGATTCTTGGTACTCCATTAGGCGTATCAGCTACCTTTATATTTCTATTCCTATTATTTGGATCTTTCCTGGTGAAAACAGGTGTTGGGCAATACTTTAATGATTTGGCCGTTTCCATTGCAGGGAAGAGAACAGGAGGTCCTGCAAAGGTTGCGATTTTTTCCAGTGCCCTTCAGGGAACAATCAGTGGAAGTTCTGTTGCAAACGTTGTAACTTCGGGCTCATTTACCATCCCAATGATGAAAAAACTTGGCTATAAGAAGGAGTTCGCAGGTGCGGTTGAAGCGACTGCTTCGACAGGGGGGCAAATCATGCCTCCAATCATGGGTGCTGCCGCATTCCTTATGGTCGAGTTCATTGGCGGAGGCATTACCTATTGGGATATTGCCAAAGCTGCAGCAATTCCAGCTCTTCTTTATTTTGCCGGCGTTTGGATCATGACTGATTTTGAAGCTAAAAGAGTAGGCCTTAGAGGGCTGAATGATGACGAAATGCCAAATCGGAAAGAAGTACTTAAAAAGATCTATTTGCTTCTGCCTATTCTGGCAGTTATCGTTTTACTTATGAGCGGAATGAGTGTAATCCGTGCGGCTCTTTGGTCTATTGTTATTACAATTGCAGTGAGTATGATACGGAAGGATACCAGAATCAACTTCCGGGATGCAATAGATGCATTGGTTGATGGTGCACGTACAGCTTTGGGCGTTGCAGCTGCTACGGCTGCAGCTGGTATAATCGTAGGTGTAGTTGTTAAGACTGGTCTTGGATTAAAAATGGCTAATGGCCTGCTTGACCTTTCTGGCGGTTTGCTAATTCCAACCTTGATGCTGACAATGGTTGCAGCCATCATCCTGGGAATGGGGTCGCCGACGACTGCAAACTATGTTATTACATCTACCATTGCTGCTCCGGCCATTATACTGCTGGGTGTACCTGATTTGTCTGCCCATTTATTCGTATTTTACTTTGGTATTGTGGCAGATATTACCCCACCAGTGGCACTTGCTGCATTTGCTGCTGCTGGGGTTTCAGGAGGAGATCCGATTAAGACCGGCGTAAATGCCTCCAAGCTTGCAATTGGGGCATTCATCATTCCGTATATGTTTGTTCTTTCTCCAGAGCTTTTGATGATTAATACCACCTGGTATTACTTAATTTGGGTAGTATTCACTGCTTTGGCCGGTATGATGGCGATTGGTGCTGGGGTAATTGGCTACTGGCTGCGCAAATTAAATCCCCTGGAAAGAATATTGGGAATTGCTGGCGGACTGATGCTGATTTATCCTGAAGGTATTTCTGATATAATCGGACTTGGAATTTTTATCTTGCTAATTGTATTGCAGGTTGTCTTCAAACGAGATGATAAAGCAAAGCCCCAAACGGCTTAACGAAAAAAGGAAGGGTCTCCTCTGAGATCCTTCCTTTTTGTTTGCCAGATTGTTTTGGGTTTTCTCCTTTTATGCTTCCTGATCGCTTTGGCCGATGGATAGGCTTGCGTTGATATAACCTTCTTCATTGCTATTTAGTACAACAGTGAAAGTTCCGGGTTCATCGCCTTCATATAGTTCATCGCTAACTGCTTCCTTTAATAGTTCGCTTTTATATTCAATAATTTCACGCTGCTCATTTTGATGATCAGTATTTCTGTCAACTTCTTCTGAATCTCTCGGAATGCGTTTTTCGATATAAGAAAGGATCTCATCGTTGCTCATTTCCTTTTCCATATCTTCAAATTGCAATTCAATGTTAACAGCACGATGGGTTTCAAACTCTACAAGCATTGTATCGCCATTAAAGCGGGCAATTTCCTTGTTGTTTTGATTTTCTCCATATTCTTCAACAAACTGTTCGTGTGTGTCGCCTAACCCAACTTCTTCAGTAATCTTTGATTGATCTTCGGGAGCTTCCTCTGTCTCCGCTCGCTGTTCCTCTAATGAAGGATTATTTTTGTCTTCCTCCTCAACAACATTTTCTTCACTTTGATTACAGCCCGCCAATACCAGGCTTCCGGCAAACAAAGCCATTAAAAATGAATTTTTTTTCATAAAACCTTCCTTTCTTCTCTTCTAAATGTAATTCACAGGACAAAGCCCTTTTCAGGAATATATACCCTCTTAAGTGGCAGTTAATCAGTGCAGGACAGAAATGCAGTGAAGGCAGGAAGGCATAATAAAAAGCCGTATTTCGTATGAGAAATACAAGCTTTTGTTATTTGAAGTATTGAATTAGCTGATTTGGCGTGTTTTCTTATCTGGCAGAATGGACATAATATGATTTAAATTAAAAATGCGCATTTGCTTTCTATATAAGCAGTAAGCCAAAATAGTGCTCCCGCGCAGTTCTTTAATTAAAATTTTTCTTTGTGTAAATGAATTACGTTTGGAGAGATAGATGATTTCCACAGGCTTTCTCTCTTCCATTGCTCGATAAAGAATTCCTTTCATATAAATCCCTCCTTACTTATATTTACATTATATACGAACGAATGTTCTTTTTCAAGCGTTAACAGAAAATATGTTCGCATAAAAAAGAGGGTGTCCCAAAAGTATAGCTTTTGGGCACCCTCTTCTTTCCAAGACAATAGCTCTATAAAATTGGCCTGTTAATTTCCACTCCAAGGGCTCGCTTTCCGCGGGCGGTCCGACGCTCCTCGGTGCATTCGCACGCCTTTTAAATAATTTTTAGTCCTTTATCTTTCAAGAGGTTTAGGAACACTGTGCCATATTGGATTGTGTAGCCTAAAAAGATGGCGACGAATAAAGTACCTAATCCTACCGGACCGCCTAACAGGAAACCAAAAGCCAAAGCCAAGGATTCATTTAGGATACGGGCGTTTTTAATGCTAATATTCAACCTTTTAGCTGTTGCAATCATTAAACCATCAATGGGTCCGCTAAATAATTTTGGGCGGATATAAATGGAAACGCCAAATCCAAGTAATAAAACACCTGAAAAGAAGGAGAGGATTTGAACAGGAAAAAGTGTAATATCAGTGCTGTTAAATACAAGTTCCAGCCAAAGATCGATTCCAAGACTTGCTAATAAAGTACCTATAAAGGATTTGAATTGTGGCTTTTCCCAGGAGAGCAGTGCGTTGAAAAATATTAGGGAAGTAGTAACCAGAAATGACCATGTTCCGATTGTCAGACCGAACTTTTTAAAAAGTCCAACATAGACGGTATCCCAAGCACCTGCACCAAGACCGGATAAAATAATTAATGAGACACCCAAAGTGAGTATTAAATAACCTGCAATGATTTGAATGATTGTTATATGTTTTATCATGATGTAGCCTCCCCAATACATATTACCGTATTTAAATAATTTCTCAAGGGGAGGAAGATGAAAAGAGGAAGGTAATTTTATCATATAAAAAGAACAGCCACCCAAAAAGGGAAGCTGCTCGAGGCTTAGACCTTGATATCGATTTTGGCGCTTTTCTTTAATTCTTCAACATGCTTAACCAGTATTTCTTGCTGTTTTTGCTGTTCAAGCTGCTGCTTGATCTGTGGCTTTACTTCTTCCAGTTTAGGGGGCTCTTGGCCTTCAGCGCCACCCTGGCTTGCATACTCATCATAAAACTTCTGGATCTCGGCGTCTGTAACCTCTTCAGGCTTAATTTCGCTATCGATATACTTTGTGTATTTAATGTTGTTGGCAATTTCTTTCTCTAAGGAGTCTGGATTAAGACCAGCCTGCTTCATGGCTGTTTCGAATTCTTTATCGTCTTTAAATTGTCCTTTTGTTTCTTCAAGCTGCTTTTTTACTTCTTCATCAGAAGCTTTATAGCCTTTTTTGTCCGCTTCCTGGAGAAGAAGAGTCTGGCCAACTAAGCTATCAAGCGTTTGCTCCTTGATTTGCTCTGCAGCTTCTTTAGTAGTAGGATCTTGTCCCATTTGCTGAAACATCATTTGGGATGATGTAAGAACGCTATTATACTCCCGGCCAAGAATTTCCTGGTCATTTACAATTGCAACTGTTTTATCTTCCTCAAGCTTTTGTTCTTCCATTTTCTTTTGCATTTCTTCCATTTGCTTTTGCTGATCCTGCTGATCGGTTTCAGCCGTTTCAGCCGTTTTGGCCTTATCATCTTTTTCTGCGCTCTTGCCTTCTTCATCTGCACCGCAAGCTGCTAACACTGCAGAAAGTAATACTAGTAAAAAGGGATACATTAGTTTTTTCATTAAATTTTCTCCTTCCGTAACCCTGAAATATTTGATTCATCTAACAAAAGAATCATATAGAGGGCATTATAAAGCATATTTTCTTAAAAAGATACATTACAGACTTAAATCAAAAAAATGTAATGTGAATGTAATCTATTTTCAAACTATTAATCTTCTATTAATGAAATGAATATCGGTATTGACTTTTATGTGAAAAAAGTTTATATTTTATATTGTCCTCACTAGGGGAAAACAAAATAGGATTCCGTAGCTCAGCTGGGAGAGCGCTACCTTGACAGGGTAGAGGTCGCTGGTTCGAACCCAGTCGGAATCATCAGTTAAAAGCCTAGAGCCTCAACGGTTCTAGGCTTTTTCTATATTCTTAAAAATATAGAGTAAACCCCAATTGTTGACGAATTGTTGACGAAATTTTTAAATGCTATTTTTTTGCCGTGTAAAAAGTGAGTCTAATTTGTTAGCTGCTTCCTGATCTGCAGTTTGTAAAGCATGTCCATATGTATCCATGGTTATACGGATATTTGAATGACCCAGTCTCTCTGAAATAATTTTTGCATGAACACCCTGATTTATTAGTAGGGTTGCTGAAGTGTGTCTTAGATCATGTAACCTGATAAATCGGACTCCAGCCCGGTCGGTAAATCGTTTCCACCAGGTAGTAGGCGTGGTGGGGTAATAGTGTTTTCCGTTTTCATTGCAAAAGACAAATTCATGCTCATGCTCAATCCACAAATCTCTCATCCGCATTTTTTCTTTTCTCCAGTGTATATGGTATCTTTTTAGCTCCTCTACCATCATACGCGGCAAAGAAATAACCCGTTTTGAATTCCTTGATTTTGGACCTTTTAAAATGGGTCTTCCGCCGGTACCACGTGTTATAATCTGTTTGATTTGAACAATACCTTTTTCCAAGTCAATATGAGACCATTCCAGCCCTAATAATTCACCACGTCTTAATCCAGCAGCAAGAGCAAGAGAAGTAAATACACGCCAATGTACCGGTTCTTCCTGAACAGCATCAAACAATATGGCTACTTCATTTTCATCATATACGTTTATTTCTTTCTCTAAAATTCCTCGTTGGCTGGGTTTTGAGACATCTGCAGCAGGGTTACTTTTTATAATCTTCCAATCTGCAGCTCGCTGAAGAATGTTTCTAAGGACACGATATACATATTGCGCAGTGGAGACAGCCATGGGGCTGCCGTCTACTTTTTTTAATTGAGATAAAAAGTTAACAATATGAATCGGCTTTATCTGGTCTAGTCGCAAATGGCCAAGAGCAGGGAGGATGTGGTTTTTAAAGTGAGTAAGGTAAACATCTAATGTTTGTTCACTTAGCCCGCCTTTTTCAGCATATTTTTTCTGCCAGTCTTTTACGAACTCTGCAAGAATCATTTTTTCTGGAGTAATGTACGCACCTGACTCAATTTCCATTTGGAACTTAACTAACTCTGACTGCAGGTAGTCATTTAATTTCTTTCTTGTTTTTAGTAAAGACTGATCCTTAATTCGTATAGTTTTGGTTTTCTTCTTTCTTTTGCCTTTTGAATCATAACCGACCTCTACAACAAGCATAAAAGAGTTTGCTCCTCGTTTTTGAACGCTTGCCATTATTTTTTCCTCCTTATTAATTTTATCAAGAATTTCGATAAGGGAATATATGTTCTGTTCGGTGTTGAAATAAAAATGCCTAGTTCAACAGGCAACTTTTTAGGTGGATATTTAATTCTCTGTTCTAAAAAATATTTCCTAATGGTAATATTTAATTGAACGAATAAAATGGAGTGAAGTAATATGCTTACTGATTTTGATATCAGGGCGAAATTAATTGAAAAAATTCATAAAGAAAACCGCGGCAAACACTACAGGATAATTGAAGAACTAGTTATTTGCGACGGATTGGCCCGTGCTGATATTGCATTAGCAAACGGAGTTTTTCATGGTTTTGAAATAAAGAGTGACCATGATAGCCTGGAAAGATTAATAAATCAAATAGAGTGCTATGATAAAACGTTTGATAAAAATACAATTGTTGTGGGTCAAAAATTCGAAGATCGAATTGCTGACTATATCCCTTCACATTGGGGTATACAAGTAGCATATGTAAATAGGTTTGGTACAATTTCAATTAAGAAAATTCGATCAACCAAAATGAATAAAAAGATCTCATTGTACAATCTCTTAGACCTGCTCTGGAATGTTGAGTTAAGGTCTTACCTTAAAGAAAATAAGGTAAGAGGTTATTCAAAAAAAGACAGAACAGGTCTCAAAGAGATGGCAATTGAAAACATTGCATTTAAACTATTGAAGGATTATACGAGAGAGACCCTAAAAACTAGGACCGGTTGGAGAGAAGATTTACCATGAGAGTAATATGGTGATTCTCATCTATTGAAACCCAGCTTTGAAGATTACCAGGTCCAGTTGTTTCCCCTGAGTATCTATCATAAATCTCAGTGTCTCCCCATGAAAAGTCTGGACCCTTAAAATGTCCGGACTTTTCAATTATTGCTTTACATCCTTCTAGCACTTTATCAATTTTCAACCCTCCCTTTTTAAGAGTCAGACCTTTATAGATGAAGTATTCATTTTCCGCTGCATAGCGGATCTTAAAGGACATCTGCATTCCAGGAATAAATTCGAAGTAGGAGTAATGTGAAATTGTGTAATCAGAAAAAATCGGTTCAATGCCTTTTGGCATTAGAGCTTTTCGGATATTTTCGAATAATAGCTTTTCAAATCTTTGAATGGATACTAGTTCCTCTTTAGGAACATTAAGAGTATCAGGGATCGATCCACTTGCAATGATAATTCGCCTGAATGAGGCAAGGTTAGGAATAGTTGAAAGAGTACTTTTTAACACAAAAATCTGTGTATTCAAAGTGTCATTATTAATAAACTGTGCGTCAAGTATAAGATCACAATTTGAAAGTTCGTTCTCTCTCAACATGTCAGAGAAAGAAAAATCAAAGTCTGGATCGGAAAGCTCATTAGTTGTAACTCTAATCGCAATTCCGTTAGCAGATACTTCTTTAACCTTTGCAATTTTTTCCGAATTGTCAGAAACATGTACCGCTGGAATCATATCACTCAATACATCATCCATAATGCATTTATCAATGAGCTCGAAGTATTTTTCATTATCGATTTCTAGAGCAGCATGCAAGTCAAAGTAGAACTTCCTACTTTTCCAAGCCCTTGTTATATCTGAGAACTTAGAAATAGTATCCGGTGCAACTTCAAATAAAGGAACAATTTTGTCTTTTACATCATCCTTTAATTGAATTAATGCATCCTTTTCTCCTGCTTTACATCTTAAAATTGGTACATACAACATTAATAATCCCCCATTTTGTTAATATTTTTATATTAACAGGAGTAATTAGGTTAAATATAAATGCTGTTCATGCTGTCCCTAACTTCCTGGAATTTTATTTAATTTCCAAAAGAATTCCATGAAATATATGTTCGTTTAAAGTTGAAAAGAAAAGCCCAAAAGGGCTAATTATTGAATCTCAGAATTATAAATTTTCCAATGGTAATTTAAATCATAGTCTCCGCGTGATTCTAAAGTACCTTTGACTGTAACACTATCACCTGGTTTTAAATCGGTGAGAAGATTACCTGTAAAATCTGCAACAAAAACATTGTAAGCTTCATTACCTGATGAATTAACATCATCCCACGTTTGACCGGTGTAATCTCCTGCACCTAATATCCAAATTTGTGAAGAACCTATTTCCATTATAGTGCCAGACCAGGTTACTTCTTGACCGTATAGGTAATTATCCCATGTAGGCGTTTTTTCTTCACCGAGTTCTTTATAATTATTTATGAACTCTGGGAAGTTATTGAGAGAGTCAATAGTTTTCTGTTGTTGCTCGGATATTTGTTTTTCGGTGTCACTCGGTTCTTCTGCTTTTTCATTAACTTCATCAGTAGGCTTGTTTACCGGCTCTTTAGTTTCCTCTGTACCTGAACATGCCCCTAAGATAAAGCTTAGAGATAGAACAGAGATAACTAGTAAAAACTTGTACTTCATCTTACCCAATCTCCTTTTTAATAAATTTATGTATTTATGGATTAATTACCCATTAATACTCAATATAAAAACACGCAAATCTACGTGTCACATGGTTTGGTTTTATTGAAAAAACTATCTATTTTTTAAATTTTTTTAAGTGAGCAAGTTCTCTTGGCACACCATATATTTCAGCAATTTCATAGATTGAAAGATGTGAATCTTCATATTCACTTAGACTTTCGTCTGGAAGTAACAACTCTACAGCGAATTGACTTGCTTGCCTTTCGTATTTGCTTTCTGGAAAGAAAGTATTCTTTTTTAGGAATGAAGCATTATGTTTGGGGTGAAGAACCGAGTGACCTAATTCATGTCCCATGACAAAATTACGGACTTTGCCCAAGTTGTTATTTATGAAAATAAATTTATTTTTTCTCTCATATTTGTACATTCCCTGGACTTCATCCGTAAAATCCCATGGTACAACATGGACACCAAGTTTCTCAGCGATTAGAAAAGGATCTCTTGTCTTGAATTTCTTAATTAATCTTTGAACTTCAGCAACAATAAAATCCTTCATCTAATCAGTCCTGTTTATCACGATATTTCTTAGGAATATATTTTTTGTTAATCCTGGTGGCTTGTCTAATTGCATATTCCATGGCATCCATGATTGATTCCTTTGCTTCCTCGCTAATTGGTTCCCCCATTAACATATAGCCATCGTCTTCAGAAAGGTCTTGACGAATTTTCTCCATTCTTTTTGCAATATCTTTTTCGTCTTTTGTGGAAGGCTTTTGTGAATTTTGTTTATCACTTACCTCACCAGTTATATAAGACACAGACACTCCGTATTTAGAAGCTAGCTTTCTTAATGTTTCTAATGAAGGTTCGTTTCGTCCTTGCTCATAATATCCATAGCCACTTTCGCTAATCCCAAGAAAGGTAGCAACATCCTTTTGTGTCATTTTGTTCTTTTTTCTTAATTCCCTTAATCTCTCAGCGAGTAGTGACATAAATACCCTCGTTTCTATAACTTTCTGGAATAATTACTCTTTAATTATACAACCTGTAGTTGGGTAATTAAACAAATTGAATAAAACAACAACAAAATATTGTGTTTTATTATTGACGTACAACATTTTGTTGGGTAAAATAAAGACAACAAAATGTTGGGAGGTGCAAAATGAAAAGCAATCGTAGAGATATCCTAATTTCTTTAAGAAAGGAAAAGGGTCTTCTTCAAAAAGATGTTGTTGATTTATTACAAAGGTTCCATAATGTCGAAATAAGTGAAAGTTATTATGGAATGATTGAACAAGGAGTACGTACCCCAAAATTAAGCATAGCTCTTGCAATATCTGAGCTCTTCGAAGCTAACCCGTATGATATTTTTTTTGAAGTAAAACCCAACAAAAAGTTGCGTGAGCGAAATCTTGCTTAGACTAAATAAAATCTGAAACCCTTAGGAGGTGCAAAATATGGATCTCAAAAAGCTAATAGCCCACGACCATTTCAAAGTGCAGCGAAAAACTCTTACAGCTCAGGAAGTGGCTGATTATATTGGTGTCCATCCTGACACAATTTATACGATGGTCCGTGAAAAACAAATCCCACATTTCAGGGTTAGGCGAAGAATTTTCTTTTCTCTGGAAACGATCAATGCCTGGATGCGTGACCAAGAACAAAAAAGTCTGGAGGCTATGTAAATGAATCAATTGCAGCCTATTTGCCAAAGAGGTAAGCGAGTATTAACAACCACTCAGCTTGCAGCAGCTTTTGGAACAGAAGCAAAAATTATTAACCGGAACTTTCAAAGAAATGCTGATCGGTATGTTCAAGGCAAACATTATTTTGCCTTATCCGGAGAAGAATTACGGGAATTCAAAGGGTCACGTCAATTTGACGACAGCCTTAAATTTACTTCTATTCTCTATCTTTGGACTGAAAAAGGAGCTTGGCTTCACGCTAAATCACTAAATACTGAGCAAGCATGGGATGCATATGAAAGGCTGGTCGATGAATACTACACGATTAAAGAAGACATGGTTCCTCTATCAAAAGATCAGGCTCTGGTAACGGTGCTGAGAACAACTGCAGATCTTATGGAGGATACTCAAACCATTAAAGCTGAACAACATAAAATCAGAAAGCTAGTCTATGAGATTGATCATAAAGTCGAAGAGCATATCACTCTATCCAGTGGCGAACAACGACGTGTGCAGAAAGGAATCGCTCAAAAGGTTTATGAGCTGGAAAGTAATCCAGAGTTCCGTTCAAAGCTATTTAGGGAACTACATCGAGAATTAAAGGACCGTTTTGGTGTAGCAAGCTACAAAGACATTAAGAGAAAAGAGCTTCAATCAGCCCTCAGCTACATAGAAAACTGGTTTCCTAGAAAAGTTTCATGAGCGAAGGCACCGAACGAAGCTGCCAGGCTCAAAAGAATTCGGTGCACTTCCTTTCATCTATTAATTTTAATAGCAATCTATTAATTTGTCGGTTCCATACTGGAACGTTTCCAAATTGGAACATAGAAGGGAGGGAGAAAGGATTGACTTTCGGCGCAGTATTGAAAGCATGCCGGGAGCGAGCTGGTCTTACCCAGGAGGAAATCGCAGAGAAGCTTCATCGTTCACGGAGTTGTATTTCAAAATTTGAAACAGATAAAAAAACACTGGATGTCGCTACTTTAATTAAGTGGGCAGATGTTACCTCAGCTAAAGATGTGGCATGTGCCATTGTGACAGGGGTAGACCCAGTGATGATAATACAGCAGTTAATGCCGTTGATAGGAGGAATAATCCAATGGTTCTGACCAGAAAAGAGAAGCTGGAACAATTAATTAAAAAATTGAAGAGGCAAGGAGTCAAGATTGATTGGGCTGTTAGGATCAGTACTCCAAAGGAGGGTTCATAAGTGGACTTGGGTTATGTCCTAGCTATGATTTTCGGAACCTATTTTATTTTCATCATGGGAATTTTAATTGGAGATTTTACTTCAAATCAAAAAGAAAAGCAGTAAGCTCACCACAGCTCACTGCCACTTAATCGTCGATACTTCTATTCTAACATCCATAGAATAGGGCGGCAAGAACCTTTGTTCCTGCCGCGATAAGTCGGAACGAATATCTACCATTCCCCCATCATCTACGTTTCGGCTTATCGCGGTGTGAATAAAGCACCTAATACATAGAGAGGAGGATAAAAATGAATCATCCTATGATTGACCAAATAGAGAGGTTTGGATACCCGAATATGGTTGAACAGCCTGAACACGTGGGGCTAGATTATTTTGGACATGAAATTCTTTTTGGTGATGACATTGTTGAATATGACGGTGAAATCATTTTGAGGGATAACTTGGAGCGGTATTTAACAGAAGTCATGGGATTTGAATTTAAAACAGCATAAAAAGACACCTGTTGGGAGGCAGGTGTCCGGGTTCGATGAAAATCGAAAAACAATTATAGTACCGTCATTGTAGCATATAGGCCCCTGGCGGTAAAGGGAGGACTCAATAGTGGCCATTAATGCAGTATGTACAAAAGCAATGAGCCGTTATGAATGGCTGCAAGAAAGGGCTAAAGGAATCGGCGGAAGTGATGCTGGAATCATACTGGGAGTTAATAATTTTCGTACACCTTTTGAACTTTGGCTAGAAAAGACAGGACAGGTCGAACCACAGGAAACTGATAATGAAGCAATTTACTGGGGAAATCAAATGGAAAATGTGGTTGCCAAGGAGTTTGAAAAGCGTACAGGTAAAAAGGTACGCCGAACAAATTTCATGTACAGCCATCCCAAGTATCCATTTATAAAAGCAAACGTTGACCGTTTAGTTGTTGGTGAATCAGCTGTTTTGGAAAGTAAGACAGCCAGTGCGTTTCTTGCTAAAGAGTGGGAAGGCGAAGAAATTCCGGCAAGCTATCTTGTGCAGCTCCAGCATTATCTAGGAGTGACTGACAAGGAAAAAGGTTATATCGCTGTTCTTCTTGGCGGGAACAAGTTCATCTGGAAGGAAGTAGAGCGAGACCAGGACCTTATCGATATGATTTTCAATGCTGAAAAGCACTTTTGGGAATATCACGTACTGCAAGGGCATGCTCCAGAGCTAGACGGATCCAGCGCAGCTGAGAAGTATTTGAAAGAGAAGTACGATCGTGCTGAGAAGGATAAAGAAATTGTCCTTCCATCTGACTATAAAGATTTGCTGGTTCAATATGAGAAAGTGAAATCCGATGAAAAGCTGATTAAAACAGCAAAAACGGAAATTGAAAACAAATTAAAAGAAGTATTGAAGGATGCTGAAACAGGAATTACTGACCAATTTATTGTCACTTGGAAAAATCAGAATAGAAAAAGTGTGGATTCGAAAGCCCTGAAAGAGAGGTTTCCAGACATTTACAAAAAAGTTTTGAAAGAATCCTCTTTCCGAAAATTTGCTGTAAAGGAGATTAATTGATGGCGACCAATACAGAATTGAAAAATCAATTAGCTAATAGACAGGAGACAGCAGCAAAGCAAGTATCAGCTCAGTCACTTGGACTTAAAAGTCTACTAAATACGCCAACAATGCAAAAGAAATTTGAGCAGGTATTGGCCAATAAAGCTCCGCAATTTATGGCTTCCGTTCTTAATTTGTATAACGGAGATCCTGGCCTAAGAGAAGCTGAGCCTATGTCCATAGTGTCCAGTGCAATGGTTGCTGCATCTCTCGATTTACCAGTTGATAAAAACTTAGGCTACGCCTGGATTGTTGCTTTTTATGATTCTAAAAAGGGGTATAAGGCAGCGCAGTTCCAACTGGGATACAAAGGATACATTCAACTGGCATTAAGAAGCGGCCAGTACAAGGCCATAAATGTAATACCGGTATATGAAGGAGAACTCCTAAAGTGGAATCGTCTAACGGAGGAAATTGACCTTGATTTGGATGTCAGGAAAAGTGACAAGGTCATCGGTTACTGTGGCTACTTTAAGTTGGTCAATGGCTTTGAAAAAACGGTCTATTGGACCCGAGATGAGGTCGAGGCGCACAGGATTAAGCATAACAAGGCAAAAGACAAGAAATCCATTAATAATGTTTGGCGCTCTGATTACGATGCGATGGCTATGAAAACGGTTCTTAGAAATATGCTAGGCAAATGGGGTATCTTGTCCATCGATATGCAAAAAGCATTCTCAGAAGATGAGCAGGAGCGTGAGGTAAAAGATATTACGGATGAGGCCAATGAGTATGATGAGCCAATTCAGTATGACTCTCCAAGCAAGGAAGAGCATGTATCAGATGAAGAGCCTGAAATTATTGATACGGATCAAAAGAAGAAAAAAACTAGCAAAAATATGTCCGCCCAGGAATCATTGGACATAGATTTTGAAGATGCAGAGTAACAAAACAAATGTCCTCCTTCCAGCATGGATCTGGGAGGAGGCTAGAGATAAAGAACAATTGAAAATGCTTGTTTTAGAGTATATGCGGAGGTATTCGGATTACAAAGTAAAAGGGGTTAAAAACGGATTTGCTGTATGTGAGAGGGAGTGAATCACATGTTTGTTAAGACCATTCGTATTCCAAATGGAGATGTATTTTCAAAGTATTTTATATTCAAATGTGAAACTATCGGGGAATCTGATATGCGTGCCATGTCATAAAAATGTCCATAGGAAGTAGGTGATACGGTGCCCGAAAGTTATCCATTTCCAACCTATTCAGGATTATTAGAGCCGAAACATTACAAAAAAATTGGATCAGCATTGTGGCTTTTTCTCTGGTGCGTCAGTTCCACTACAAAAGAGATTGAACGAGATGGAGTAACCTGGGGCATCGTGTTAGGAAATAAGCCATTGAAACGCTCAGAGTTGGCAAAACCTTTTGGAGTTAGCGAAAGAACTGTTCAAAGGTGGCTGGATGACCTAGAAACACATGGTTACATAAAGATCACCAGAGCACCTTATGGATATATTATAACTGTTAAAAACTCTAAAAAATACAGCAAAGAGAGAGTGGACAAAAACGTCCAGTCTGATGGAGACCGGACAAAAACGTCCAGTCCAGAGTGGACAGAAATGTCCAGTCATGTGGACAAAAGTGTCCACTCTAATAAAGATATTACAAAGATAAATAATACTACTATTACTATTACTAAAGAAAATGACCCAGTAGATATTATTGCTGAAAGATTCATAGAGTTACGAACGATACAAGAAGGACGTTCTGTTTACCCAACAACAAAAGATTATGAAGCAATCGCCCGGATTGTCGCCCGTGGTATGCCGTTGCCACAAACAATCAAATTGCTTGAACAGTGTTTTGCTGAATATAAAGAACGTCAGCCAAATGGAGCCATTAAAGCCTTCGGTTACTGTGAAAAATACATCATGGATCATTATGAGGCCTTAGTAGCAAGAGAACAGGCAAAAGAAGCAGCTAAAAACGTTAAGCCTTTTAAAAGCAATAATTCTTATAAACCTAAGGGTATGCGATCCAAGCCAATACGTACGGAAATGCTGCCAGATTGGTTTTATGAAAATGAGCAACCAAAACAACCGATAAAGGAAAAATCACCTGACCAAATTGCTGCCGATAAGGCTGAACTTGATGAAATGCTGAGGAAAATGCAAGAGCGGGAAGTGCCTAGCAATCAAGATGAGCTGGCCCGTAAAAAGGCAGAACTAAATGAAAAGCTAAAAATATTAAGATCAGGGAGTTGAAACCATGGGGATCCTATATGAATCCGTTATGCAACAGAAAAGGAATATCCTCATCAAGAGATTGTCAGAACTTAATATTTATAAGGCTCAGTCAGGAAAGAGAATCCACGATTGTGATTACGAGGAACTGAAATATGAGCTTGTACTGGCATCTTTTCGGGAGATTAATACAGAGGCTACACAAAATAACTGGTTTTGAAGGGAGATATGAAAAATGACTATCACAAATGTTAAATTAGTTACTCGCTGTCCAAAATGTCTGGCCAAGGGGACAGTGATAGGACATCGAAAAAACCTCTTATTACTTGAATGCAGGGACTGCAATACACGCTGGAATACTTACTCAAAGACTTGCAAGATTTGTGGAAAGCCAAATTATTTCTACATTGAGGGTCCATGCGTGAAATGCTACTCGGAAAAACACAACGCCATATGATTTTAAAAGCAGCGAAGCTGAGCTTGCTGCTAAGTTTCCTCAAAAAAAAGACCCCTATAAAGAGGTTGTTTAGCTGACAAGCTTATTTAATGCGGGGATTAATTCATTAAAGTACGGTTTTACAATAAAATCTTTAGCACCATAATTTAAAGCTTCCACGATTAATTTAGATTGTCCCATTGCGGAGCATATAACAACTTTTGCATTTGGATCAAGATTCTTGATCTCTTTTAAAACAGCCATTCCATCTTTACATGACATTGTTAAGTCTAGTAATACGATATCTGGGGAAGACTTCTTGAAAAGTGATATAGCTTCGCAACCATCAGAGGCTTCAGCAATTACTTGATAGTTGCCTTCAGACAAGGTTCTTTTAAGTATTTGTCTCATAAACATAGAATCATCAGCAATTAGTACTTTATTAATCATATCAAACTCCCTTTTTGAAAATTAGGCAAATTTAAGAAAGGAGTTATAAGAGATTTACGAGATTGATAAATCTCGGTAACCCGGCTGCCTTAGCTTTTACCTTACACCCGTGGCTTTGCGTCTTTTACTTTCATAAAATTTGCCATTATAGGTATATTAACACAGTGAATATAGTGGAAAACGACAAAATGTGACAAAAAATTGATAATTTCGTGACTTATGGATTATAAATTTCGTTGGTGGTGAGGGAATGAAGCAATTAGACTTATTCTCCTTTGCCCTTGAAGATCAGATAGCTGAACTAAAACAAGGCGAAGAGTTGGAGTTTTACAGAGGGATGGAACGGCTGCTGATCCGTCATCATGAAAAATACAAGGGCGTTTGTCATTATCAGGGACCTGATTTCTCTGGTGTAGCATTTCATCTTGATGAAAGGGAAGGATTAGATTTGTTTGTTGCCAAGATAAATAGGTGGCTGGAAGAGTAAGACAAGGAAGCAAAAGAGTAAACTAGGTATTCTTTCGAATTCTAAAAGTATACTCCCTGCATTTTTTGTAAATGTTAAGAGAAAAACAAGGGAGGATTTTTAGTTGGAATGGATTTTTTATCTATACCTGATAAATACGTTTTTTATCTTAATCATAGCAATTCGGGATGTACGTAGGCCTGCCAAGGCTTTGAATTGGATAATAATCGTCCTTCTTTTTCCTATCATTGGTTTCTTGCTTTATCTTAGCATATCAAATCCTAAGTTTATTCATCGGAAAAGATTGACCTCTTCTAAAAGTGAATCGAATAAATTACCTGATACATTTGGTGATTCAGCATCGGTAATCGCCGATGCTTTACGGCCCTTCACTGTGAATGGGCTACGAACGGGCCAAGTCCAAGTATTTGACAATGGAATAGCAAAATATAAACAACTCATTGAATCCCTCCAAAAAGCCCAAAAAACGATTGATCTGGAATATTTCATATTTAGGAATGACCAAATTGGTAATCGCATCACAGAACTGCTAATCGAAAAAGCAGTAAATGGAGTGCGGGTTCGTTTTATGAGAGATGGCTTGGGGAGTTATAAATTTCCGCGTGAAAAAATCCGACAGATGGTCAAAGCAGGGATAGAATGCCGTACAATATTTCCTTTACGATTTCCTTGGATCTTTTCTTATTGGAATTATCGGGATCATTGTAGAATTGTCACAATTGACGAAAAAGTAGCTTTTACTGGATGCATGAACGTAGGATATGAATATACAGGATTGAAGCCTGACGTTGGCTACTGGCGGGATACCCACTTGCAAATCATAGGAGATGCATTGGTCGATTTACAGACTGTCTTTGATGTTCATTGGAATATGGCAGTGCCGGAAAAAATAAAATCAAATACTAACCCGAAAACAAAGTCTGATGTAATCAATCCAATCGGCAGAGAAGATCATGTCAGATGGTTAGCCGAATTGGGATCAGAGTTGAGCACCCTAGATTATAATGAGATAGACATATCGCCAAAAACAAGGACATTGCAAAAAGCGTATATCCATACGTTGGAAGGAAACCCTGGAATTCCTACCCCATTTATTCGTCAAACTTACTTTATATGTATAACACAAGCGACTAAGACTATTGATATAACAACACCCTATTTTGTACCGGAAACAGATATTATTATGGCATTAAAGACAGCAATAGCTCGAGGTGTGAGCGTAAGATTGCTGGTTCCTCGCCACAATAATCAAAAAATCGTGGGTTTTGCAAGTCGTACTTATTATGGGGAACTTTTAGAAGCTGGTTTACAAATCTACCAGTACGACAAAGGAATGATTCATACCAAGGTGTTGACTATAGATGAGGAGATTGCTGCCGTAGGCTCAGCAAACTATGATATGAGAAGTTTTCGACTGAATTATGAGGTATGTCAAGTCTTGTACAGTGCAGATGTGGCGAGGGAACTCACAGATCAGTTCGAACGTGATCTAATTGACTCTATTCCATTAAATATTGAAGACTTGCTGGAACGACCCCTGACCGAGCGGATTGTTGAACAGAGTGCCCGCCTGTTTTCTCCATTATTATAAGTTGATAAAACCGGTATTTTTTATCTTTCTGATTTTAATTTAGCTTACATGTTGTAATATAAATATTTTAAAACATGAGGATTTTTGAAATCGAGTGAAATATAAAATGGAGGAATAAACTTTGGGTGAAGTTTTTTTTGGTTTACTGACAATCAAAGTCATAGTAGGTTTTGTCACCTTATTTTTTATCATTATCATAACCGGTAGAACATCAATCTCTCAGTTAACCCCGTTTCACTTAGTTTTTGTATTAGTGCTTGGAGATTTTTTAGGAAATACCATTTATGAAAATAAGGTAGGGATTTTTCACTTTTTATATGCCATCGGATTGTGGACGCTTCTCATGTTGGGGATAGAGTTCTTGACTCTAAAAAATAAATCGACACGTTCTCTCTTATTGGGGGATCCTAACATCATTATTCGGGATGGTGTAATGGATAGAAAGTTACTTAAAAAGAACAAATTGGATGTAAATCAAGTATTAAGTATACTTCGACAAAATCAGGTTTTTTCTGTTCGCGAAGTCAAATACGGTATATTGGAAGCTAATGGGCAAATAAGTATATTATTACAATCGAAGTATCAAAAACCAGACAAGCAAGACCTCAGTCTTCTAGAAAGTCCAGTATACCTCCCAACAGCGTTAATTATAGATGGGGAAGTATTAAGGGATAATTTACATGAACTCGGATTTGATCAACAGTGGTTAGATAATCAATTAACTACCAATGGCTATGATAATGTTAAACGTATACTCTACGCAGATTGGCGAGAAAATGAAGGAATTCATATTAGTCCATTTTAAAATTTTATTAGGATATTAGCATATGTTTGTGAATGGCCATTTGGATTTTAAATATTAATTCAGTGTTTTTATAAAAATTGAAACAGAGAATATGTATCTCGACTCTTATTTGAAATTTAAAATGTTATCTGCATTTTGATTGATACTTGAAAATTAATTTATCAAGAGATTGACTGTTTCTTATAGTTTCAGGGTCATCTAACCCTTTCCTTAATCCGGTTTCAATAAGCACTTTTCTATACAATTTAATCTTTTTTCTAAGCTCTCGGCAGAAATTACACATTAATTTGCTCCTTTAAATGATAAAATTACAGGAACTATTATTTCAGATAAAGGGAAAATATTGAATGATTTCGACAAAACTTGTCTATAAAAGACAAAAATTAGTAATAAGAAAAAGCCAGGATTTCTCCCGGCCGACCTAATATAATTTTAGCACTTGGGAGGGATTCCTGGTGAAAACCAATATAGAAAAAATGACAACTGAAATCGATAGTCGATACCCCGCCGAGAGAGTTCGGTAAGCAAGTTATATCCTGGTAATCAGGGAAGCCTTCTCATTATGAATTAAACTACTCAAATAAGATATGATCATTTATTCCATAACTTGGATAGATTGATGGGGACTATTTCTTCCCCATTAATTTGTTTATGTATTATTGGATTTTGAAAAGGGTTGTAAGCATAATTTTCACTACCATATTTTGAATTGCGAGCACGGACATCAACACCGAGGACACTTCGAATCATTTTGTGGTATGTCATAGCTGTTCATCTCCTTTGTATTTATTAGATTTATTATTTTTAATTGCTCAATAAAAAATTCATAAAAAAACAAAATAAGTCTACTGGAACAACCAGGGGCACTGAATGGCGAATTAAGCGTTGTTTGGTGTCCATTTTTATTATATCCAAAGGAGTGTTTTTAATGAAAGAAGCTGCCAGCAAACAAATTGAATCCATTCTTAAGGATTACCATTGGATGATGAACTCTATAAAGATACTCAGGGACTCAATGAAAGATGCAGGGGAAGAGCTCACAGCTCAATATGGAGATGAGGCTGGGATGCCGAAAGCTAAAGGCTCCACAAGTGATCCTGTTTATAGAGAGTGTGTACGCAGAGAGAGAAGACATTCAGTTATTCATAAGTACGAGGCAAAGATTTCTGTTATTCAGGATCGGATGCATCTTATTACAGATGATAGAGAAGTGGAGGTTCTCTATTGGCTGCTTGAAGGGAAAAGTTATCGATGGATTGCTATGCATATGGGTTTGTCTCATACCCACATTGGACGTATTAAAGATTCAATTGTTAAGAAAATGAGTGAATATGTTCCAAATGGGACAATCGGGACAAATGATACGAAATTGCTAAAACATAAATCTGCTTGCTAAACTTGAAGGCAGGACGGGGAGGCGGTAATAAGCTGCTTCCTCTATATTTGTTCGATGATACATATTCAAGTGAATTATTTACAGGAAAATATCTCCTTTTGTCGAATATGGTGTAAAGGGGGGGTGTAATAGATGAAAAAATTCAAAGTAAGATTTAGCTTCGATCATGAGAATTCTAAAACTTTAGAAATAGAAGGGGAATCTTCAGAACAATTGCTTAACAAGTTAACCAGTCATTCTGGTTGGTACATTGATAGTAAAGCAGAGACTGCAATCAACATGAACCTTGTGACAAGAATAAGCTTTGCAAAACCTGCAAGAGCCTCTGCAGTTAGTGGCTTGTAATCGTGGTAAATATAGCATCCTTCGGGGTGCTTTTTTCTTTATTCAAAACAAACTCAAATACCTGGAGGTGGCAGGTGATGTAGATGACTGAGAAATATGTTCAAGCTGAGAAGGATTACGTCAAAGGCATGAAATACAAGGACATTGCTGAGAAATATCAGGTGTCACTTAATACCGTCAAGTCCTGGAAAAAGCGATATGGCTGGAATCGTGATAGGGGTGCACCCAAAGAAAAAGGTGTGCACACAAAAAAGCGGGGTGCTCCTAAAGGCAATATTAATGCAAAAGGTAATAGAGGAGGAGCTGCTCCAAAAGGGAACTCCAATGCAGTAACCCATGGTTTTTTCTCGAAGTTCCTCCCAGATGAAACAATAGAGATAATGGAGCAGATGCAGGAGCATTCCCCAGCTGATTTAATCTGGGATCAAATACAAATTCAATACGCTGCCATTATTCGAGCGCAGAGAATCATGTTTGTTGAAAATAAAGATGATATCACAAAGGTATTAAAAAAGAAAAAAAACTCAGATTTTGCTGAAGAAAGAGAATGGGAATACCAATTCGCATGGGAAAAGCATGCTAACTTCCTGAATGCTCAGTCCAGGGCAATGGGTGAGCTGCGTTCCCTTATTAAGCAATTCGATGAAATGGCTCACATTAACGATGAGCGCAGGCTTAAGCTTGAGCTTATGCGGGCTAATATCGAGAAGACAAAAGCTGAAATCAAAAATGAAGGTAGTGATGGCAGCAAGGTCGTTATTGTTAATGATAAAGAAGCAATGAGGAAGGCGTTAGAGAATGACAGTCAAAACGATTAATGTCATGGATTTAATGAACGTCAATTTCTATTCCCTCTGGCTTGCTGAACAGTCCCATATAGTCGCTAAAGGCGGCCGATCCTCTATGAAATCCTCCGTGATAAGTCTAAAGCTTGTAGTCGATTTTTTGGAAGATGACTTGGGCAATGTGGTTTGCCTTAGGAAAGTAGGTAAATACCTTTCCACTTCCATCTACGAGCAAATTAAATGGGCCATATACATGTTGGGTGTTGAGGATGAATTTTATTTTGGGAAATCTCCATTGTTGATTCGGCATAAAGCTACAAACACGGCTTTTTATTTTTATGGTGTAGACGATCCAATGAAGATTAAGTCAGCCAAAATAGCAAAAGGCTATGTCATGGCCCTCTGGTTCGAAGAAGCGGCTGAATTCGCTGGTGTTGAGGATATCGATATCGTTGAGGATACATTTATCCGGCAAGAGATTGAAGGAAAAGAGGTTAAGGTATATTTTTCTTACAACCCTCCCAGGAATCCATATAGCTGGATAAATGAATGGTTAGAAACCAAGGTTGGGGATAATGATTACTTTATTCACCATTCAACTTATCTTGATGATGAAAAAGGTTTCTTATCCGAGCAAATGATCCGGAAAATTGAGAAGTACAAAGAAAACGATGAGGATTACTGGCGCTGGATGTATGCTGGTGAGGTTATCGGTCTTGGTGACATGGTTTATAACATGGCACATTTTAAAGAAATCGATGAGCTGCAGAAAGATGACGATTTGATTCTTATCGATATTGCCATTGATACCGGGCATCAGGTGTCTGCGACCACTTTCTTGGCCTTCGGATTTACGAAAAAGCGGAATGTAATTCTACTTGATACCTTTTACTATAGCCCAGAAAACAAAGTGGTAAAAAAGGCTCCTAGCGAGCTGTCAAAGGATTTAAAAGAATGGATGGATAAGATTCAACAAATCTATAATAGACACTTTGATCAGCAAACCATCGATTCTGCAGAGGGAGCCTTGCGGAACCAGTTCTTTAAAGATTATGGAATCCGCCTTCATCCGGTAGCGAAGAAAAAGAAAATAGACATGATTGATAACGTCCAGGACTTATTGGCTCAGGGGCGTTTTTTTGTGCTTAAAAAAGCAGCCAATGAGATTTTCCTTACTGAGCATAAAAAATATCAATGGGATGCTGACACCTTGCAAAGTGATGATCCGAAGGTTATAAAGCAAGATGATCACACTGTCGACGCGTTTCAGTATTATGTTCAGGATAATTTAAGGAAGCTTGGATTGAAATATTAAGGCGGTGACAACTGATGTTTAAAAACATGCTGGCCCGCATAAGGCAGGTGATGTACAGAATGGGATTGATTAAAGGCATTAAGAAGCTGGCTGACCACAAGGACATCCAGATTAATGAGGATTTCTACAAAGATATTGGGAATTGGAAAGCTCTCTATAAAGGGTATTTTAGTGAATGGCATGATATCAGCTATACAACGATTGCGGGACCGAAAAAACGTCGAATGGCTTCCTTGAACATGCCAAAGGTGGTTTCTCAGGAGCTTGCCACATTAATCTTTAACGAACGCTGCGAGATAAATCTTTCTGACAAGACATTGTCTGAGAACATTCATGATGTCTTTAAGAATAATAATTTCGTTAAGAAGTTCCAGGATTACTTAGAATACCAGTTTGCTATGGGTGGCATGGTGATCAAGCCTTATGTAGAGGATGGAAAATTAAAGCTCTCTTATGTGACAGCCGATTGTTTTATTCCGATTAGCTGGGACCATAATACCATTAGAGAGGCTGTTTTCCTAAATGAATTCTCCAAGAAAGGAAAGAAATACACTCACCTGGAATGGCATTTGTGGGAGGGGGAGACCTATTTAATCCGGAATGAAGTCTATGAAAATAATACAGGTGAGGAATTAGGAGTTAAGGTTCCACTGAAGCAGTTTTTCCCGAATCTTGAAGAGGAGATTAGAATATCCAATTACAAGCGACCGGGTTTTGTCTACTTTAAGCCAAACATAGCCAATAACTTAGATACAACTAGTCCATTAGGAATTTCCATTTTCGCCAATGCGCTTGATACGCTGCATTCCTTGGATATCGCTTTTGACTCCTATCAGCGGGAATTCAAGCTTGGGAAAAAGCGGATTTTAGTACCGGATACAGCTATTCAAACCGTTATTGACCCACTAACTGGACAGATGCACCGTTATTTCGATGCCGATGATGAAGTTTACCAGGCTTTGGCGTTAGGTGACATGGATGCCAATAAAATAGCAGACATTTCAGCAACACTTAGGGTAGAGGAACATATATCAGCGATCAATTCTTTGCTCAATGTCCTGGCAATGCAAATAGGCTTTTCTTCAGGTGCATTCACTTTTGATGGCCAGGGAGTCAAGACAGCAACAGAGGTTGTTTCGGAAAACTCTAAGACATTCCGGACCAAGCAAAGCCATGAAAACCTCATTGAAGCGGGAATTCAGGAACTAGTGGAATGTATTATTCAGGTCGCTGAGCTATATCAGTTATTTTCCCGGCCAGAAGGCGAATATGAAGTTACAGTTGCTTTTGATGACTCTATAGCAGAAGACCAGAACGCAGAGATTGCAAAGCAGGTTCAGTTGGTTACCAATCAGCTGACTTCTAAGAAAAAGGCGATTATGAAAATCCACGGCTTTTCAGAAGAAGAAGCCGAGCAGTTACTAAAGGAAATTGCTGAAGAAAATGCAACAGCAACGGCTGAAGCAATTGATTTCTTTGGTCTTAACAAAAATAGACAAGACCAGGGTGAGACTTAATGGAACCACTAAGGCAGCAGCAATTAACAATGCCTGTTATCGAAGTCTTTCTATCCATTGAGGAAGAAATCCTTTTAAACATTGCCAAGATCCTGAAACAAGGAAAAAGCCTGCTGGAAGAAGATGTAGAAAGGTGGCAAACCGAAAAGCTTGGACAATTAGGAAAATTAACACAGCAAAATATTATAACCATAGCAAAATACGCAGAACTTTCGATAGAAACAGTAACAGCTATGCTTGAAGAAGCTGGCTATGAAGCTGTCACAGATTCAGAAATGGAATTGATCGAAGCTGTTGCTCAAGGAATCTTGCTGCAACCTCCTTTACCTAAAGAAAGCCCTGTTCTTGAAGCGGTATTAGTGTCTTTTCAAAGGCAAGCAAGGGAAACTTTCAACCTGATCAATACAACTATGTTAGATCAGTCTCAGCAAATATATTTAAATATCTTGAATGAAACAACAGGAAAGATCTTGGCAGGTACAAAAACGCCAAGACTAGCGCTGGCAGAGACAGCTGCAAGGTGGGCAGAACACGGGGTTCCTGCTCTTATTCGAAAAGACGGGGCCAAGATGTCAACGGAAGCCTATGTATCAATGGTTACAAGGTCAATGTCAAACAGTGTTGCCAATGAAATGCAATTTGCTCGAATGGATGAATATGGCGCAGATTTAGTTGAAGTCAGTTCCCATATGGGAGCAAGGCCAAAATGTGCAAAGTATCAGGGGAAGATTTTTTCAAGGTCAGGCAACAGTCATAAATACCCTCCGCTTTCATCTACTAGCTATGGTGAACCCGATGGACTTAGGGGGATTAATTGCCGGCATGTTTTTTATCCCTTTATTGAAGGTTTTTCAAAGCGTGTCTATAAGCCTTATTCAGCTGTAGAGAATAGGAAGGTCTACGAAGAAAGCCAGAGGCAGAGGCACTTAGAAAGGGAGATCAGGAAAGCTAAAAGACAATTAGCTGTAGCTGAAGCCCTGGGTGAATCTGATGCAATAGATGCTGCCAAAAAGAAAGTGCGGCAACGACAAGCTAACATGAGAGCCTTTATCAACGATACAGGCCGCACTAGGCGATACGAACGTGAAAAAGCTTATTAATAAGGTGCGTCTTTTTAAAGGTTAGACGCCATAAAGAAACGGAACCTTTTGCGTGAGGTGTGACACGCTAAAAAACATTAAAAAGGGGATCGGAATAGATGGATTTAAAAGAATTACTTGGTGAAGAATTGTACGGTCAGGTTATGAAAAAAGTGGGAGATAAAAAGGTTGCTATTGTTTCTGATGGCAATTGGATCCCAAAAGAAAAGTTTAATGAATTGAACGAAAACACCAAGGAATTAAAAAAGCAGTTGAAAGATCGTGATATTCAATTAGCTGAACTTGGTGAAAAGGCCAAAGGACATGAGGAATTAACAGCCAAGATTAATGAATTAACAGAAGAAAATAAGAAAACTGCAGCTGAATATCAGCAGAAGCTTGATCAGCAGGCTTTTGATTTTGCTTTAAAATCTGCTTTAACAAATGCCAAGGCTAAAAACCCTAAGGCGGTTGAGGCTCTATTAAATAAGGAATCTATCAAGTTGGATGGAGATAAGCTCTTGGGCTTGGAGGACCAGTTGAAAGCATTGCAGAAAAGCGATGCTTATTTATTTGAAACAGAGCAGCAGCCTAGTAAACCCACATTTTCACAGGGTCAACACCAGACGACTCCAGCTGGTGAGCCTAGCACACTTTTAGATGCATTAAATCAAAGGTTTTCAACAACCAATAATTAAAATTAGGAGATGATTTAACATGCCGATTACATTAGCACAAGCAAAGGTTGGAATGGCAGACCATATTGACCAGCAGGTTATCGATGAATTTCGTCGAGCTTCCTTCCTTTTAGATCAGTTAACATTTGATAATGCTGTTTCTCCAGGTACAGGTGGTTCAACATTAACCTATGGATACACTCGTTTAAAAACTCCTTCAACTGCTGGGTTCCGTGAAATTAACAGCGAATACACAGCAAATGAAGCAGACCGCGAGAACCAATATGTGAATCTTAAAATCTTTGGTGGAGCGTTTAAGATTGACCGTGTTATTCAGGATACTAGCGGTCAAATCAACGAAATGAATTTTCAAATGCAGCAAAAAATTAAAGGGGCAGCAAACCTGTTTCATTACACAGTAATCAATGGTGATTCAGCTGTCGATTCCAAAGCATTTGATGGATTAGATAAGGCGCTTACTGGTTCTAATACAGAATTAAACACTGATTCTGTTATTGATCTTTCAGATGAAGCAGGCTTAGACAGCAAAAAGTTTGCTTTATTGGATGAGATTGATAATTTCTTAGCTGAACTCGATGGCCGGCCAACCATGCTGATGGGGAACAGCAAGTTAATCACTAAAATCAAATCAGTTGCCCGCCGGGCTGGTTACGCCACTAAAACAGAGGATGGATTTGGACGCACCGTAACAGGGTATGATGGAATCCCATTGGTGGATCTTGAATATTTCTATAACGGTACTTCAACGGTACCGGTTGTTCCAATCGTAAACCGTACGGTTGGTACTGAGCAAACGGGCTTAACTGATCTTTATGCTGTTTCTCTTGGAATGGATGGATTCCACGGTGTTTCGCCTACCGGTAATAAAGTGATTCGTACTTTCTTGCCTGATTTCAACTCTCCAGGAGCGGTTAAAACAGGTGAGGTTGAAATGGTGGCTGCTGTTGCCCTTAAAGCTACCCGAAAAGCCGGTGTTCTTCGTAATATTAAAGTGCAATAATAAAGAAGGGAGCTTTTTTTATGGCTAAAATTAAAAGTCCCAATCCTCATTACAACGGGAATAGCGCTTCCCTTCAATTTATTAATGGAGAAGCTGAAACCGAAAATAAATGGCTGATCGAGTGGTTTAAGAATAAAGGTTATACGGTGGAGGAATCTAAAGAGCCTAAAAAGAAGAACTCAGGGCAAACGAAAGCTAAAAAGCCTGAAGGTAAGAAGGATGAGTAGTCATGCCTTATATTGATCAGGCTTTTTATAATGATGTATACAAAGGTACTCCAATGGATGCTGAAACTTTCACCAAATTGGAGATAAGGGCTTCAGATTTGATAGATAGGGTGACGAATTATCAATTAATGGGAGTTGATCTTTCACAGCAACCTTCATTAATTCAAACAAACGTAAAAAAAGCTGTAGCGGCACAAATTGAATATATGTATTTGGAAGGTGGGGAATTGTCAGTTCATGGCGGTTCCCCTTCTTCAGTTAGTATAGGCGGCTTTAGTTATACAGAAGGTTCCGGTGTGAAAATAGTTTCTGAAATGGCCCGCAACTATTTAACGCCAACGGGATTGCTGTATATGGGGGTTGGGGTTAGATGTTAAATATTAAGCCTATTCCCAGGAAGCTTTTAATTCATGAAGCAACTTATGAAGAATTCGATACGAATAGCAGATATGGTGAAACTTATCTTCCTGCCGTAACTCTGAAAAATATCAGGATTAATTTTGAAAGAAGCTTAAACCGTTCGAGCGATACAGAAGCCAAAAACATTAAAGCTACAATGTTCTATGACGTTAGGAATTCCAGCGCAACAGGTGCTTTTGTGTTTAAAGAAAAGTCAAAGCTTACGTTTGATGGTTTTGAAATGCAAGTCCGAAAAATCAATCCAGTTTATTCCGATACTTTCCACCATTACGAGGTCGAATTGATATGATTCGGTTCAATGTCAGGGTTGAATTGGGTAATATTCGGCAGCAAGTGGAAGCAGCGGCGGATGCCGGACAAAGGCAGCTTGATCAGGAGGTATTAAAGGGTTCAAACTATTTCATCCCTAAAGACACAGGGGAACTTGAAAGATCTTCATTAAGGGCTTCACAAATCGGTAAGGGAAAGTTGATTTGGGACACTCCGTATGCAAGAAAGCTGTACTATAACCCACAGTACAACTTTTCTAAGGATGTAAATCCCAATGCACAGGGTCTTTGGTTTGAAGCTGCAAAGGCCAGATTCCTAAGTGATTGGATTCGAATGACACAGCAGGCAATTGATCGGCACTTGTAAGAAAGGGGTGAATTTCCCCTATGGCTTCGGATTTTATTGATGATATGGCGACACACCTTGAATCAGCCTTTACTTTATTCACTTCAATATCTGTTGATGTTCTTCCTGAAGATTTAAATGCAATCACTATAAGAAGAATACCTTCCGCGCCTTTAGGCAGGTATATGGATTCAACTAAAGATTGGAGTATCGCCTTTCAGGTTCTTGTGAAACATCAGGAACAATGGAAGGCGATTCAAACCATGAATAATATAACCATTCATTTAGATCAGTTAGGCCCTGGAGATGTGTTGTCTGCAGATGATTCCTATCAATTTATTAAATCAGAAATCTATACCATGCCTATTTTAGTGGAGAAGGACAGCCGGGGCAGCTATATCTATTCAGCGCTATTTAACGCAACTATAACCAAGAATTAAAGGAGGGCATTTTGATGGCAGGATTCACTTTAAATTCAGCTCATACTTTTGAAATTGAAACAACCCAGACAAGTGACGAAATGTCACAAGTTTGGGCGCGTGTGGCAGCAGGAATCAATACCTTTGATCCACAATGGAATGAAGAAATTGACCAAACGCCTTATTTAGATGGTGATGGATTCGGCTCATCTGATGTTACTGCAGCACAGCTTGTTATTGTATTTGAGGGCCATAGGAAATATGGGGATGAAGCACAAGATTTCATTGCCGGACTTCAAACAGAACTTGGAGAAGGGCGTAAAACCCTATTCCGTTGGACAGATCCAGAAGGTGATTCTTATGAAGGACCATGCACTGTTGCTAATATTGTCGGTGCTTCAGGGGCTGCCAATGAGAAAAGCACGTTTAGTTTTGAAATCCATTTCAATGGAAAGCCGACTTATACCCCAGCTACACCATAATTAATAAAAAAATAATGAAAGAAAGGGATCTAAAATGGCAATTAAAATTAATGTTCAAAAGGCTTATGAAGAAGTAGATATTGCGGGAAAGGTTTATGTTATGGATCTGAACGATCATAAGCTTCAGGAATATACCAAAGCTTTCAAACAGTTCAGGAAAGAATCCCTAAATCTTTCCGAAAAAGATTTTGCGGATATGACTGAAGATGAACAGACGTCAGCAGAAAGAAAGAACCTTGAATTAATGGAAAAGGTTGCTGATCTACTTCTGGGTAAAGGTTCTTTTCAAAAGGTTTATAGAGATACCGGGAAATCATTGATGATTATGGCTGATATTTTGCTTCAACTGATGGATGTTGTGAACGGTAGACTAGAAACCTTCAAGAAAAGAGAAAAAGCCTATTACACAGGAAAATAAAAGCCTATGAAGCTTACTGAACGGTTTACTGATGAAATAGAATACAAGGGCCAAACAATAAAGCTGAATTTAGCATTTGATAATGTCCTAAGAGTAAGGGAATTACTCCAAGATGATGTTTTTTCAGGTGCTGAAAAACTGCTGATATTGTTTGAAATGCTTGTTAAAAATGCCAATGGGTTGAACTTCTCATTCAATGAAATTAATCAACTCATTGGCTTTATTTTTGACGAAATCTTGTTCCCTAAAAAGGGCAGCGATGGGAGAAGTCACTTTGACTTTGATCAAGACGCTGCCTTTATTTATGCTTCATTCCTGCAAGATTACAAGATGGATCTCTTTGAAATGCAAGGCAAACTTCATTGGGAAAAGTTTTTAGCCCTATTAGAATGCTTGTCTGATGATACCAAGTTTAAAGAGGTTGTATCAATCAGGGCACAAAAGATCCCAGCACCGACTAAATACAACCAAGAAGAACGAAAGCGACTAATTGAACTAAAGCGGATTTATAGGCTTAAAAACAAAAAACCCTCACTTGAAGAAGCTGATGCAGCTTTAATGTCCATTTCTAAGGCTTTAAAGAAGTCCTACAAAAAGGGTAGGTGAAGGTAAATGGCTGCTGATGGGCGCATAGTTATAGAAACTGCTTTAGATAGCAGTAATGTTGATTCAGGGTTACGGCAGATAGAAAACAGGGTCCAAAAGCTTGGTGAATCAATACAATCTGCCGGGGACTCTATGACAAAAGCGATAACAGTTCCCCTTACTGCAATGGGAGCTGCCGGGATTGCTGCTGCATCTTCTGTCAGTGATGCCCAAACAAAGATTAGGAACAGTTTAGGTCTAACTAAAGATGAAGCTGAAGCACTAACCCAAACAGCCAAAGGGATCTATTCAGATGGATTTGGTGAAAGTCTGGATGATGTTTCAAACGCATTAATTCAGACCAAACAAAATATTAAGGGGTTAGATGAAGAAGATCTTGCAAATGTTACGAAATCAGCAATGAACCTAGCCCAGACTTTTGATGCTGATGTAAATGAGGTTACAAGGGCCGGTTCCAACTTGATGAAAGGTTTTGGGATTGATTCAGAAGAAGCTTTCGATCTCATGGCACATGGCGCACAGAATGGCCTGAACTTCTCTAATGAAATGTTTGATAATCTAAGCGAATATGCGCCACTCTTTGGGGAAATGGGCTTTTCGGCTTCTGAATACTTCCAACTCTTAGAACAAGGTAGCGAAGCCGGAGTTTATAACCTTGATTATATTAATGATGCAATGAAGGAATTTCAAATTAGGGTTAAAGATGGTTCAAAATCCACAAGTGATGCAATGGGGCAAATGTCCGAAAGCACTCAAAAGGTATGGAAAGACTTTTTGGCTGGGAAGGGAACAGTAAAAGATGTTCATAACGCAGTCATTGCTGAATTGAAGGGGATGGATGACCAGGTAAAGGCCAACGAAATAGGGGTTGGTCTATACGGCACGAAATGGGAAGACCTTGAAGCTGATGCTATGTATGCCCTTGGCAATATTGATGGTGGGGTTAAAGGTGTCAAAGGTTCTATGGATGAAATGAACCGGGTTACAGAAGAATCCTTTGGAACCAAATGGAAACAGTTCACAAGGGAAGCCTTGCTTGCCCTGGAACCATTAGGCAAGGTACTGTTGGACTTTGCTATGATTGTTCTTCCTTATGTATCACAAGCGACTAAATTCGTTTCTGATGCCTTTGTTGGCATGGATCCTGTTATGCAGGCCGTTACAGTGGGGATAGGTCTTATTGTTGCTGCAATCGGCCCTTTCTTGACGATTTTGGGCATGATGATTGGCCCTATTACCAATGTGATTAATGCCCTTATGAAATTAAGGCCAATGTTCACCGTGATCAGAACAGCCATGCTTGCCCTTACCGGCCCGGTTGGGATTATTATTGCTGTTGTAACAACTTTGGCTATTGTAATCTATCAAAATTGGGATCAGATAAGGGTATGGACAATTGAAAAGTTTACTGAAGTAAAGAATTTCCTTTCGAATTTCTTTGATTTAACAGAAAGGCTTTTTAAGATTGCTGTTGAGTTTATAAAAACTACCTACACCAATGGTATCCAATACGTGAAAGTGAAATCAGTAGAAATTTTTACTTCTGTAAAAACATTTATATCAAATACCTTTGAGAGTATAAAAACCAAGATTTCTGATACAACTGAAAGAATCCGTTCAACTGTTTCAAGCAAATTCCAGGCTTTGCGGGATGCAGTAAGTGAAAAACTCAAATCTGCAAAAGAAAAAGTCATTGGAATTTGGGGAGAAGTGCATGGTTTCTTTGAAGGAATCGACTTATACAGCATTGGATCAAACATAATTCAAGGGCTTATTGATGGGCTTTGGGGAAAATTCAGCAGCTTAATGAGTACAACAAGTGAAATTGCAAACAGCATTACCAAAAAGATAAAAGGTGCTTTAGATATTCATTCCCCTTCAAGGGTGATGATGGAACTTGGTGGTTTTACAACAGAAGGCCTTGAAGAAGGTATGCTTGCAAGGTCAAGAAATCTTGAAAAAGCTGCTGAAAAGATCGGAAACGTTGCTATTGACGGAGTAAAAGAGTCCACACTTTCAGGAAGATCTGTTTCAGGTTCAAATTCCTATTACACAGATAACAGCAAATACAATGTAATCCTTGAATATAAAGGAGGTACAGGAAGAACAAGGCAGGAGCTACTTGAAATGGTTGATATGATTGACAGAGAGCTAGAGCGAAGAAAGAGGATTAACGCCAGGGCAAAAGGGGTGATTTTAACTTGATCACATTCAATGGGGTTAATTTAAATAGTGCTGTTCCTGGTTTGCGGATAGGGACTATCAGACGCGATATTCTTCCCCCAAGGGTAGTGAACATGATTGATGTTCCTGCCCGTATGGGGGCTTATTTTTTGAACGTGAAGAATGGGGTAAGAACTTATACTGCAACTATTTCCATTACAGGCATAAGCCTTGAAGATATACGTTTCAAGGTTCGTGATCTTGCAGAAATCTTGAATACTGATGGCCTTGCTTCATTAGTCTTTGCTGATGAATCCTACAAAACCTATATGGCAATTGCTGTTGAAAATACTGAACTTGATGAAAAAGAAGTTCTTGCAAAAGGTTCTATTACCTTTTTAATTCCTGATTCTGTTGGAAAAGGGGCAACGGTTAGTAGCAACCTTGGAGCATCGGGGCAGGTTCATTCTATTGTGAATAACGCAAATAGCCCAGCCTTTCCTATCTTCAAAGTTGATTTCAATGCTGACGCGCAATTTTTTTCAATGATCAGTCCAGATGGTTTTGTGCTTATTGGTAATCCTGCTGGGGTTACTGAAATTACTAAAAAGCCTTTGGAAATGGTTCTAAATGATAAAGCTGAAGATCTAACACCATGGAGTTCGGCAGGGGCGCAATTAGATTATGAATATGCCGTAAATTCAGGAACAATGGCTGTTGTATCAGATACTTTGGGCGGTGGGCTTAAGTTTAAGCCTTCGGATTATGGTGATGATGCTGCAAACGCAGGTAAATGGCATGGTCCAGCAATAAGAAGATCCTTACCTTCACAAATTCAAGATTTCAGGATTGAACTTTCCATTGAATTAAGATCAAGTGATTTAGAAACAGGCCGGATTGAATTTGTATTCTTTAATGCTTCTAACGTTGCCCTTGGCAAAATGGTTCTTTGGGATCGTTACCCAAAAAGCGAACTAAACACAGGGCATATATATGCAGGAAACATTCAGGACCAACACACCTTAATCGCTTCAATGGGGCCAAAAAAATATGATTGGAACCAATTCTTTGGCAAATTGAACATAAGACGGGAAGGAAATCAATGGGAAGCTTCAATTGTACAAACTGATTATTCGGGGCGGTACAAATATGGGACACACCTTTACAAGCGAGGCTTTTTAAATCTTTTTAATGATCCTATTGCTTCAATTCAAGTACACATATCAAAATACGGTTCTACACCTGCTGCTGATATGTCTGTTCGTGATATTCGCATTCAAAGAATTAATCAAGTTCTAATTGAAGAGGTGCCTACTTTATTTGAAGCAGGTGATCAATTAATTATTGATCATGAAAAAGGAGCTTGTTTTCTGAATGGTCGGTTTTTTAATCAGCACCTTGATCCGGCAAGCAAGTTTTTCAAGCTTATTCCTGGAACTACCCAGGTAACAAGCAGGACAACAGATGAAGCCAATACAACGATTCAAGCGGAATTTATGGAAAGGTGGATTTAAACCATGATCTTTGTTTTAGACAATGCAGAAAATGTGGTAGCAACTTTAAACAATGAGGTTCCTGATGCCTGTCCATATTTTAATGATAATATGACTGAACGCTTGAATGATGGATACCTTGCTTATGAATTTGAAGTGCCTGCTGAACACAATGATGCTGCATATCTTTTGGAAGATGGTTATCTGATCCGAAAGGGATTGGATGATCATCTTCTTTTATTTCAAATTTCTAGGGTGGATGAATACCGTGATGATCAAGGACTGAAGAAATACATTTATGCTGAATATGGTTGGGAAGAACTGAATAAAACGATCATTAGGCCTTCTTCATTCCTTGGAAGAACAGCTGAAGGGGCTATGAATGATGCCTTACTTGATACACGTTGGGATGTAGGAATTGTGGAATGGTTTGGCACAAAAGATTTTTCTTTTGATAATCATATCACTTCTCTCGGTTTCCTTCATGAAATAAAAGATGTCTTTGGCGGTGAACTTCGTTTCAGGGTAGAGATGCACAATGGGAAGGTTTCAGGAAGGTTTGCAGATCTTCTTATAAAACGGGGAGAAGATGCCGGGAAAACCTTCACCTATGAAAAAGATCTTGTTGGTGTTAGAAGAATTGCTGATAGGTCGACTGTATTTACCGCCTTGATCGGTGTTGGAAAAGGAAATGAAACTGGGGTAACATTAAATTTTTCAAATGAATTAAGATCCAAGGCTTCAGGTGATGCCTTTGACAAGCCAGTTGGTCAAGCTTGGGTTGGGGATCCTGAAGCCCTGCAAAGATGGGGTCATAGGGATAAAAACGGAAATCTAAAACATTTATTCGGAACTTTTGAATATGATACTGATCAGCCTGGTGTCCTTCTTGATAAAACTTGGGAAAAACTTCAGCATATCAAGAATGGGTTAATGAATTATGAAGTGCTTGTTGCCCTTCTTGAAAACGTTGAAGGGTATGAGCATGAAAAAGTTCGGATCGGTGACACGGTTCTTGTTCAGGATCTTTCTCTCAAGCCAGCTTTAATGCTTGAAGCTCGAGTTCTTGAAATGACAAGATCCTTTACTGACCCTGAAAATGACAAAGTTGTCCTTGGTCAATTCCTTCCTGCTGTTTCAAATGCTGATGAAAACATAAAAATTCTTCAATCTGTTCTTTTGAAAAAAGAAAAAGAATGGGAACGTGTTCCTGCTGCTAATGAAATCGTTTATACAGATGGAAAAACAGTTGAAAGTTTGAAGCCTGCACAAGCCGGGGCTGATGTTACCGGGGATAATACTGCAAAGAATACCGAAAATGTAGGTTCTACACCTGCTGCCACAATAGAGCAGAATGCAAACAATGCGGTGCAGAAGGGTGTTTCATATACAAACGGCTGGAATTTTGATGCAGATAACGGTGTAACGATTACCCGTTCGGATGGATTGGTTCGGGTTGTGGAAAGTGCTACTGACGGAATTAAAATACAACGTCGTAATGATGTATCATCCCCGTGGCAAGATGTTTTCTTTGTAGATATATTGGGAAAGTTGCAAATTGCAGGTGATCTAGTTGGTGGAAGTAGTATTGACGTTTTAACAGATGTGAAAGTTGGCCAAAACATTTATCTGCAATTTGCTTATGAGGATCGGTTCAATAAAAAAGGGGTTATTTTTTACGACGGGGTAACGCATGGAGGAATGTCTACACAGATCACAGGAACATATTTGGGGATGGATATTGAATCTAATCAAATTAGAGTTAAAGGCAATATTCTAGATATTTTAAGCGGGTTAACAAGGTTTTGGGACGGAACGGATGTGTATTTCAACGGAAACCAACCTATTTCAAGTCATGTTGAAACAGGATTTTGTGGCTGTGGGGGTATGGCGGCAAATACAACAACGTCAGCCGTAGCAGGCCAAGGTGTTAATTTTAAAATGAAAAAATCTTACACTCCGTCAAGTGTTGCATTAACTGTTTCTTCTAGTAACAGACCAGCAAATGTCATTGACATAAACCCTAACGGTTTTTGGATATATGTTAATGGCAATGGAGTAGATGGCGGTTATTATTATTGGCGCGGAACTTACACAGCATAAGGGGAGTCATATGATAAAAGAAATGATAAGTAATCAGTTAATTAATATTTGCGGACACTGTGGATTTGAGAACACTATTGATGTTACGGGAAAAGTTCAAAAGTTTCTTCCTGAATTTAATCAGTTTGAAAATCTAGTTGTGGAATGCCCAAATTCCGAGTGCAAAAGTATTGAAGTTTTCAACATGAATATCCCTGTTAATGACACTGACGAGCCGTTTAAAACGGGAGAATTACCTCTTAATGAGGAAATTCAACGATATTATTTACGTTTATTAATTCGGGAGATTCGAGAAGATTTTAAGACCTGAATAGGGTCTTTTTTCTTTTGCTTTAAAGGAGGGATTGTAGGTGAGACAAGAGGCGGAAACAATGGATTTATGGAAGACATCTGTGAAAAAAGACATTGAAGAAATGAAAGGTGATATTCGCCGGCTACAGGATAAAACACTCTTGCAAGACCAAATAATCCAGAATATCCAAGGTGATCTAAAAGAAATTAAAGAAGATACTAAATGGCTAAAAAGAACAATTACAAACGCCATTATTATGTCCGTTTTCACAGCTATAATTGGCGGCGGTATAGCAATCATTTTTACAGTATTTAAAGGAGGAGCTTAAAATGTACGAACAACCGAAAACATGGAAAGACTGGGCCATCCTTTTAAGCGGGTGGCTTTCTTTATTTGCCCTAGGATTAAAGGCTGTTTTCAGTGTGGACATAACTCCCTTTGCCAGCGATATTGCTAATTTCATTTTGTTGACTATTTTCATTGCAGTAAATGCTTGGACAGTATGGAAGAACACATATGCAAGCAGAAAAGCACAACAGCAGAAAAAGGCGCTACAAGCACAAGGATTGATTAAGAAATAAGCTGCCCAATTGGGTGGCTTGTTCTTATGTATTGAAAGGGGTGATGGTTTTGTAACGGGCAAGAGCGGTAATACATGTAGTTTATTTTCATTGGAGTAAAAATATTATTAGAGGTGATTAACATGGTAAAAGTATTTATTGATCCAGGCCATGGTGGTACAGATCCAGGTGCAGTAGGAAATGGACTTCAGGAGAAAAATATAACACTCCAAATTGCAACACGCATAAAAGATATCCTAACCCTTGAATATGATAATGTTTCAATTCGTATGAGCAGGACAGGAGATCAAACGGTTTCCTTAACAGAACGTACTAACGCTGCTAATGCATGGGGAGCTGATTTCTTCCTGTCAGTCCATATTAATGCCGGTGGGGGAACTGGCTATGAAGACTACGTTTATCCTGGAGTAGGGGTACCTACAACCACATATCAGAACAATATTCATGCTGAATTAATTAAGTTGGTTGATTTCTATGATCGTGGTAAAAAGCAAGCCAATTTCCATGTGCTACGGGAAACAAGGATGCCAGCACTTTTAACGGAAAATGGCTTTATAGACAATGCCAATGATGCAGCTAAATTAAAATCTAATACATTTATTGAAAATCTGGTACGGGGCCATGTAAATGGAATTGTTAAAAGCTTTAATCTTCCAAAGAAAAATGCAGCTGTTTATCACACAGTTGTTTCTGGTGATACAGTTTATTCACTGAGTAGGACATATGGTAGTACGATCCAGCAGATTAAAGACTGGAACAACCTTGATGATAATTATATTATCTACGTAGGACAAGTACTTCGAGTGAAATAAACATATGGCATACCCTAAATAAAAATAGCCCTTCTTTAGTGGAGGGCTTAATTTTTACTCTCTAATTGAAGAAACGCACCCATTAGTTTAAGTGAATTCCTTCACAATTTGCAATATAAAAAGGATATGAATAGTGTTTTGCTTGAAAATTTTTACAAATTCGTTATACAATTTGCTTATTTGTTAGAATGTCTTTTTTTACTATGGCTGAAATCAATGATGTATTGATAACTATAAAGTAATAATGCCCTTAAGAAGTCGATTATTAAGTATTGGAATTTGGTTAATTTTTCTAAAGAAAATATTTTATAACGGTTTACAAGTTTTACACCCCCTAAATAGATAAAACAAATGTGAAGTATCGTATTAGAAATTAAATAAATTGGAAATTTCCCATAAGTCAATTTTAATATCCAAAGACTTGAAACAATGTAAGGACCAAAATTAAAAAAGTTCATACTATCTAAAGGTGGTATTCCTTTATAAAATCGCCACCATTTTTTCTTTTCCCCAAATAAATCTATTGCTTCTGTAAATGTACTCATAAATATTGCTGCTGGAAGATATTTTTTAAATGAATTTCTACCTAATAATGGCACTGTTAGCCAGGGTAAAATTAACAAAGCTAAATAAAATGATTTTGAGTTTTTCATTATACCACCTCCATTGTTTATGATATGTATTTTTTAACAATTAATCCAGATGTGTACGATTACTTTACAAACCTGTACCTTCGCCTCAATAAGAAAAAGGCTACCGTTTTTGGCAACCAATTCTTAAAGGATAACTACCCGTTAGCTTAAGTACATTCTTTCACAATCTGATTTTGTAACTATATATTCCTCTACACCATAATCCACTATGTTCTGCAAAACATGAGCTAAAAGGTATTCCCATCCTGTTCAACTACATACATAAATTATTTCACATAGATAATGGACAATTTTATTAGATTTGTTCATTAATAAACAAATTTTAATCATTTAACAATTGTAAGAATCACGTTTATTTTTATACTAATAATGAAAGATTAAAGAGATTTCAATTTGCCCTTCATCAAAGGATTTAAAACCATCATCAGTAATCTTTACTATTGTTATGTAAATAAAATAAAAAATGATTTCCTGGTCTGGAAACCATTTTTGTAGTTGACAATTTGGTGTTACCAATTCGTTTTTTCACTGTCCAAGTAGATGTAAAAAATTCTTAAAGATAGAAGTGAGATTGATTGTTTTTTCTTCTAGAAATAATGACTTAAATAATATATTGTATACCTAAAACAATGAAAGCCCTACCTCTCTTTCATCCTTACGGCTCCTTGTCCGTGCCAGTGTGAATCAGGATTGCAAAAATCAAGTGACTATTTATCGAGTTGTTTGATGAAACTTCAAAGGTTCGTAACGGAAATTTAAATAATAAAAATGGGTTAGATTGTAGAAATAACAAAAGAGGTTAATGCTCTAAAAGTTAGTTGGAGAAGTTGAATGTCTTTAAAAAGATTTACTTTTAATAATAAACATATTCCCAAAAAAATTCAGGATATTTTCGGGAGATGTAATATTATCTTAAATTAACCTTAACAGAAACTTTTTATTTGATTTTCAGTAATGCCTTTAATTAATCCCAGTTCACTAATCAAAAATTCATGTGCATTATCTAACATTTTTTTTTCGCTTGTATTAAGTGCTTTTTCTTTCTTCATACGCATTAAATCACGTACAACTTCAGTACATTCTTGTATTTTACCCGTTTTTATTTTGTCCGTGTTCACTTTATACCTTTGTTTCCACGGCAGTAATCTAGCTGATTCTCCATGATGAAAAATGTTTATGATGTGTTTTAATTCAATTATGTCAGTAACAGGGCGTATACCTGAACTCAATATTTTACCCGTAGGAATCATGACCTGCATATTACCGATTAACATTTTTATGACATAATACTGTTGTTTTTCCCCTGAGATTTCCTTTTCTTCTATGGTTTTAATTATACCTACTCCGTGCATTGGATAAACAATGTTATCGCCAATTTGAAACAAATAATCCACCTCCATATATGGTAACCTTCTTAACCTTAACACATATATTATTTTTTATCAAATTTTTAATAATATCATAAATTTATTTTCAGTGTCAACTACTTTTTCTTAAAAAATCAATAAAAGCAAAAACAATATGAATCGTGTCGGATTACCAATAAAGGGAAGGTTAATTTTCCCGCGTATGTCAAATTTGCTATTGTATTTCCACAGCTTTTTTATGTTTTAGTTAGATTACTCGATCGTATATATATGAAGACTGTGATAGTCTTTGTTGACATAGTGTTTTATCCTATGTAAGGGAGAGTACGCTATGGTAAGTGAATTTGAATGCTTACTATTTATTAAAGAACTTGGACGTTTACTAATTGAACTTAATAACTGTAGCGATAACCAAGTTCCGGAGCAGCATCCAACAAGATATTTTTTACTTCGCAAAGCGTTAGTCAGTATGTCTGATTAACGCTTTTTTTAACACCTACTCGAAAGAACCAAGGAGGAATGATTTATGCTGAATGTATTAAATAAAGCTGATTTATTAAAAAATCTACGCAATTCCAGTCGAGGTAATTTGTTTGCGACAGAGATTCCAAAGACTGCAAAACAAGATGATAAAAAGATTGAAGAATTAGTTGCAGAATTAGAAAATGAAGGAAAAATCAAGTTAAGAGAATGCATACAGCGAGAATACTCCGTTTATTTACATGGCATAATTAAGTATGCTTCAGAATAACCAGTACTGCATTATTCGATAAATCACAACAATACGACATACCGTACCAAGTCTTTAACAATCAATTTCGTAACGAATAAAAAAGAAGGCTGTCTCAACAGCCTTTTAACCATAATATAATCATTTTTAATTTATACCAATACATCTAATGAATTTCCAGCCCTATTCAATTTCTATGTGCTGCAATTTTCTTTTTTTTCCTAAAACGATTACAAGCAGTAGATATTTATAGTTTTTCCATAACAAAATCGTGTTGTAAATTTCTCTCTAATTTTTCTAAGTTACCACCATCTTTCACAAAAGTTTTGAAAGTATCAGCCATTAACTTTCCTGGGTTTTTATTTAGGTGTTTAACTTTAAGGAATGTATTCACTTTTACACAATCAGGAGTTACATCTCCACGGTGTAATTTCCCTGGAATTTCTGTCCAGAATTTTTCCCAATCATCCAATAACCCAATATTTTTAAAATAATGTTTTTGTAAGCCGCATAACCATGCAGTACAAGATGTGTTCCTTTTTTGACAACCTTCCTTATCCTTCAAAAATTCACATCCCTGACAACAAGAATTTCCACTTCTAATACAGATACTGCAAATTTCGTCAGCCCCAATTTCTTCAAACACTTTTAAACCATACTGGATAAGATGCTCTTTTTTCATCTCTATACTCATTATTTACTCCTACTTTACCTGGTTTTTAAAGGGATTTAGTCTTTGCAAACTTCCTTATTCTATTAGTTTGCCACCAAATTCAACAATCTCATCCCTTATAAACCTAATTTAAAGCAGTTGATTCTTACGTTTTGACGTTTCTTGCACATGGAGTCTTGTTCCACTAATATGCCCCTTTTGCTTAATAAGAATTTCCACAAACAATAATAATCAGTTACATAAGATTTGATATACCTCTTTACATCTTTATATAGCAATATTTATTTAATACATCCTCTTTAACAGAGCGTTTAAAATAAGTAGGTTTATGTTATAGTTACTTTAAGTCTGAACGACTTGGGGAGGAAGTAAACGGGTATGAACGATCAACAATCCGAAGAAATGGTTAAACAATTGCGAAGAATTGCGGATGCTTTAGAACGTTTATCACCACCACAGCCTAAAGAACCTGCTTCAAAAGATTTGCAGAAATAAAATAAAGAAATTAGAGGCCGCTTCTTATAGCGGCTTTATTTTTTTAGTTCTGTTAAACAATCATGTTGATATTTCCCCAAAGAAAAAGAACTCATATTCGAGCTTAGAGAGTATCTTCTTCAACTTAAGTAAACTGCCACGTTGTGAAACAAGAAAAAGAGCTGCCGCGTCAACCCTTTTTCACATAAAATTTTTCCATCAGCAAACCCTTCTAGTAAAACTTCTCAATTTGTTATTGAGATAAGAGAATCGGAATTATTATGTCTAAATCTTTGTATTTCAACAAACGTTTTAAAAAGAAAGTAAACATTATGCTGAACTGACAGTGAACACCACTTGAAAACTCGTGTATTAAGAGAGCCATCCAAGCACAATAGAACCAAGCCGATGCCAAGGTGTCGAAAATGAATGGTGTAATTAATTATAAAACTAACACATTGAGTCAAATGATTCGGTGCGTTAGTTGTTTTAGAAAGAAAGGCTTTTCATTAACTTTATGAAGAATTGTACTTAAACTAACCTGCCCTCCGTATTATAAGGTCACCAGATATTTCTGGTTGACCATTTTTTATTTGGTCTTATTATATCAGTAGCCAGGGTAGAACGTACCTGCCCGTGGGGCTTTGACCCCGTCAGCTAAACCGTTCGCCCCCTACTTGTAGAAACATGTTTGAGGCTGGTTGGGACATAGATCTCGTATAACAAGCGAAGCTGTGACACTGCATGGAGGAATTAGGGGTACTGGCAAATCATTAGTTTAGGAGGAGGATTTATAAATGATTCCAGTCATTGGTCTGGATGTTTCCAAAGGGGAAAGCCAAGTTCAAGCATTTTTGCAAAAAGGTAAACCGTACCGTAAGAGTTTTAAAGTTTCGCATACTGTTGAAGGTCTTGGTTTACTTGTAGAATTTCTGGAGGAAGTAAAGAGACAAACTGGTCAGAAACCACCTATTGTTTTAGAAGCAACAGGACATTATCATTCCCCTGTTGTTCAATATTTGGAGGACCGTGGATATTTACTGATCATCATTAATCCACTGATTTCTTATAAGGCTAAAAGTTCAAGTCTTCGGAAAGTAAAAACAGATGCCGTTGATGCTTACCACCTCTGTGAACTGTTTTATAAAGAGGAGCTGGAGCCATATAAAAAACGAGGAGTCCAACTATTAAACCTTCGGAACCTTACAAGACAACACGAGAATATTACTGGGGTGTTCGTCCAAACGAAGCTACAATTTCAAGCAATCCTAGACCAAGTCTTCCCCGAATATCGAGGGGTTTTTGGTGACTTATATTCAATCGTATCACTCTTAACTCTTTCAGAGTTTCCCTCATCTGAGGATATTTTAGCGGTAAGTAAAGAAACACTAGCAGATAAAATCGCTGAATTATGTAAGAGTCGATCTTATAGATGGGCAAATGAAAAAGCTATTGAGCTCAAGCTGCGGCAAAACGAAATCCTTTTGAAAAGACGGTTTATCAGAGTCATATATTAAGTCTTGGAATGTATATTAACTTAATTCTTCAATACAAAGAGCACCTATCCAAATTAGAGTCTGAGATAGATGCCCTCGCAAAAGAAGTTGAAGAATATAATATTATCAAATCTATCCCTGGTATAGGAGAAAAGATCGCTGCCACGATCATTTCAGAAATTGGGGAGATAGATCGATTTACTGATCCTAAAAAGCTGGTAGCTTTCGCTGGAGTTGACCCAAGTGTATTCGAATCTGGTAAGTTTACAGCCACCAAAAATCGAATCACAAAAAGAGGATCCAGTAGGCTTCGTCACGCCTTATATATGGCTGTTCGTTGTGCTATACGTGACTGTCGTAAGAGCAAAACAAGCGATGAAATCATGCCTCGAAATAAGAAATTACGAGAGTTTTATGATAAAAAGCGTGATGAAGGAAAACCTTTTAAAGTAGCTGTTATGGCTTGTGTAAATAAGCTTTTACACTGGATATTTGCCCTTTTAAAACACAGAACGACTTTCCAAGATATAGCTTAGAATCAAAATTAAACTAAGTAACACAAATCCTTCCAAGAACAGAATAGTGGAAGGTTATTTGGCATGCATATTTTTAGTATAGCATGGGATATTTTAAGTTTTTATTGAAAAATATTGACAAACTATTAGCTGGTTTAGTTCAATAAGAAATCATAAAGCCCTTCTCAACTGATATGATCCCCTTATAGTANNTACTATAAGGGGATCATATCAATCTGAGAGGGCTATTATTTTCCTATTCCATTTGATATAGTATCTTCTGGGGTGACATCATGGAATACGATTACGATAATATTGATCTGGATAAAGTCTACACCTACAATGAATTGCCTGATAAACAAGCTGGACGCTGCGACTACTGTGGTAATTCTCATTTTAAATCAAAAGTAGGGAATGGTGAATTCCTTAGAGAGTGCAGTAATTGCGGGATGAAAAAGTCGATTTGATAATTGACTTTTTTATTTTGCTAAAAAGGAAGGTCATCCTTAACAATTGGCTCAATCCGTCTTACATCCACAGTAATATCATTCTCCTCGTTCCAGGTAACCATCTCAATGACCAAGTCCCTACACCCAGATTCACGCCATTGCTGCTGGATCCACTCGTATGCTACAACTACAACTGCAATTGCAAAGTTTGGATTATCTTTAAAATCTCGGTCTCGAACGAAAAACTCTCCGCGGCTTGAACCTCTATTGCCTTCAATATTGAGCATTGTTTCAATTACTACCCTCATTTTAGTGACTTCCTTTTTAATTTAATTATACACAAACAAACGTTCTGTTTTCAATGAGCGCAAAACATTGATGTCTTGTTCAACAAACGGGGGCGGTTTAGTTGAATAATAGTGCTGGTATGTTGCATTAGACCAAAAATGCGTTATTGTGCATCCGAGAGCAGGTTATTAAAATTTATCAGACTTATATAAATCCAATTCAAACTAATTAAAGGTATTTCTTTAACGTTTCTCGGAGGGTACCTTTTGTTTCTGCATCTTTTTGAAGGCTGATTCCGTAACGTACCATTTCTCTAACAAGGTCAGGTCTAAGTCCCGTAAGGACGGTTTTGGAACCCATCATATCCACTCCAGCTATGATCATACGAAAATCATCTATAACATTCTTCTCCATCGTAGCAACACCCGATAGGTCCATAACAAGTGTTTGGATTCTCGTGACAGCTATTTCGTTTAATACTTTCTCTTCTATTATTTGAACTCTAAATGAGTCAATTGAGCCAATTAAAGGTAAAACGGAGACAGTATCGCTGACTGGGATAATTGGAACTGATAAATGTTCCACGATTTCTCGCTGTTTAAAGAGCATTTGGTCTTTATAATCTGAGTAACTAAGGAAGAAATTGTTAAGAAATTGATCGATTTGATCATTTACTACTTGTTCTAATTCAAAAAATTCTGAATCCTGAATTTTTAGATCCTTTTCAACGTTAAGCTTACTGATTATCTGCCACAAAGTTCTCCTAATTGCTTGAACCCATTCTAATTTTAATGCAAGTGTTAATGAATGCTCCGCCCAAGCAACCCCTTCCTGCTTAGCAAAAGAGACTAATTCATCATTATTTCGGTTAATTATGAAATAAATTAATTTCCTGGCATTTTTTAATAAATCAATGTTTCCCATTCTTAAAATATCATTGATTTTAGCCGAAACATTTACTGCTTCATTTAGTAATTTATTTTCAAAATGTTTCCCATTTTCGTTTATATAATGCAGTAACTCTTCCTTTAAAACTTGTTTCATATCCATTCCTTCGAGCCCCCCTAATAATTCTACTTTTTAAAAAGAAATAACCTATTAGTTATACCCCTTATTTATGACCTTTAAACTCCATTTATCAAAATTATTTTTAAGCTAGGAATAGCAAAGGTGGAGAGTTGAATGAGTAGGATACCATAATAGTCCCTTTTTTTTGGGGGGACTCGGGTTAGCCAAAAGGACAACGCAAGATGGTGATATATTGTAATATTAAAACGGGGCAAGAGCTCCAGTGCACACAAGGGGTATTTTTGTTATTCGACCTAACTGGGTAGGTTTGTTAAACAAAAATTATAAACTGTTATGTCGTATTAGACACAAACTGCGAAATAAAAAAATAGGCTTCATAATGAAAAAGCGCCTAAAAAGAGGCGCTTGATACATTAGCAATCCTTAGATTCATTGTAGTGAAGAGGAGGAGGGATTAACCAACCTTTTTCTTTGTTAAGATTTAACATTTTTAAGCCAAATTGGGCCTTTGCCATATGAAACTGTCCATACATCATAGCAATATCTTCACGAATACTTTGACCCATTACTTGACTGCATGCAACTAATCCAGCAGCTACATCTTTTGAAACTGATGCACTTATTTCGGGATCAGTAAATCTGGCTCCTACTGGGATGCTTTCTAAATTTGCATTAGGGCGATCTGGGGGAGCAGGTGGTAATCCAATTCCATTTGCTTTTAACAATTCTTGCAATTGATTGTTTTCGTTTTTCAAACCCTGTATCGCTTCTTCTATGAGTTTTTTTAAGTCTTGGTCGCCAGTATGGTTAATAAAAGACTGATATCCGGCAATTAGGCCATTATTAGTCAATAGGTGAGTCCAAGTCGAAATTACCTCACCATAATGCATGGGTTCATCCTGGGGGTTACCACTTAATATTCCCATAACTACACTCCTTATCATTTTTTGAATATTCATGGGTTACTCCTTTTAACTAGAAATAGAGTATAAGGATATTATGTATTTGCATGCAGGAAAATATTCACTTAAAAGGAGTTTTTTTGCAAGGGTATATATGACAGACTACTAGGGGATAAATGTTTTGCTGCACAGTTCGGAAAAAATGCGCACTAAAGGAGAAGGTGATTTTTCAACGAACGGGTGCTTTAGTTGAATAAGAAATCAAAATGAGCACAAGTACTAGTTGTTGACGAATTGTTGACGAACACGGTCAACAATGGCCCTTTTTAAACCTAAAAGAACAAACTTCATTCCTTCTGAAGCCTTGATATATAAGGGATTTCCTTTAATGAATTTATTGTATCCGTGGCTGTTTGCCACTTTGACAGGGTAGAGGTCGCTGGTTCGAACCCAGTCGGAATCATCGGTAAGATCCTTGGCTAACCATGATAGCCAAGGATCTTTTTGTATGTAGTTAAATTACCATGGTTCTTCCTATGAAATATGTTGATTTTGGTTTTCTTTTTTCTCTTGGTAAAGAGAAGGGCAAGCTTTATTTAATATGTAATTGTTGCTAAAGTCCTCTTTGTGTAGGGGCCTTCAGCTTTTAAAATATAATTTTCCTCATTTTAAAGATGACAAAAAAACCTTTACCATCTGTCTGGTAAAGGTCTGGAAAAATCTATACTAATCACTTTACCAACATGGCAAAGGTCTCGCTTACAACGATATGCTGCAAGTCAGTCCCTTGATACGTAATGACAACATAACTGTCAGCTACCTCCCTTTGGAGTACTATTGGCTCCTTTGTGAGCACAGATGAAATCTATCAACATTATCTTTATAATAATATAATTTATTCAATAAAGTAAAACTAGCTGCAAAAACTCATAAGAATGTTTTACCTATTAGGCGATAGGGAAACGTTAAAATAGGAAAATTCACAAAATAAATTTTATTAAAAAACTATGCTATAATTATAGTGAATTTACAAGAGTTAGGGGATATTTCTATGTTGAAAGATCTATTTATAGGCCTCTCCCAAAACGAATTTCTGAATACTGCGGCAAAGAAGTATGGATTGAAATTAGGGGCGCAGAGTGTTGTTGCGGGAACGAATTTAGAAGAAGCGATCCACAGCATTAAAGAGCTTAACGCACATGGAATCTCTTGTACTGTCGATAACCTCGGGGAGTTTGTATACAAGAAGGAAGAGGCGACAGAAGCGAAAAAACAAATACTTGGTGTAATTGAAGCTATTCATAAAAATCAAGTTGATGCACATATTTCTCTAAAGCCTTCACAATTGGGCCTTGATATTGATTACACTTTCTGTCTTGACAACGTAAGAGAGATCGTGGATAGAGCCAGCCGCTATGGCATTTTTGTGAATATGGATATGGAAGACTCCAAACGTCTGCAGCCTTCCTTTGATATACTCGATGAACTGTCGAGGGGATATGATAACGTCGGAACGGTTATCCAGGCATACTTCTTTGGTGCTGAGGATGATATCAAAAAATATCAAGACTTCCGCCTTCGTATTGTAAAAGGTGCTTACAAAGAGCCTGAGGAAATTGCTTATCAGGAAAAAAGCGAAATTGACACAAACTTTATTAAACTTATAGAATGGCATTTGCTGAATGGGAAATTTACATCCATTGCCACTCATGACCATAAAGTTATTAATCATGTAAAGGAATTTGTAAGGGCTAACAATATTCCGAAAGAAAAGTTTGAGTTCCAAATGTTATATGGATTCAGAAAGGATATGCAGTTAAAGCTTGCGAGCGAAGGCTATAACTTCTGTACGTATGTTCCTTTCGGGAACGACTGGTATGGCTACTTTATGCGCCGCCTTGCAGAAAGGCCGCAAAACCTAAACCTTGTTGCCAAGCAAGTATTCAACCAGAAAACGAATACAATGCTGGGTGTGGCAGCAGGTGCATTTTTATTGGGTAGATTGACAAAGCAGCGTAAAAATAAATAATCTGTAAAACCTTCCTTGATGAAAAGGGAGGTTTTTAAATATGTAAAAACATATTTTCCTAAATAAAAAGGAAATATCTTGATTAACACGAATTCTATAGGTGAATTATTTGTAAAGAGGGAAAGAGGAGTATGCATGAATTTACAATTAAAGCCTGTAACAGAGAAAAACTTTTTTGACATCATTAACCTCAAATCTGAGGAAGAGCAGGAAAAGAAATTTCAGATATTCGAAAGAATGGTAGGATCCAATGCTTTTTTTATCGCATTGGCTTCAGTCAATGGATGGACTTGCAAAGCAATATATGATGGTGATATGGTAATTGGCTTTGCTACACATGGGCTGGACAAAGAGCAAAATCGCTATGAACTCGTCAGCCTTATGCTTGGGCATCAGTTTCAGGGAAAAGGCTACGGAACCCCGTCGATTAACCTGGTAATAAAGGAAATGAAAGAAATGTATGTTTGTGATGAAATCTATTTATCGGTTATCAAAGAGAATGAGCCAGCCATTAGAGTATATGAAAAAGCTGGCTTTGAACCAACTGGTGAGATTTTTCAGGCATTTCATCCTGAACCTGTCTACCGGCTTAAAGTATAGCAAAAAGGCTGACTCAAAAGGTCGTTGAAAGACGACTCTTTTGAGTCAGTTTTTTGTTTTGAATGCATTTTTCCTCATTTTCGGGTTAATTATACAAAATTAGAGGAGATATTCGTTCTAATCTGCTCCTTTCGGATCTCGATGGAGATCTGAACGGTCTTTGCATCTTTGTTTTTAATAAAGTTTTTTAAAAGGAATGCCTTCACATTTTCTTCTTTTTTCACCTTGATGTATTGCTGATATTGATTCTTGCATCCTGTTGATTGGAGCGGAAAGGGCGATCCTCGAGAATGCATTCGCATTTTCTTCGTGCGGTGTATATTCAGAGATGTTTATTCAAAGTCCTGCGGGAGAAGCGAGTCACCGTGAGACCCCGCAGGTGCGAATGCACCGAGGAGGCTCCCGGACCGCCTCGTTCGCTAAGTCCCTGGAGCGGAAATCAACGGGCCAATTTTATAGAGCGATTGTTTTGGAAAAAGAGGGTACCCAAAAGCTATACTTTTGGGACACCCCCATCATTTTAGGTTGCAATTTTGGTTTCAACTCCATAAAGGATAGAATGGCAGGTTAATTTGTTAAATTTTATTATTATTAAATTCTATTTATGTAATATTTTCATTGAGATGGCAGCTATTGATGAGAAGTTATCCCATGTATAACCTATGAAATGATGTAGTTCCGGAGGTGGAGGAAGATAAGTGGAGTTGGCGCAAAAAAGGTAAGTTTACTACAAATCCATCCACTTAAAGAACAATAAAATATAATTGGGCCATATACCTTTATATAAAAACATGAAAAAACACAAACCCGAAAAATAAAAAGGCCATTATATAATGAAATTTTCTTCGCATTCCCGTAGACTTCCTTCTCCGCAATAAACCGCTAAATAAGAGAACAGCCAAAACGATCCATGTAATCAATCCGCTTGCTGTTTTAGCTTTCCAAAGATCTTCAAATAGGGCAGTTATCATAATCACAGCGTGTGCGATTATAAGCAGTGATGCTGTAGCAGCAATAGCAACATGATATTTCATCATTCTTTTCGATATCTTCGCAAGGGTTATTTTTACTTTCCTTATCTTGCTTTTTCGGATAAGGAGGAATATGAAATACATATTCAAGTTTATTAAAAATAAAATAAAAGCTGCCTGTGCCAGTACTTTCCCCAATAAGATTTTGTTTGAATCATACCCCTGATACCAGCTCCACAGCAGAATCAAAAGAATTGTAAAAATATTAACGCCCAGCCATCTGGCAATCATTTTGTACCTCCTGACTTTTTAACTACTATATCATTTTTTACACGTAAGCAGTGAAAGGGACCCTTTGGGTCATTGAGTATTTTAATGTATAAAAATAAATTTTTTTATTTAAAAATACATTTTTTCCTTGCAAAAGAAGTATTTCATCCTTTAATATTTTGTAAAGAAGGATTTCCTTCGAAGAAAAAATAGGTCTTATAGATTAATAGGAATAAAAATATAATTTAGAATAGTAGAAAATCTTCTTGTGGGAGAAGTATTTAATGCTTTATACTTTGCATAAGAAGTTTTTCCTGCACTATTCAAGAGGAGATAGCATGAATATCAAAACATTAAGCCAAATGATTAAAGCGAGCTATTCCTCACTCTCTCCTGGTCAGAAAAAAGCAGCTGAATTTTTTATGAATCATGCTGATGAAGCGGTGCTTTTAACAGCATTTCAGATCGGAAGGAAAGTGGGAGTCAGTGAAACAACCGTGATCCGGCTCGCATATGCCCTAGGATTCAGCGGCTATTCCCAAATGCAGGATTTGGTCAGAAAAGACTGGCTTGCAGGTAAACAGCACACACCATGCGAAGAGCTTTCTTCATCAGAGACTGATGAAGAAGAAAATTTGTTCAGGAGAGTAATTGATCAAGAGAGGAAAATACTTCGGCAATTGCTTGATCAGGTTAATGATGATGAGATCTGGAAAGCGATTGATGCTGTAATTCACGCAGACAGGGTTTATATAGGAGGTTTTGGCAGTTCTTTTGCGGCCGCATACTGGTTTTATTACACGCTTAAGCAGTTAAGGGGAAATGTGTTTATTTCAGGTCCAAACGGTTTTTTGCCTGAGGATGTGTGCGATTTAACAGAGCATGCCGCAGCTGTAATTTTTTCTTTTCCGCGATATCGCAGGGATTCTTTTAAGCTGGCTTCTTATGCTGAAAAACAGGGTTCACGGATCATTGCCATTACAGACCGCCAGCTATCGCCTGTGGGGCAAATGGCTGCAGTCACACTTACTACTGACGAATATATGGATTCTGGCCATCACTCCATAGCATCAGTTGTAAGTTTGCTTGAGGTGATTATCGCAGGAATACAAGAACGGGACCATGAAAGAATTACAAAAAGGCAGCAAAAGCTTGAGATTCTGTATGCTGAAAAAGAATTATTTCTTGAGTAGTGATGAACAAAGGGGAATTAAAGAGAAAATTAAAGGGGGTACATACGAATGAGCAGTCTTTCTAAGAAAATGCCAGAAGGTGAACAAGTACAGCTGAAATCGTATGCGACAGGAGACTATCTGAAATTTTTAATCCCGTCTTTAGTGGGAATATTGTTATTTATGGTGCCAATCAGTGATGGGGAAGGCATTACCATTCCCGTAGCATATTTGGCAGGCCAGATAGGAGCTTTATTGGGTGATTCCGTTTATGCCATCACCGTCATTGTGATCAGTCTATCTGTAATTGGATCATTAATCGCTACAGTATTTAAGCCTTCATTTATATTGAATAGCCCTTTTCTAGATAAACTATTCAATGTCAGCAAGTTTTGGCTTGCAGCGAGATTCCTTGGAATGGTTTTTGCTATTATAACTTTGTTTGAAATGGGCGTTGAACCGATTTATTCTGAAAATACCGGCGGGTTATTAATCTATGATTTAATTCCGATTCTCTTTACGACCTTTCTCTTGGCCGGTTTATTATTGCCTTTGCTTTTAAACTTTGGATTGCTTGAATTCTTTGGTGCATTGCTTATTAAAGTGATGAGGCCTGTCTTCACGCTCCCGGGCCGTTCATCCCTTGATTGTCTGGCTTCCTGGGTGGGAGACGGTACAATTGGTGTCCTTCTGACAACGAAGCAATACGAAGACGGTTATTATACGAAGCGTGAAGCCGCTGTCGTTGCTACCACTTTCTCAGTTGTTTCTATTACTTTTACAATTGTTATCATTCAATACATGAACCTGGAGCAATATTTCCTTCATTATTATTTTACGATTATTCTTGCGGGACTTGCGGCGGCTATTATCATGCCTCGTATTCCTCCGCTATCGAGAAAAGCGAACACGGGCTATGAAGGCACAGAACTTAAAGAGGAAACTTCCATTCCTGCTAATGTATCCGCAGTAAATTGGGGCATTAATAATGCGGTTAAAAAAGCGCAGACCAATAAAGGTGCAGCGGCAGTGGTCAAGGAAGGTTTCCAAAATGTCCTTGATATGTGGCTGGGTGTATTGCCGATTGTTATGGCGATTGGTACGGTGGCATTGGTTGTTGCTGAATATACACCTGCTTTCACGATACTTGGAAAACCATTTGAGCCAATCCTTGCACTGATGCAAATACCGGAAGCGGCAGAAGCAGCACAAACAATGGTAGTAGGATTTGCGGATATGTTCCTGCCAGCAGTTATTGGAAGTGGAATTGAAAGTGAATTGACAAGATTTGTAATTGCTTGTGTATCTGTCACACAGCTTGTTTATATGTCTGAAATGGGTGGTCTGCTGCTTGGTTCAAAGCTTCCCGTCAGTATTAAAGACTTAATTCTTATTTTCTTGCTGCGTACAATCATTACGCTGCCAATCGTAGTGGTTATTGCACATATTATATTTTAATGAGAAATGGGATTATTTTTGCAATGGTGAATCAACTAGACTCAGCCGGGGGGAAGAATTTGAAGAAAGAATTATTATCATCACTGTCAATCAGGAGCCTTCATACGGTTGAAGAATTGGAAGCTGTATATCAGCTGGAAACACGCATTTGGAGCGTGGAAGATGCAGTGCCAGTAAATCATACTGTGGCAACAGTCAAAAATGGCGGATTTGTATTAGGGGCCTTTTTTAAAGAAGCCTTAATAGGTTTTCAGTACAGCTTTCCTGGATTTGATGGAAATAAGGTCTATTTATGTTCTCATAGCCTTGGGATTCATGCTGACTACCGCTCTTTTGGAATCGGGGAAAAGCTGAAAGTAGCCCAAAAAGAAACAGCCCTGGAAAAAGGGTATGAACTCATTTCCTGGACGTACGATCCACTGGAAACAGTAAATGCCAATTTAAATCTCCATAAACTTGGTGCGGTGTGTACGGGATATTTTGAAAATGCCTATGGAGAAATGTCAGATCAAATGAATGCGGGAGTTCCAACTGACCGCTTTTTAGTGGAGTGGAGAATTAAAGAACAAGCATCAAATTGGAGCAAGAAAACTTTTGAATTGCCGATCGTGATAGAAACCCGTTCTGAAAACGGTCATTCTGTTCCACTAAAAACCGACTTGTCTCATGCCGGCGATAAGCTTCTCGTACCCGTACCAGGGAATTTTCAGGACATCAAGAAAGAGAATTTTTCACTTGCATTAAAATGGAGAGAAAGTACAAAAGACGTTTTTATCCATTATATAAACGAAGGCTGGATTGTAACTGATTTAGTCAAAGATCCAAACAGGGAAAATCAATACTTATATCTCTTAGAAAAAGAAAATGTTTTCCGCTAGATAGAATGGAAATTAAAATACTATACTCTTCAACATAACTCTTCCAGGTGATACAGCACAATCCACGCACTATTGGAAACAGGATATCATCGATCCTGAAGGACATACAGAACGATTATATTATCGTTCCTGAAAAACCGGGTATGGGCTTTGAAAAACTACCATTAGAATAGTAGAAAATGTAACTATTTTTAGCAGGATATTTTTAAAGCAATAAAAACTATACAGGAATAAGGGAGAAAAACAGTTCATCGTTTTGATGGACTGTTTTTTTTGGGGTGGAGTAATAACTGCTCAAATGACTCGTCTGACTTCTATTTCCTCCTCCTCTTTGTGACCCATGTCACCGAAACTTTGTCTGATTTTTGTTAATATAGTGACAAATTTGAAAACATTTGCAAGAGGGGTGCATGGATTGAGCGTAAAGGGTTTAGCTTTCATAACAATTATTTTGACATACATCTTAATCGTATTTGGGGGCTATGTAGCATCCTCTGAGTCTGGTATGGGCTGCGGGCCAGAGTGGCCTTTATGTAATGGACTGGTGATACCAATTCTTGAAGGGGATACTTTAATTGAATTTGCTCATCGGGTAATTGGCGCAATACTTGGGATTATTTCTGTTGCGCTATTTCTTAAAATTAAACAATCCAGACCTGACCCGGATTTAAAATCGGCTTCCTGGGGATTAATGATTCTTCTCATTCTTCAAATACTATTAGGAGCAGTAGTCGTTCTGCTCGATTTACCGGCCATTGTTGTTTCCATTCATCTGATCATTGCTATGCTTTTCCTGGCAAATCTAATATGGATATGGGGAAAAATCGCTTTCGGGAATGGAAATCAGCTTTCGCTGGGTAAAAACAGAAAGAATACAGCAGTATCGTCCCATCTAAATGTTGTTTTATTGCTAGTGGTGCTGACTTTATTTTTGGGTGCTTATATAAAGCATCAGGCATTTGGATTGGCATGCGGCTGGCTCGAGTGTGGTAATGGGTTTATTCCTGCATCCATACCGGGGATGTTCCAAACAGGCCACAGGCTGCTAGCTGGTGTTTTAGCATTTTATATATTTATTCTTACATATATATCTTTTAAGAAAAGATGGAATGCTGGTTTGCAAAATAGGCTAATGGCAGCCTCATTAATTGTGATGGGCCAAATACTCATCGGCATAATCACAATCATTAGTTACATTGAAGTTTCATGGGCCGTCCTCCACCTGGCGCTGGGCACTGCACTTTTTGCTTTTGTTTTTGAAACGAGAGTATATGCGTCTACTGTGCATAGCATGGAAACTACCCTGAGAGCAGTAAAGAGCAGGCAGCAATACCTAGATTAATTAAGTATCCCGCTGCTTTTGCAGAGGGATTTTTTACTACAGAAAAGGCCGCCTAAAGAGAAAGAAGAGTTGTCGGGCTTTGTAAGGAGACATTAGGATCTCATCAATAGGGCAGAAAAAAATTTAAACCTTTACATCATACCTATCCAGGTATAAAATAGATGATAAATGAGCCTTTACATGACTCTTTTAGGAGGGGGAATGAACATGCTTGAAGAAAAAAAGAATAATGCTGAAGATTGCAAAACTGGAACCTGAGGCATTAGCAGACCCTCCTCTCAGGTTGAGGGGAAAAAAGCAAAATCACTGCCTCCAATATGACCAGGTACCTACGTATGGCTCCTGGTAGGAGCTATTTACTTATTATATAAACTTTTTACTTAAAAAGGCCGTCTTTTGACGAGCCTTTTTTTAATGCTTGGCTCTGTTAAAGCTTATTGTTGTTTATTCATAGTCCTGCAGGAGTGCGGATCAAAGGAAGACCCCGGGAGGAGCGTCGGACCGCCCGTGGTCAGGGTATCCAAATGCTTAAAAATAGAATGCAGGTTACTTTTGCATATCCCTTTTTGTTATTTCACTGCGAATATCCGTATCCTTTGAGAATTCAGTGTCCTGCTTTTTGTTATTTGGATATTTGTTTTTTCTTTCGCGATTGTCATTTTTGTTTGTCATGGTCATAACCTCCTTTTCTCTGCTTTATTTTGCAGCGTGGGGGGACCGTTTATTCGCAGTTTTTAACTGGGTGGAAAATATTTACAAAGTTATGGCGTAGCGAATAATTCATTGAAACCAGCGAACAAATCACAAAAACCAACGAATAAAACAGGGGAATTAGCGAACAAACTTGTAAATTAGCGAATAAACCACTGATTTTAGTGAAAAAACAGCGCGATTCTAAAAGCCGGCCCCTGTTTAGGGCCGGCCAAGCTAAAGAAGCCGTATGTTAAAGATTTTGCTGGTTTCTTAGCTGCTGTTCTGCCATGGCGACAAGACGTTTTGTCATTTCTCCCCCGACAGAACCGTTTGCTCGTGCGGTCGTATCAGCACCAAGCTGAACACCAAACTCATTGGCAATTTCTTGCTTCATTTGATCCAATACATTTTCTGCACCGGGCACCAAAAGTTTGTTTCTTGCCATGATACATCACTCCCGACGATTTTTTGAGCAAATACATGCTCGTTTTTAACTTAACCGATTAATGAAAGGCAGATACCATTTTAAATTTGCCAATAATTTTGCATCAAAACATAATTAACATGTGAGGTTTTATAACATAAAATTTAGAAAATTATAAAAAACACATTGACATATTGGTAAATTAGGATAAAATAAGATTAAATTAAATGATGTAAGAAAATATAACATGAATATATTAATATTACTTACATCATTAACTAAGGGAGGAAATAAAATTGGATGCCACGTTTTTAATGAACAGTTTATGGGTAATGTTAGGAGCCATTTTAGTTATCTTCATGTTAGGCGGATTTATTATGCTTGAGGCTGGTTCGACAAGAATGAAGAATGCCGGCCATATTGCAGGCAAAACCATTTTTACTTTCGGGCTTGCTTCACTTGTGTTTTGGGCTGTAGGTTTTGGTTTCATATTTGGTGATAATGCCAACTTTTTAGTCGGACTTTCAAATTTCTTCTACTCGGGTGCTGAGCTTGAAGGGATGGGCTTATCTTCTCCTGTATTCTTCGTTTTTCAGCTGGCATTTGCTGGCATTGCCATCACGATCGCGCTAGGCGGATTTGCCGAACGTGCAAAATTATCCGTTTACCTCATTTTTACTATATTGTTTTCCGCAATTGTTTACCCGGTTGTTGCACATTGGATCTGGGGCGGCGGGTGGCTTGCAGAGCATGGCAAGCAGGATTTCGCCGGTTCTACAGTTGTTCACTTAACAGGTGCTATGGCAGCGCTGGCTGCCACTATTTTGCTAAAACCGCGTATTGGAAAATTCAATAAAGATGGTTCAGCAAACAACATATATGGACATAACCAAGTTTATACTGCATTGGGCGTACTGATTCTTTGGGTCGGCTGGTTTGGATTTAACGCCGGCAGCACCTTATCAGTTGAAGATGGCTTCTTTGGATTTGTAGCATTGAACACAAACCTGGCTGCTGGAGCTGGCGCTGTAGCTGCATTGATTATTTCCTGGATGGTAATGGGCAAATCAGATGTACCGACCATGCTTAATGGGGCTTTGGCAGGCTTGGTTGCCATTACTGCTTCTTGTGCTTTTGTTGATACATGGGCATCAGTTGTAATTGGGCTTGTGGCTGGAATCCTTGTGTTCTATAGTGTCAGGTTCTTTGAAAAGAGAAAAATCGACGATCCTATTTATGCTTTGTCGGTCCATGGTGCAGCAGGAATTTGGGGAACTTTATCTACAGGATTCTTTGCAACACCAGAGCTGGCCACAGTTGGAAAGCCAGGGTTATTTTACGGAGGCGGTTTTGAACAGCTGGGCGTACAATTTATGGGGGTAGCAGTATCCGGACTTTATGCATTTGCTGTATCTTTCATTACTCTGGCAGTCGCCAAGAAGTTAATGGGAGGACTTCGTGTAACAGAGGAAGAAGAAATTATGGGATTGGATTTAAGTGAACACGGCAGCTATGGATACCCGGAAGTATTCATTGCTGAAGAAAACAAAAGGTTAAGCTCGTAAACCTTCAAAATACGGGCTTCCTTAAAGGAAGTGTCCGGATGACTTGCGGAAATAAATCTTATCAATCCCTGAAAAAATGGAAAGATGAACAAATCTTGAATTTTCGGTCTGATACTTATGCGCTGAATGAGTTTCATGATCGTGTTATGAAAACAGTTTTTGATATAGCCTTGGATCGAATGAATAATGAAAAATTGCCCTCATGGAAGTTCGCCTGGTTCGCTACGGGAAGCGGGGGGAGAAAGGAACAAGGCTTTTTAAGCGACCAGGACCATGGGCTGATATATGAAGCGAAAGATCCTGAGGCTGCAACATACTTTTTGAAGCTGGGCGAGGAGATAGCAGAAGGACTTGAGACAGTTGGATACCCCTGCTGCGAAGGAAAGGTAATGAGTTCCAACCCGATATGGTGCAGGGATTTAGTGGAGTGGAAGGAACAGATATCAGATTGGATGGAAGAAGGAAGCTTGCAAACAATGAGAAATCTGCATATTTTCTACGATAGCCGAGCGCTGGCTGGTGAAAATGAATATATTGGAGAATTAAAATCACTCATTCATAATCGTATTAACCATGATCCCAATCTGCTGAGCCGGCTGATGGAAACGAGTATGCATATGAAAAATGCGGTTGGTCCGCTTGGCCAGCTTCTTCCGGAGGAAAAAGGAACCCATCAAGGTAAGCTGGATCTCAAATACACCGCATTTATCCCTTATGTAAATGCGGTTCGGATTCTATCTATCAAAGAAGGGATATTTGAAACTTCAACGATTGCCAGGCTGGAAAAGCTTCAAGATATGAAAGACTATGGTGCAGTAATGAACAGATACCAAAACAATTTTGCCACTTTATTAAAATGGCGGCTTCTGGCCTATAAACAAACTGATACCTACGATGATACCCACTTCCTGCAATTAAAAAGCTTAACGAAGGGGGAGAGAAATGAATTAAGAAGTATTTTAAGGGATGGAAAAAAGCTTCATCAATTTGTGATCAGGACCGTTGAAAAGGGTGTAGTGTAATGGGATTCGATCCTTTTGTACAATTTGTCAGAGGAATTCAAGGGAAGCTTCATTCCAATATGTTTGGGGGCTTGAATGGACAGAACGCTCAGCATATGGCGTTTATCAGGCAAATGCAAAGGGAACTGGAAAATGCCGATTCAATGGCCATACCCATCAGAAAGTTAAATGTTGTTGTGTTTGATATCGAAACAACAGGGTTTTATCCGGATAAAGGTGATCAAATCATTTCCATTGGAGCAGTTAAAATAATCGGAGGGGAAATTTGCGACAAAGATTGTTTTTATTCCCTCGTGCAATATGATAAACATCTTCCTCCAGAAATAAAGGAACTAACCGGGTTATCTGAGGGTCAATTAGTTGAAGCACCTTCCCTAGCGGACGTTTTGATCAGATTTTTTGAATTTGTTAAGGATATGCCGCTTGTTGCCCATCATGCAAATCATGAAAAAAGCTTTATGCGCCACAGCTGCTGGAAGTTGTACCGCACTCCTTTTAAGCATAAAATATTGGATACGTCCTTCCTTTACAGGGTGGCAGAACCTGATCAGGCTCTTTTCAAATTAGAAGAGCTGTGTGAATATCATGGCATTCCCGTGATTGGCCGCCATCATGCGCTCGGGGATGCGAAGCTTACCGCGCAGCTATGGTGTATATTAAGTGAAAAAGTGCAGAATTCAGGCTGTGCAAATTTAAAGGACGTTTATGAGCGTCTGGCAAAGCTTAGTTGAATTCTTTAAAGGTCAGTTCTGAACTTAACGTTCAGGCTGATCTTTTTTTGTGGCATAAAATGCTGAAAAAATTCTTATACTTTATTGACCAGTTTGGTCAAGAGGGATATAATGAAATTGTAGTTGACCGATTCGGTCAAAAATGAAGTGAAGGAGACAAAAAATGTTTTCCAAGTTTTTAAGTTTAGATCCGGAGAAACGGGATCGGATCATAAATGCGGCAACAAAAGTATTCGCACAAAAAGGCTACCGTAATGCCTCAACAAACGAAATTGTCAAGGAAGCTGACATCTCCAAGGGATTGTTATTTCATTATTTTAATAATAAAAAAGATATGTATTTATTTTTGTATGATCACTTGATGGAGGTGTTTTCTGAAAAAATATCGGAAAAACTGGATTGGTCAGAAAGGGATATCTTCATTAAGCTGCGTCAAATCACATTAATTAAATTTGAGTTATTTGATGTATATCCTGAAATATTAAATTTTTTTAAAGCGGCCTACATGGAAGAGGCTGAGGAAGTGAAAGGCGAACTTGAACGCAGAAATAAAGAAATGCTGTCCAAAAGCTATAAGAAGTTTTTTTCGGATATCGACACATCTCAATTTAAAGAAGGTATTGATATTAAAAGAGCAGTAGATATCATCTATTGGACGATCGAAGGTTTTGGCAATCAGCAGCAGGATCAAGTGATTTCTGCGAACCTGGGGCAAATTGATATTGATAAAATAATGGCCGAAATGGATGTGTATCTTGAGCTGTTAAGAAGGGCTCTTTACATAGATAAATAGCCGTTACTTGAATTTTTACTCGGTTAAACTTGCCTGTTGATATACACTCCAGGAGCTCAGCGAGCCGAGAGCAGTCACGGCGCATTAACGCCTGCGGGATCTCCCTTTAACACGCTCTTCTCGCTGGACGTGTATCAAGCATCTCCGAATTCACACCGCACAGGTATTGCGAATCACTTTCGAGGATCTCGCGCCTTCTTCTCTAATTTACAGGGTGCCCAAATTTAAAATGAGCTTTAACACCGAATTTTTATAAATGAGGAGGCTGTACCATGAGTATTATTGAAATCAGCAATCTGACTAAAACCTATGGGAAAGCAAGAGGGGTCCATAATATTAGTTTTACAGTGGAAGAAGGGGAAATTTTTGGTTTTATCGGTCCGAATGGGGCGGGAAAGTCGACCACGATACGTACACTGCTGGGACTTATTTATCCTACTGGCGGCAGTGCAAAGATCTTCGGAAAAGATTGTATTAAATATGGACCTGAGATAAAAAAGGATATTGGCTATTTGCCTTCTGAGGTTTTTTATTATGACAATATGAAGGTTTTTGATTTGTTAAAATACTCTGCGAGCTTTTATAAAAAGGATTGCAGCAAACGAATTCACGAACTTGCAGACATTTTGAACCTGGACCTTTCTAAAAAGATTGATGATTTATCTCTGGGCAACCGGAAAAAGGTAGGGATCATCCAAGGACTCCTTCATGAACCTAAACTGATTATCCTGGATGAACCGACGAGCGGATTGGATCCCCTTATGCAGCAAAAATTCTTTGATTTGTTAAAAGAAGAAAATAAAAAAGGTGCCACTATCCTTTTTTCATCCCACATCTTAAGTGAGGTGCAAAGATTGTGTGACCGGGTTGCCATTATTAAGGAAGGGGAAATCGTTACGCTGGAGAAAATCAGCACCCTGAAAGAGAGTACCTACAAAAAATTTAAAATCGAAACAGCTGTTTCCATTGACAAGGAATATTTTCAAATGGAAGGTGTTAATGACCTGGAGGCAAATGGGGGAACGGCTACCTTTTTATTTAAGGGGAATGTGAATTCCATGATGAAGAAAATTGCTGGAATTGATATCGTGAATATTTGGATTGATGAGCCTGACCTGGAGGAGATTTTTATGCATTATTACGAAAAGGAGGACTAATAGGCTATGAATATATTTATACATGAATGGAAGTCCTGCAGAAAATCAACGCTAATCTGGTCACTTTCATTGGCTTGCTTAACCATCCTTCTCTTTTCAATGTTTCCTGCTATCGCAAGAGATGCCGAGGAATTTAAGAGTGTGCTTCAAGGTTTTCCGGAACCAGTCCGAAAAGCAATCGGACTGGAAATAGATAGTATTGCTACTTTGCTGGGATTCTATTCCTATGTGTTTTTGTATGTATCCCTTTGTGGGGCAATACAAGCTATGAATCTTGGAACCTCTCTATTAACAAAAGAAATTCTTGAAAAAACAGCAGATTTTCTATTAACCAAACCTATAACGCGGAAACAAGTTCTAACTTCCAAACTGTTGGCTGCAGTTGCCTCATTAATCATAACAAATATCTTTTTTATAACGGCTGCAAATATAATGGCTTCTATAGTTAAGACTGGCAGTTACAGTATGTCTGCCTTTGTTCTAATTTCTGCTTCTTTATTTTTGCTGCAGCTTATTTTTCTGGCTATTGGGATTCTTGTGTCGGTTATTGTTCCGCGTATTAAATCGGTTCTTTCTGTTTCACTGGCCACTGTTTTTGGCTTTTTCATGCTTGGAATCTTCGGTTCGGCCGCGGGTGATGAAGCAATGCGTTATATTACACCTTTTAAATATTTTGATCCAGCCTATATCGTTGAAAATTCAGCCTATGAACCGGCATTTCTTGCTCTGGGGGCGGTCATTATTGTGGCAGCAATTTCGGCTGTTTACTATATTTATTCAAAAAGGGATATTGCATTCTAATAGCAAAGGGAGGTGCTTATATGAATTTATTTTTCAGGGAACTAAAAGCCAACCGTAAATCATTGATCCTCTGGTGTATCGGCATTTTGTTGATGGTTGCAGGCGGTATGAGTAAATTTGAGGGAATTTCTTCGTCCGGTCAGTCGATGAATGAATTAATGGAAGCCATGCCCAAGGCACTACAGGCGATTATGGGGACTGGGTCGCTTGATATCTCTACTGCAGGAGGATATTACGGTGTGCTTTCTTTGTATTTGATGGTGATGGCGGCAATCCACGCCGGGATGCTGGGGTCGACTATTGTCTCAAAGGAAGAACGTGAAAAAACAGCTGAATTTTTACTTGTTAAACCTATTTCAAGAAACAAGGTAATTACCTGGAAGTTAATAGCTGCGCTAGTGAATGTTTTGCTATTCAATATCGTCACTTTCGTTTGTTCTGCAGCAGCGGTAGAGTATTATAACGATGGGAAAAGCTTGAATGGAGATATTGCGCTTTTGCTGGCAGGGATGTTTATCCTCCAGTTGATTTTCCTTTTTCTGGGGTCTGCAATTGCATCTGCCGCCGGGAAACCAAAAACAGCTGCATCGCTATCAACGGCGATTCTAATGGGCACCTTTCTGTTATCCATTATGATTGACATTAGTACGTCGATTGATTTTCTGAAGTACCTGACACCTTTTAAATACTTTGAAGCAAAACAGGTTATGTTCGGCGGAGGATTGGAAGCGGTTTTCCTGATTTTATCTGCAGCATTCATTTTATTTTTTATATTCGCAACCTATAAGTTTTATAAAGATAAGGATATGGTCGTTTAAAAAGAAGCATGGATTCCGGTCCATGCTTCTTTTTTAGCCTTAAAACTCTCCATCGAATGGGGTGAAAGGAATATTAAGCCTATTTTCTACAGCTCTTAGTCTTTGATTTAATCTGTTGAGCCTGCGAGTGTGGCGGTCAACAGTCTGATTTAGCATTCGTACTTGATCAGTTAAGTTAGTTAACTGCCTGTTTAAGCGTGTAATTTCTCTCGATTGGTCCTGATTTTGCCTCTCCAGAGCCGTTACCCTTCTTTCAAGCTGAGGTGGCTGTCTGTCAGAATCATATTGTTCAAATTGCTGAAGCTCTGGAGTGAAGTGGCCTGAAGGCTGAGGAAGATAACCTTGATAATAGCCATATGGATACATTTGGGCATTCTCCTTTTTTACAAAATGCTAAAGCTCCATATAAACTATGCCAAAATGGGCGGAGAGGCACGGCAAAAGCCTATTCTGAATTTTGCTGCCATTTATTTTTCTCATAGATTGTTGTTCTTACCACAAACTTTGCCCGTTGATTAAACTTAGTTAGCAGTGAGAAGCAATAAACTATACGAAAAGTGCTATTTTTTTATATTTAGGGCCTAAAAAATGTGCAGAATATCTGTTGTATCTCGTTCGCTTTTGGATGATTTTGTAAAATAACCGGCTAATGCAACCTCTAGCATTAGTCTTTTACTATTATCTTTAATAAAGTCTCTGCCTAAGATCTCCTCCAGTTTCTCAAGACGATGGTATAACGTTTGCCGAACAATAAATAATCGGCTAGCTGCTTCTTTCTTATTTCCTAAACATTGTAAATAGATATATAAAGTAAAAAGCAAGTTACGATCATTTTTTCGGTCATACTCAATGAGGGGCATTAGATACTCGTAAATCAAATTTTGTAAATCGTTTTCCCCGATTGAGGTCAGGAGTTTTTCAGTATGAAATTCTTCGTATATAACAATGTCACTACTTTTAAAATTTCGAGTATAATCAAGAGCTTTTTTTAATGTAGTGATACTTGATTGGATTAATTCAATACTTCGGACCTGTGCGCCCAAAATAAATTTATAATTATTAGATGGTGTCTGTATAGTACTGAAAATCCGGTTTTTGAAGGTTAATGTGTTTGGCGATTCATCAAACCAGAGAATTAAATGACCTGGGATATCACTTAAATAACTATGAATAAACGATAACTGATTTTTCTTTGCCTTTGAGTATAAACAAGCTATATCCATTTTAAAATTACCCAAAATAAGTGCAGAGTAGACAGGTAAATCTGCATGGTGTTTGAACAACTCTTTCTTTGTTTCTTCCAATTGTTCAAAATCTGATCCATTCCATAAACTTTGAAGGCAAAAGAGGAATTGCTTTTCAGGAGTTGGGAAGTGCAGTAAATCATACACTTTCCTGGTTATATCTATAAATCGGACTTGTCTTTCAAACACGATAATTGGAAAATCAGCGTCTTCTGCCAAATGGATAATCGCCTCAGGTAAGTTATCTATGTATGTGTGCAGTTCGATGCAAATACCGGCTGCTCCTCTAAGAATTAATTCTTTTACGAATTTTACTCCTGTATCTGGATTCTGTGACCAGCCGATACCGGTTGTCAAAATCAATTCTCCTCCATTTATCAATGTACCAACTTCAGTTACTTCCAAAATATGTGCCCATTTCACCCTGCGGTTTATTCCTTTTTTTCCTGCAAGAACTTTATAACCATTAAAACAAGTAAAGTTAAATAACTCTGAAATAGTCAAGGTATGATTTGATGGCAAGTCGTTCTCCTCCTTTGGACACTTTGTAAAATCAATTAACTTAATTATACATAAGTTGTCTAATGAGTCAGAATGGATTTCATACTAAAATTAATATTGTAAATATTCTGTATTTAATTTTAGGCAAGAGTGAGAGAAAAGCAGCAAAGGAAGGACAATTCATGAGGTAAATTCCTGCAAAAAGCTATTACGGTAAAAGGGATAGCTATAATTATAAAGGAGGTATAGATATGGATCAGATAAAGAGTGCAATTGAAAAGGATCGAAGTTATATATGGCATGCCATGAACCGTTATTCACCTGAATCAAAACCTTTAATTATCGAAAGGGCTGATGGCGTTTTTGTCGAAGATATAGAGGGTGTAAGATATTTAGACGCTATGAGTGGACTCTGGTGTGTGAATTCAGGTTATGGGAGGACTGAGTTTGCAGATGCTGCAGCAGAACAATTAAGTAAGATGGCTTATTTTCCTATGTCTCAAAGCCACATGCCTGCTATAAAATTAGCGGAAAAATTAAACGATTGGCTTGAAGGAGAGTATATTATTTTCTTTTCGAATAGCGGATCTGAAGCTAATGAAACTGCCTTTAAAATAGCCCGCCAATATCACGAACAAAATGGTCAATCAGGGCGATTCAAAGTTATTTCCCGTTACAGGTCCTATCACGGGAACACAATGGGTGCTCTTTCAGCAACCGGTCAGGCACAAAGAAAATATAAATATGAACCACTTGCAGCAGGGTTCATCCATACTGTTCCCCCAGATTGTTATCACTGCCCGGTTAATAATAATCCTGAGAATTGCCATTTAGAATGTGCAGGACTCTTAGAAAAAACGATTAATTGGGAAATGAGCGAAACAGTTGCAGCGGTAATCATGGAACCTTATATCACAGGAGGCGGAGTGCTGATTCAGCAAGACGGGTACCTGAAAAAGGTTGAAAAAGCCTGCAAAAAAAGCGGTGCCCTGCTGATTATGGATGAAGTAATTTGCGGTTTTGGAAGGACAGGAAAAAAATTCGGGTTTATGCATGAAGGAATCCGGCCGGATATAATTACAATGGCAAAGGGCATTACAAGCGGCTACCTTCCTTTAGCTGCAACTGCAGTACGAAAAGAAATTTTCGATACTTTTAAAGGAAGTGAAGAGTATGACCATTTTCGCCATGTAAATACGTTTGGCGGTAATCCCGCTGCCTGTGCCTTAGCATTAAGGAATCTGGAGGTTATGGAAGACGAGAGATTAATAGAAAGATCAAACTCAATGGGTGAGCAGCTCATGCATTTAATGAAAGAGATGTTGTCTCATTCAAACGTTGGTGATATTCGTCAAAAAGGACTTTTGATGGGAATTGAGTTAGTTGAAGATAAAATGACTAGAGAGCCTCTTAATACAGGGAAAGTTAATCAAATCATTGCATCATGTAAAAGTTTCGGTGTGCTCATTGGTAAAAATGGAGACACTGTCGCAGGATTTAATAATGTGCTCACAATTGCTCCTCCATTAACAATTAGTACTAATCAATTGCAGCATTTGACAGATGTTGTCAAGAAATCCATCAATGAAGTGTGCAAGAGGTAAAACTCAAAAGGGGGGGAAAGGGATGAAGTATGAAGTTGATCAAAAAGATCCACGGTTTAAAATTTCGCATAGGGAAGCTTGGATTGGTATTATCCTGGTAATCATTAATTTCATATGGTGGTTTGGCTTTGCATATGGAATGGGATCGAAATCAGTAGAGAGTTATTCTTATGTTTGGGGTTTGCCAGCATGGTTCTTCTATAGTTGTGTTGCAGGATTTGCAGTAATGGTTATTTTAGTTATACTCGCTGTCAAATTTTTATTTAAAGAGGTACCCTTTGAGGATGAAGGGGGCGATTCATAATGAAATGGGAAGTAATGATTCCACTTATCATCTTTTTAATTGTGATTTTCATTATTGGCTTTTGGGCCAGTAAACAATTGAAAAACACCAATACTTTCCTCGAGGAATATTTTCTTGGAGGGAGACAGCTTGGCGGGTTTATCTTGGCAATGACAATGATAGCCACTTATGGAAGTGCCAGTAGTTTTATTGGCGGGCCGGGGGTTGCCTATAATCAGGGGCTTGGTTGGGTATTGCTCTCAATGGCACAAGTGGCAACTGGCTATTTTGTTTTAATGATTTTAGGGAAAAAATTTGCGATTGTTGCCAGGAAATACAACGCTGTAACATTAATTGACTTTCTAAAAGAGCGCTATCAAAGCAAATGGGTGGTTTTGCTTTCAGCCCTTAGCATCATCATATTTTTATTCTCTGCTATGGCTGCACAATGGGTAGGGGGAGCAAGATTAATAGAGTCATTGACAGGCCTGTCATACACTGCTGCCTTGTTTCTTTTTGCAGCATCAGTAATGGTTTATGTAATCATTGGAGGATTTAGGGCTGTAGCACTTACGGATACAGTACAGGGAGTTGTTATGTTCTTTGGTACACTTATCCTGCTAGTTGCAACTGTTATAGCGGGTGGAGGCCTATCCAATATCATCTCGGATCTGTCTGCTGAAAACCCAAATTTAATCACACCTTTTGGCCATGATGGAAGTTTGACGCCTCTATATGTTTCTTCCTTCTGGATTTTAGTAGGTGTAGGGGTAGTAGGGCTGCCGCAGGTAACAGTAAGGGCGATGTCTTATAAAGATTCAAAAGCGATGCACAAGGCCTTGATTATCGGAACAATTGTTGTTGGGTTCATTATGCTGGGAATGCATTTGATCGGTGTCTTTGCCAGGCCAATTCTGCCTGGAATCGATGTCGGTGACAAAGTAATGCCTATGATTGCGATGGAAGTTTTGCCGGCATGGCTGGCTGGCATCGTTTTAGCAGCTCCTATGGCAGCAATTATGTCAACGGTCGACTCACTTTTATTAATTGTAAGTTCAGCAGTAGTTAAAGATGTTTATCTTAATTATATAAAACCAGATGCAACCGATAATAACATAAAAAATATAAGTTTTACTGTGACGACTGTGTTGGGCGTATTAGTCTTTTTGATGGCCCTTAGCCCTCCTGATCTATTAATATGGCTGAATCTCTTTTCTTTTGGCGGTCTTGAAGCAGCTTTCATTTGGCCAGTTGTTCTTGGTTTATATTGGAATTCCGGCAATAAATTTGGTGCAGTCACTTCGATGATCCTGGGTGTAGGTTCCTATATACTTTTCCATATTTATTATCCTAACGCACTTGGAATGCATACAGTAGTTTTGCCAATTCTTATATCATTAATAGGATTTATTACAGTAAGTTTAGCCACCAACCATAGTTTTAACAAGCCTTCGGACGGTAAATTGCAGACTGATGGCAAGGAAGGAGTTTTTTAAATGATCAAAACAAATGAAAGGCAAGAGCGACTGAAAAGGGATGGAAAAGAAGTTGTGGAATTAACAAAGAATTTGGTAAAGATTCCGAGTGTTTACCGACCTGGAGTAGAGGGAGGAAATGAAGAAAAGGTAGCACAGTTTACAGCTGACTATTTGAAGGGGCTAGGAATCGAAGTTCATATAGAAGAAGTAGAGCCCGGAAGACCAAATGTCATTGGGATTGTAGATTCTGGAAGACCAGGAAAGACACTGTTGTTTGAAGGGCATACAGATGTTGTAACAGAAGGTGACCGTGATGCCTGGACACATGACCCCTTTAGCGGAGAAATAATTAATGGAAGAATGTATGGCAGAGGTACAAATGATACAAAGGGAAATCTGGCTTGTATGATCACTGCTGTTCATTCACTTCTAAGAGATAATGAGGAATGGAATGGAAAAATCATACTTTGTATTCCGTGTGATGAAGAAGGCATGATGATCGGCATAAAGAATTTTATAAAACATGGATGGGCGGATAATGTAGATGGGGCAATCATTTGTGAACCAGAAGAAAATCAAGTGTGCATTACACAAAAAGGGGCTATGCGTGCAGTTGTAAATGTATTTGGGAAAATGGCCCATGGAGCAATCCCTTTAAGTGGTGTTAATCCCAACACGAGAATGGCGAAACTAATCTGTGAGCTGGACCGACTGGAACAGAAAGAGAAAGAAAGGTTGGGGAATCATCCAATGCTGGGCTGGCCAAGTATCACTCCAACCATTTTGCAAGCGCCAGTCAGAGGCGATGCTCAAATTAATGTCATACCAGATCAGTGTATGACAACGTTAGATATAAGGACAGTACCTGGTCAGGACCACAGTGAGCTGAAGAGAGAGATTAGAGATATAATTAATCGATTATCCGAGCAGGATCCGGACTTTAAGGCCGAATTTGAAGTAATCGAAGACCGTCCATGGACTGAAACTGACATGGAAAATGCGATAGTAAAGGCAACAGCAAAAGCAGTATTCGAGGTTACCGGTAAAGAACCTGTTTATAATGGAGTTCCAGGTGCTACAGACGGTACTTTTCTCCATGTTGCGGGGGTTCCGATTGTAACTATTGGAGCTGGTGACCGAGAAGTTCCCCATCAAATAGATGAGTATGTTGATATTGAGGAACTTGCAGAGACCACAGAGATTTTTCGGACAGCAGCATTATTGTTTTTAAATGAAGGGGAAGAAGAATAGAACCATACAAAATAGCCATCCCTATATATACAAAAATGGCTTATGGATTCTTAGGAAAAATTTTCAGATAAAAAACATGTCCCAAAAGCACATCTTTTGGGACATATTTTTATATGGAAAAGTTCTTTGTAAACCATATGAATGTTATTTTTATGGTGAATTTTAAGGAAAAAAATATATTCTAATATTAAAAGTATATCGACTAATAGCTAAAATATCCCAAACCAATTCAAGAAGATGTTCCTGTAAGCAGCTGAAAGTGGTGGTAATTAGAAGGGCGGCAGAATAGGGAATCGGAAGCTTATTACCTAAATTTCATAATTTGATAGGATAGCGCCTAATTTGGAAGGGGCACTCCAGCCTCTACATAAAAGGGGGAACACCTTTGCTGATTTCTGAAACAAGAGAGGAGAGGGACTGCAGCTGCTGGTCATCCAGGTCAAATGCAGTTTTGATCTTGTTTTCAAGGTCTGCTGTTACTCTTCTTTTGCCTACCTCAACTAGGGCGATTAAAGAAAAGCTGCAGCTGACAATTCTTGCAAAGTCACGCTGTGTCATATTATAGCTTTTCCTGATCAGCTTAATAATTTCTTTATCCATCACAAAATCATCCTCTAAAAAATTGTACCCATTATTTACGGGCCGTTCTGTTGTATGAATGAAGTCTCTTTAGCTATAAAATTAGCATTTGGTTAGGGCTTTGTCAAAGTAATTTATTGAAAGTGGAAATGTGGTTTATTAGAGTTAGAAATGGTATATTTCATCCCTTTCAAGGATCAGAATAGGTAACGCAAAAGGAAGGGGGAGATACTTTATGAATATACTCTGGGATTTTGATGGAACTTTGTTTGATACGTATCCGGCCTATACGGCTATAGTAAAAGAGGTTATGGGTAACGCGAATATTCCGGATATCGAGATATTTGCCCAATTAAAAATTTCTTTCACAGATGCCTTTCAGTATTTCCAGCTTACTGAGGAACAAATTATGACGATCCGTAAACAGGCAAGGAGCCTTAAGCCTAAGGATTTAAAGCCTTTTCCGCATTTGGAGGATGTGCTAAAGCTGGCAGATAAAAATGTCATTATGACACATAAGGAACGGGAGGATGTTGCAGCTATTCTTGCTTTTCATAAGCTAGACGTTTACTTTGAAGATATGGTAGCCGGTGATGATGGATATCCTCGAAAGCCCCATCCCGCTTCCTACGAATTTCTGCATGAAAAGCATAGGATTGATTTAGCAGTAGGCGACAGGGAAATTGATATACTGCCGGCTAAAAGCCTTGGAATTAAGACCTGTCTTTTTCAAAACACGGCACCCGGTGCGAATTTTTATCTGGAAAACTACAAAGATTTTTTGAGGGTCGTAAAGTAAAAACGTCAGCACTGTTTTTGCCGTGCTGACGTTTTTTTTATATTTAGTGCATGTGATTTTATAACTCAAGTGACTTCGGAGAATTTTCCTTTGAATTCATAAGCCTTATATGTTGAGGCTTAATTTCTATAACCACGTAGTTTAGATCATTCGGTGCGTCAAACCAGGGTCTAATATTTTTTCTATGATTTTTTTCTGATTCCTACGATTAAACCTTTCTCATGATCTTGTTCCATCATCATATTTATCGCCAAATAGTTTCTTCTTTTCAATCGTTTCAAAATCCGCTTTGTACTTTTCTTCTGTTGATGAGCTGCTCTTTATTTTGGATCCGTTTTTTTCCTCCTCTTTTTCCTGGTTGAGGTCTTCTACTGGAAGCGGGTCAACATTTTTTTCACTCTCGAATTTATCAAATAAGCTTTCTTTTTCAGTTTTATATTGTTCCGGTCTATCCATTTTTCCATCCTGCAATTTTTTATCTGCCATGTAAGTAATCCTCCTTATTTCCGATTCTTTTCCTGAGGTTTTTCGGGCTCTCTTTGGGGCTCAATATCTTTGTTGTGTTTTTTCTTTTGCTCTTGCTCTATAGAATCATTTTCTGCAGTTCTTTTTTCAGCCATCAAACTATAACCTCCTTTAGGTAGTTAGTATTCATTACCCGCAGCAGGATAAGTGAAACGTTGCTGAGCACGATCTCAGGCGGAGTTTATAAGTATAAAAAGAATCAAGTTTATTTATGGTTAGTAAGAAACCTTTAGTCCGAATGATTCTATCGCTTAAGGAGAGACTATTTAGTACTCTGCATTAGTTGGTGAATAATATGTTTAAAAAGAAAAATCAGATTGCCGATATTAAAGCTCTTTTTAAAAAAGAGATTGGCCATACCATGGATGCTGTATTTCAGGATTTGGAGATAGAAGGGCAAAAGGTGCTTCTCGTATATTTGAGCAGCATTTGTGATACGGAAAAAATTCAAAGTGATCTTGTGAAGCCATTTTTTGAAATAAGCCAAACAGACCAGTTTGCCCAATATCTTCAATCATTGAATGGAGTAAAAGAATATGCTGAGTTTGATCAGGCTTTAAAGGAAGTGATGAGAGGAAGTGTGCTCATACTGTTTGTGCATGCTGCCTATACAGTTAACTTCAAAAACTATATTAGCCAGGGAGTTCAGGATGCCTCCGTTGAAACTACCATTCAGGGACCGCAAACTGCTCTTAGTGAGGATTTGGGCACGAATTTAAATATTATCAGGCATCGTTACCATCAGCCCAGTTTGACTGTCGAAAAAAATGAAATTGGATCTGTATCTGGTTTAGAGATGCATTTGCTTTATGATGCCAAAAAAGTGGACCCGGAAGTACTTGGTAATCTTAGGGAGAAAATAGAAGAGATAAAGTATTCCAACGAGATTATCCAATCCGCTGGTGAATTTCATCGATTATTGACACCAAATAAAAGATCTTTATTTCCTGTTTTTATGATAACAGAACGTACAGACCGGATTGCTTTGAATCTCTCACAAGGAAAAATCGTCCTTTTGATGGAGGGCTCGCCCTTTGCTTTGATTCTTCCGGCTGTATTCTATGATTTTATGAGTTCGATGGAGGATTTTTACCAGCCCTATTGGGTGGGGAAATTTTTGCACGGGCTCCGCTATTTTGGTTTATTAATCAGCCTTATTTTGCCGGGTTTGTATGTGGCCCTTGCTTCTTATAACCCGGAAGTATTTCAGATTCAGCTTGCGCTGGGGATTGCGGGGAGCCGATCTTCTGTCCCCTATCCTACCTATCTGGAAGTATTGTTTATGCTTTTAATGATGGAGCTTTTAACAGAGGCATCCATAAGGCTTCCTAAAACGATTGGTTCAACAGCCACTACGGTGGGCGGGCTCATTTTAGGGCAGGCAGCAACTGAAGCGGGGCTTGTGTCTAATATTATGATAATTCTTGTATCGGCCGTGGCCATTTCAAATTTCGTTATTCCAATTAACGAAATGAGCTTCTCTATGCGTATTGTAAAATACCTGATTCTTTTTATAAGCACCTTAACGGGCATGATTGGGCTAATAGTAGGTCTAATGGGATTAGTGGTATATTTGGTCAGTCTTGATAGTTTCGGCCATCCATACTTGAGGGTGTTTTTAGGGGAAAGCAAAGATGGAAAGCAAGGAGCAGCAAAATGAAAAATAGGTACTTATACTATTTAATCATTTTAAATATGCTTGCGAACTTGATTGTCTTTGTACCGCGTATCTTAATAGATGAGCGGCGCGATGGAGCTGTAATGGCTTTGATTTTAGCCCTTCCGCTCGGAATAGCAGTAATCTTTCTTTTTATAGGAGCTCTTTCAAAGTTTCCTGGAAAAGGGCTGCCGGAAATCTTAATGGTATCTTTTTTGCCTGTATGGATGGGAAAAGTAATGTTGGTTTGTTTTTCAATGATTTGGATAACATCAGGTATCATATCGCTGATCGCTTTTACTCATATTACGGAAAGGTTCATTAACCCTGATATGCAGGGGTGGCAAATTGGTCTCCTTTTTATTGTGTTTGTATCCCTTGCTGTCTTACTAAAGACAAAGAAAGTATTATTTTTGCTTGAGATTGTCCTAATTTTGAATGGGCCGCTTGCTATTTTCCTCGTTTTGAAAATCTTTTTATCCGGATCTATCGACTGGCAGGAAGTACGTGAAGGGACCACTTATATTTTTGAAATGGCTAATTGGAAATCTCTTTCAGCATCAACCTATTTATTTTCCGGCTATGCGAACATGGTTATTTTTAATCGCATGTTTAAGAAAAAGATTGGAAGGCGTCACTTATGGCTGTTCATTCCTGCAGGTGCAGGAATGCTGATCACTACATACTTTGTCCCGATTGGCATATATGGTTTTGATGCGGTTGGAGAGATTGAGTATCCCTGGCTTACAAGCGCAGATGCTATTAGAATGGAATTCGGATTTGTGGAGAGGGTATTTTTTATATTTCTCCTCATGTATATTGGCATCTCCCTTATTAATGTGATTGTTCACTGGCATGTTGGACAGCAGCTTATCATTGGAGCATTTCCAGGGAAGAAAAGGAAAAACAAGCGTATAACCCTTGAACATCTATTGCTCGGGTTGTTTTCAGGCATGTACTTTTTTCTTTTATTCTACTTAAATGAAACAGAATCCTTTAAGTTAGCAGAGTGGTGGATGAAAATAAGAATGCCCGGGGAGTATTTTATGGTCATCCTTCTAATTATAGTGGCCTGGAGGAAAAAATAATGAGAAAAGTGATGTGGATCCTGCTTGCTTCTATTATAATTCTCGGGATGGCCGGCTGCGGTTTCAAGGATATCGATAACCGTTTTTTTGTAGTATCAATGGGAGTAGGAAAAGCAGAAGCAGCGGATCAAATTAAAGTGATTGTGAAGCTTGCGATACCTTCCGGTGAGACAAGAGCGGATGAAAGCAATTTTATTATTATTTCAGAAGACTCGGAGACGATATCGGATGCTATTCGAATTATAAAATCCAGAGTAGATAAGGAATTGGACTTCGGCCATTTGAAAGCCATTATTTTTGATGAAGAGCTCCTTGATCAAAATGTTGAGAAAGAATTGGACTGGTTTTTAAGGAGGCGTGATGTTCAAATGATTGCTTGGGTTGCAGCTGGGAGGCCATCTGCTGAAGAAGTCTTAAAGATAAAACCCAAGTCAGAGCGTCTGCCCTCCAATACGATTTTTCTTGCTTTTGATTTAAAAGGGTCTGAGTCTCCTTATACGATTGCCAAATATCTATTTGAATTTTACAGGGAAAATAAGAGCAGAGGTATTAGTGCAATTATGCCAGTAATTGAAGCAAAGGGGGATCTTCTTGAAATAAATTCTTCTCTTATATTAGATGACTATAAAAAGTCGGCTTTATTGGGCAGAGAGGAAACGAAAATGATGAATCTCCTTAAAAATGGCCTTGAGAATCCGCAGTTTAAAGTAAAACAGGAAAAAGAAATTTTTGTTGTGAGTGCCAAAAAGGCAAAGACTGCTTTAAAGCTTAGAACACCTAAGGGAAAGGACCCAGTTATGGATATCTCTATTAAAGTGAACGGTCTTATAGAGGAGGCCCATACCAATATAAATGATCAAAACCTCGAAAAATATAATGAAGCCCTGGAAGAGGAAATAGAAGCTGACACCCTTGCTCTGCTAAAAAAGCTGCAGGATCAAGGGGCGGACCCAATTGGTTTTGGACTGCGCTATAGGGGTTCGCATTTTCAAAATGATTCTGAATGGAAGGAATGGCAGGAAATATACCAAAGGCTTCGATTTCAAGTAAAAGTTAGTGCTGATATTCAAGGGACAGGGCTGATTGAATAGAAGGGGTAACTAAGATAAATATAAAGAGCTTTTAGTCCCGTAACTTGGTAAATAACTTTATATTTTCAGTTAACTTTTTAAAAATAATGTAAATCATTGTTAAATAATGGATTACACCCTTTGAAATGCCAGGAGATTTTGTATGATTAACTCTGTAAGATATTTTAAGCAGCCAAGGAGGAATAGAAATGAAGAAATGGTTATTAGCTTTGATGGCAGCTCTAATGATTACAGGTCTGGCAACAGGGTGCAGCAATGAAGAAGAAATGGACGAGACAAACACAGAGGAAAATGAAGATGCAGGAACTGAAGAAGGAACTGAAGAGGAAACCGAGTAAGTCTGAAATTGTATGAATTGAAAAGAGGCTGGGACATAACT
>JAGGRA010000055.1 GCA_018613035.1 Pseudomonas sp. ISL-84 | reverse complement strand
ATTTGCTTTCCGCGGGGAGCGATGCGAGCCTCCTCGGCTTCGCCTGTGGGGTCTCGCACTTCCCTCTCTTCCCGCAGGAGTCAAATGCCCTCCGCTACAATCAACTCAGTTATAAAAACTAAGTTTGCCTTCAAATAGTAACAAACTTTACGAATACAGCAATTTTTTTAAGCGGTTTTACGCATAATTTCTGCTTCCAATTCAACCTCAACATTTCCTTTAATGGCCCTTGAAATCATGCAGGAAGCTTCAGCTTTTTTGGCCAGTTTCTGAGCGAGGGCGAAATCTCTCTCTGAGGCGTCAGTCTTCAGGGTGATTATAGGCCGGTGGATAATTTTTTTGTATGTAATAATCCCATTGGTGACATTAACAATCCCAATGGATTCCATGGTCAAGTCTTCTTTTTCAAGTTTACTCCGTTCCATCATCGCTGCAAGCGTAATAATATAACAGGTTGCAGCTGCCCCTAAAAGCATTTCATCCGGGTTTGTGCCGATTCCCGGACCATCCATCTCAGGCGGTATTGATACCTTCGTCTTTAGTTGTCCGGATTCTATTTTTCCAACATCATTGCGCAGGCCCGGCCAATGTGCTTTCAAGTAAAATTGATGCTCTGCCATAAGAAAACCTCCCATGATACACTACTATTATCGATATAAAGCCAACGTCAAATTGCACTTATTCACTACTATTAACGATATAGAGACAACGACAGAATTGCAAGACTTTACAGATTTCCATTTTCAAGCTAAGATGAAATCAGCCAACTTAATAGTTTTACTGCTAGGGGTGCCCGATGCGCGGGCTGAGAAAGAAACCGACCTGTTTTTTACCCTTCGGACCTGATCTGGATTATGCCAGCGTAGGAAAGTAGTAATAGCGGGAACGATCATTCCTTCTCATTTATTATTCAGCCAGGTCCATTTAAGGATCTGGTTTTTATTTTGTCCGAAAATAAGCAGATAACTAGGTTGGACACATCCATGCAAAGGGGAATTCAGATGAAACTTCAAGAACAAATTGTGCTTATCACAGGAGGGAGCAGAGGCTTGGGCAGGGAGACGGCCAAAGCTTTTGCAAGAGAAGGTGCGAGGGTGGTTATTAACTATTTTCATAGCGAAGAGAAAGCTTATGAGCTCCAAAATGAAATTGGTGAACGGGCTATTGCCATCCAAGCAGATATCCGGGATAAAAGACAGGTTGTGGAACTATTTGAAAAAGCGAAAAACCATTTCGGTACACCCATAACGACTATTGTTAATAACGCACTTGTAAACTTTAAATTTGACCCGGTAACCAAAAAAGATGCAGAAACGATTGGATGGGAAGACTTCCAAATCCAGCTGGAGGGTGCTGTTCGGGGAGCTTTGAATACCGTTCAGGCTGGCTTGGCTGATATGAAACTAAACGGCTTTGGGCGGGTCATTTCGATTGGGACAAATTTATTTCAAAACCCGGTTGTTCCGTACCACGATTACACGACCAGCAAGGCAGCTCTCCTGGGGTTTACCCGGAATATGGCAAACGAACTTGGGCAATACGGCATTACGGTAAATATGGTATCCGGTGGCTTATTAAAAACCACGGATGCAAGCGCAGTTACTTCAAATGAAGTCTTTGAAATAATCGAAAACTCGACGCCATTGAAAAAGGTGACCGATCCGGCAGAGGCAGCTGATGCCATTGTATTTTTCGCATCGCCATGGGCAAGGGCTGTTACAGGCCAGAATCTTGTCGTGGATGGCGGACTTGTTATGAACTAATTGTGAGGGGGACTTTAGATGAATATTTACGAGATTAGCAGTCTTTTAGAAAAAGTAAGAGCCGCAAATCCGCTGGTACATAATATCACAAATGTTGTGGTAACCAATTTTACTGCCAATGGACTCTTGGCAATTGGAGCATCACCTGTTATGGCTTATGCGCATGAAGAAGCGGCTGATATGGCGAAAATAGCCGGAGCACTGGTTCTGAACATGGGAACTCTTACCGAAAAAGAAGTACAAAGCATGCTAATCGCCGGAAGGTCAGCCAACGAGCATGGTGTTCCGGTAATCTTTGACCCAGTAGGTGTTGGGGCAACTCCATACCGGACAGAAACCGCCAAAAAATTATTGAAGGAATTAAATATTTCCATCATTAGAGGAAATGCGGCGGAAATAGCCAATGCCGCCGGCCAAGCTTGGAAAATTAAAGGGGTAGACGCAGGGGAAGCTCAGGGAAACACGACAGAACTTGCAGGAAAGGCTGCAAAAGAGCTTGGCACGATCGCAGTCATAACAGGCAAACAGGATGTTGTTTCTGATGGAGTTTCAACTTACACCATAAAGAACGGACATCCCTATTTAACAAAAGTAACAGGTGCGGGCTGCCTGTTGACTTCAGTAATTGGCGCCTTTTCTGCTGTGGAAAAGGACCCGGTTAAAGCAGCTGTTGCCGCATTGGTTGTGTACGGAACTGCTGCCGAAATGGCAGCAGAGGCAACGAATGATAAAGGGCCGGGAACGTTCCAAATTGAATTTTTAAATAGCTTGTTTAACATTACCGCTTCAGATATTGAAAAGCTCGGCGCTTTTGAAAAAGTCAGCGAATAGGGAGGAGTTAAAATGATAATAAACAAAGCATTAACAATTGCCGGATCAGATAGCGGCGGCGGTGCCGGAATTCAGGCTGACTTAAAAACGTTTCAAGAACTTGGGGTTTTTGGCATGTCAGCATTGACAGCCGTTACTGCCCAAAACACAAAAGGCGTACAGGGAGTTTATCCGATGACTGCAGAAGCAGTCGTTGCACAAATCCAATCGATCGGGGAAGATCTTGTGCCCGACGCAGTCAAAACGGGGATGCTTTTTAATGCAGAAATTATCGAGGGAGTATCCCGTGAGATTACCAGGTATCAATGGAAAAATGTTGTTATCGACCCAGTAATGGTCGCAAAAGGGGGTGCGAGCCTGCTGCAGAAAGAGGCCATTGCTGCTATGAAGGAATATCTGATCCCTTTATCGATTCTTATCACGCCAAATATCCCAGAGGCAGAAGTTCTAACGGGATTGAGGATTAAAACGGACCAGCAAAAAAACGAAGCAGCAAGAAAGCTGCATGATATGGGCGCGAAGAATGTCATGATAAAAGGCGGGCACGATGAGGCTGAAAACGATGCTGTGGATCTTTTATTTGATGGCCAACGCTTTTATGAGTTTAAAAGTAAAAGAATACAAACGGTTAATACACATGGAACCGGGTGCACTTTTTCGGCAGCCATAACGGCAGGCCTTGCGGAAGGGATGACTGTCTCGAATGCTGTGGAGCGCGCCAAGCGATTTATCCAGGCTGCGATTGAAGATGACCTGCAGCTGGGAAGCGGGCACGGGCCTACGAATCATTGGGCCTATAACCGAAGGAAAAAGGAGATTTTTGTTCATGGCAGTTAAACCTGAAGAAATGAGAAAATTATTAAGGGTCTATTTTATTATGGGCAGTGTAAACTGCAGCAACGATCCAGAAGAAGTTCTGCAGTCTGCAATTAAGGGAGGAATCACTCTCTTCCAATACCGCGAAAAAGGCAAAGGCTGTCTTCAAGGGAAGGAAAAGCTCCAGCTTGCAAAAAGACTGCAAACGATCTGCCGGGCAAACCATATCCCTTTTATTGTGAATGATGATATTGAGCTGGCAATTGAATTAGATGCAGATGGCGTTCATATCGGACAGGAAGACGAGCCGGCTAGTATGGTTCGGAAAAAAATAGGCAATAAAATTCTCGGTGTGTCTGCCCATCGTTTAGATGAAGCAAGGAAAGCAATTGCTGAAGGCGCAGACTATCTTGGAATCGGCCCGATCTATCCTACCTCCACAAAGGAAGACGCAAAAGCCGTTCAGGGTCTGAGTTTTATTAAAGTATTAAGAGCTTCGGAAATAAAGATACCTTTGGTTGGGATAGGCGGCATAACAGCGGAGAATGCTGCTCCGATTATCGGAGCTGGAGCAGACGGTGTTTCCGTCATCACAGCAATAAGCCAAGCTGATTCGCCGGATGCATCTGCCCGGTTGTTATATGAAGCGGTGAACGAGAAGTGAAAAAGCAAAAAAATGCCCATTAAGCCGGGCATTTTTTTATATTTAGGTTGAAATGAGAGCTATTTGCCAGGATTTTAGCGGAAATTTTTATTAATGGGAGTTTAAACAAGAATTTAGGGGTTGAGATACCGTCGTTTCTTCAAATATCATCAGCTTTCGGCATTTAATCATCAATTCCGGGTAATAAATCGTCAAATTTGCCATTTTATCGTTAATTTCCTTTATATATCATCAACTTAGGCTGATATATCGTCAACTGAAACATCAGTGGCCTCCCCAGCCAGGAAAAAGTTTATTTGAAGAATAGCTTTTTTATTTGCATTTTCATCAATTTATTTGCAAATGATGTCCCCATTGAATGAAAGCATGAAAATTCCATTCATTTTCCGATTTAACCGTTTGAAGTCATCCCGTTTAACCCATTCTATTAAGGGTAGCTTTTTAAAAAACAATGAAAAAAGAGGGATGGAGAATTGAAAAAATGGATGGGTGCCGGTCTCTATATCCAAGGCATAGTCTTATTGCTTATTGTGTATTATGGCTTTTTTACGGGTTTGGTTGCTGCTGAAACGAAAATAACGGAAATTGAAGGAAAAGTAGAAGAAAAATATCTTCAAGCTTCAATCGATAATTACCTGAGCAATTATAATATGCACCAGGAATATTGGATACGTATGGAAGGTGGAGAGTCCATAAGGTTGACTGCCTCTTTATACAAAGAATTCAGCCGGGGGAAAAGATTAAATTGGTGCAGATGAATGCCGGAACTATCATTTTTAAGCAATAGGTACTGCTTCATAGCAGGCCTCTTTTTTATGCCAGCTTTCCTTGTCAGAATAATTTCTATATTTTACAATAGTTTTATTGCTGCTTGGATAACCAAGAGCGGGGGTGAGTTATTGAACGTTTTAAAATGGATATTTACGAACAAACAGACACTTTCCGAGTTTCTGGCGGTAAGTGTGCTTTATTTTTTTGTACTGCTTTTTCTGGATTATCTTAAATTAAATCTCCTGCTGGGACTTGTTTTCATAATAGGAGTCCTGTTTCTAGCCAGACTGTTTGAAGCGTTAATTTCGCTGGCGCTTGGCGATCATGACCAGGAGATCCCACAAAAATATTATATCGCAATGTTTTTAATTGTACCGGTACTGTCAATCATGGTGCGGGCAGCGATTCTTTAAGTGTGCAGTGGAGCCTTATTCATGTTAATCTGATAGTCTGATAGTTTTTCTATGTAAGGAGATTATTCAATGAAACTTGTTTCCTGGAATGTGAATGGAATTAGAGCCTGTGTGAAAAAGGGCTTTATCGATTACTTTTATAATGTGGATGCAGATATTTTTTGTATCCAGGAATCCAAATTACAAGAGGGTCAGATAGACCTGGTTCTCGAAGGTTATCATCAGTACTGGAATTATGCGATTAAAAAGGGGTATTCGGGTACAGCCGTCTTCACCAAACAAGAACCGCTTTCGATCCGTTATAGCATAGATGATACTGAAACAGAGCCGGAAGGAAGAATTCTAACCCTTGAATATGAAGAGTTTTATCTTGTGAATGTCTATACGCCTAACTCTCAGCGTGATTTGGCCCGGCTTCCTTACCGCCTTGAGTGGGAAGAACGGATTCGTGATTATCTGTTGGAACTTGATCAGATCAAGCCTGTCATTCTCTGCGGAGATTTAAATGTTGCCCATCAGGATATTGATTTAAAAAATGCAAAGTCCAATCGCGGCAATTCCGGTTTCACCGATGAAGAACGCGGGAAAATGACCGGACTGCTGAATTCAGGATTTGTTGATTCTTTTCGTTACAAATATCCCGAGGCAGAGGGCGCCTACACCTGGTGGTCTTACATGGCTAAGGTACGCGAAAGGAATATCGGATGGCGGATCGATTATTTCATTGTTTCCGAGAGACTCAAAGATAAGATAAAAGATGCGCAAATTCACTGTGACATAATGGGCAGCGACCATTGCCCGATTGCTCTTGAACTAAATATTTAACCCCTGGATCAGAACAGGGGTTTTTATTTTTGAAAAATTCGGCAATACTTTTATTACTATTTCATAAAGGGCTGGTAAGATGAACAAAACAGAAATGCTGACACTTTTTGTTCTTATTGAAAGGGTATATCCGGGTTTTAGGATTAAAAATGACATCGTTCAATATTATTTTTCGCAATGCCAGGACATGGACTTTGACGAGGCGATGGGCTGCATTAAGGAGCATATCAGGAAAAGTCCCTATCCTCCGTCAATCAGCCATATTGCGGCTAAAAGCTTGCGTAATCATTTAGCTGCAACAGGTTTTGAAACCTATTCCTGGCACGAAGAGTATGTCCTGGCTTACGATATTTCTTAGCAGCCTCCTATGGTATCTATCCTTAAGACAATGCTATAATACATGGGTATGGATAAAAAGAAATGAAGGTTGAGGTTGCTTTTATGCTAAAAACACCGATTGGAAAATTCAGATTCATGGGCTTTCTTGAGGGAGGATCTCTACTGCTCCTTTTATTTATAGCCATGCCTCTTAAATATGCTGCAGGTATTCCGGAAGCTGTCAGAGTTGTTGGCTCTCTTCACGGGTTCCTGTTCATCACTTACCTTTTCGTCATTGCCTATACGACTTTTAAAATAAGATGGTCGTTAAAATGGGCTGCAAGTGCAGTAGCAGTGGCATTTATCCCATTCGGTAATTTTATTTTGGATGTCTTTCTGAAAAAATCATCCTTAACAGATTAATAGAAAGAGAGAGAGCCTGCGCTATGCAGGCTTTTTCATTTGCCAATTCTCTTACAATACCTGCCAAAATTTATGATAAGATAAAAGAAAGATTTGTAGAATAGGAGCCTGAAAATGGAGGATCAACTGCTATTATCTTATGTATTCCTAATTTCTGGCATTTTTATATTTTTTGAGGCAGTTTATAATGGTTTTAAAGTACAGAAGCATAGAGGAATCATATCAGAAACCTGGGTGCCTCAACTAGTTCTCTTTTTGGGAGGGGTCGCCCAGCCTTTGATATGGTTTGATCTTTTTGAATTGGAACCCCTTGTATACATAACTATTATTCTGCTTATCGCACTTATTTATCTTTCTTTACATTTACATATAAAAGGACGCGTATTTGTCGTCCATGAAACCTCTAGAGCCATTCTGCTTGAAAGAATCCGCCAGGAATTGGATCAATATGCAATCACCTATTCGGAAGAAGAGAAACCGGACGATAAAGAAAATACCTTTATACTTCCAGATGATGGCGCTGTCATAAAAGTTAGCTGGCGAGGGGAGGAAAAGCCGGTGTATACATACAGATTAAGTTTTAGAAAATGGTGGCGAATTTATTACTACGAGGAAATCAAGGAGAATATTAGAGAATCCTACAAAGAAGAGAGAGAAGGAAAGGTATTCTGGAAACAGATTTTGACTAATGCCGGCAGCGGTGCATTTATTTTAGGAATGTTGATCTTTATGTTTTTTACAATGATGCCCTAGAGAATTTGGAGCTCTGCAGACAAAATGCTGCAGGGCTCTTATCAGTTATTACGCTTGCCAGCATAATAAACTGCATAATACAACCAATTGTTGAATAATCATTTTAATGTAAGCGCTTTCTTATTTTAGGTCTATGTTAAAGCTCAAGGTTGATTTTAGCACCCATTGATTGGAGCGGAAGGTACAAAATCCTAGAAAATGCTTCCCGATCTCCCTTTGTGGATTGTATTCAAGGAAGCTTATTCCCAGTCGTACTGGCGTGCGGTTAAAAGGGAAACTAATTGCTGGAGGAGGTTTCCGGACCGCCAGCTGTTCTCTGAGTGCCAAATCAACAGAAAATTTAACATAGTCACTAACTATAAAGGGAGGTTGATTATGTCTTTAACCAAGAAGATTCTTATCGGTATGGGCTTGGGTATTGTGGTTGGCCTGATTTTGAACTTGGCGCTGCCAGGGTGGTATGATGCCGCTTCCACGTATGTACTGGTACCTTTAGGGAAAATATTCGTCAACCTGATTAAAATGCTTGTCGTTCCGATTGTCATTGTGTCATTAATTTTGGGAACTGCCGGAATTAGCGATCCGAAAAAGCTTAGCCGGATTGGCGGTAAAACGATCTTATTCTTTCTTATTACAACAGCCATTGCCATTATTTTAGCTTTGGGAGCCGGCCTATTGTTCCAGCCTGGTGCGGGCGATTTCCAGCTTGATGGTGCAAATTTTGAGGAGAAGGAAGCTCCGCCTGTCATTGAAACACTTGTTAATATTATTCCTGCTAATCCGTTTGGCGCCATGGTGCAGGAGTCGATGCTTCAAATTATTGCTTTCTCCATTTTTATCGGCTACGGCTTATCAAGACTGGGGGACAAAGTATCCGGTATTCTCCGTCTTATTGAACAGGCCAATGAGGTATTAATGTATCTTGTTCAGGCAATTATGAAATTTGCCCCGTATGGCGCTTTTGGCCTGATTGCCGTTGCCATTGGCGGACAGGGCATGGAAGCGATAATGGCAATGGGCAAATATATGTTTGCAGTGCTTTTTGTGCTATTGCTCCACTTAGTCGTCACATATGGTAGTGCGATATCCTTCCTTGGAAAAATGAATCCTATCCATTTCATTAAAGAATTCTCTCCAGCAATGGTTGTAGCTTTTAGTACCTCGAGCAGCTCAGCGACACTGCCCATTTCCATGAAAACAGCCCAAAATAATCTAGGGGTTTCAAAGAGCGTAAGCAGCTTTGTACAGCCGCTCGGTGCAACAATTAATATGGATGGAACAGCGATTATGCAAGGAGTTGCTACCATTTTCATTGCACAGGTATATGGTGTAGAATTAGGACTAGGACAATTGCTTACGGTCATCTTAACAGCCACGCTCGCCAGCATTGGTGCTGCAGGTGTACCAGGTGTAGGGTTAATCATGCTATCCATGGTTCTTACATCTGTAGGCCTTCCAGTTGAAGCGATTGCTCTTGTATTGGGTGTCGACCGCCTGCTTGATATGTGCAGAACTGCTGTTAACATTACTGGAGATGCTGCATGCGCCGTTATCATTGACAGAGGGGAAGAGTCTGCCGGAGCGTCAGATTCTAATGAAGTAACTGCATAGTTTCTTGGAAAAACAATTGATTTCTGGTATAATAGTAGCGAATTTAATATAAAAGGTTTTCTAGGGTTCCGCAGCAATGGCTGGCCTGGTCCGAGAGAAAACTCACAGCTGCCGAAGCTGTGCCACGGAAGGATAAAAGCCTGGGAGATACTGTTTAGCAGATATCTTCCGGGCTTTTTGTTTTTGAAGGGTATAGGTTAGAAGGGAGATTTTCGAAATGCATTGGTTAAAAGTCTTTATAGCGGCATTTTTTGAAGTGTTTTGGGTCATTGGGTTAAAGCATGCGGACGATCCATTATCATGGACAGGCACCATTATCAGCATTGCAGTCAGTTTTTATTTAATGATTATGGCAGGCAAGGTACTCCCGGTCGGAACGGTTTATGCCGTTTTTGTGGGATTGGGTACTGCCGGAACTGTATTATCAGAAATTATTTTGTTTGAAGAGCCTTTTAAATTAACTAAAATGATTCTTGTGCTCATTTTATTAATGGGTGTACTTGGTTTAAAGCTGGTGACAGCTGAAGAAGAAAAAGAAGGAGCTGAGACATTATGAGCTGGTTTTATCTTGTCCTTGCAGGGCTATTTGAAATGACTGGTGTAACGATGATTAACAGCTTGCATAGGAATCGAAATTGGCAATCTCTTTTCCTGCTTCTTGGCGGCTTTGGCGCCAGCTTTCTTTTCCTCGCACTCGCCATGAAGGAGCTGCCAATGGGAACTGCCTATGCGGTTTGGACAGGCATTGGTGCTGCCGGCGGCGCCATTCTTGGCATGGTTTTTTATGGAGAACCGAAGGACGCAAAACGAATTTTCTTTATTGGAATAGTGCTGAGTGCTGCAATTGGGCTAAAGCTGATTTCTTAATAAAAAGGTCAGGATTGGCCTTTTTATTTACTTTCCATAGGCACACTGAATAACACATATTTGCCAGTCCACATCTGGCTTGTTACAATAAGTGTTTTTTCGCGTTTTTCAAAGAAGAAACCTGCGCCGTTTTGTTCGATAAAGCTCCAGCCGTTTTTTGCCATTTTTTCTTTCATTAAATCATAAGCTTTTCCCTGTTTCATTTGTGCCATGTACCAAACATGGCTGTTTTCCTCTGCAATCTTCGTCATTTTGTAGACACTTTTTTCTCCTTTTGCAACTGCTTCACGCTTTGTAATCGATTCAATCGGAAGCTCAGGGTAATAAACTTTTGAGTAAAATACGTATCCTGCTAAGCATGCAAACAAAACGATGATTGAGATCATCCATTTATTCATAATCTCTCTCCTTCAAAGTGGTTTACTATTCATTCAACAGGGACCCAATTTTTACCTTCTCTTACACATAATCATAAACTATAATAGTAATATTAAATCATTATAAGCAGGCAGGTATAAAATGAACAAACAAACAATCGTTTTTACAGGCGGCGGTTCTGCGGGCCATGTGACCCCAAATATTGCCATCATAAATGAACTATCCAAAGATGAATGGACCATCCATTATATAGGCTCAAAAAAAGGCATCGAAAAAGAATTAATTTCAAAAATGGGGATTCCATACAATAGCATAAGCAGCGGGAAGCTTCGGAGATATATGGATGCAGAAAACTTGAAGGATATTTTTCGCGTATTAAAAGGGATCATGGAAGCAAGAAGCTTGCTTAAAAAGATAAAGCCCAAGCTTATTTTTTCAAAAGGAGGCTTTGTTTCCGTTCCTGTCATCATCGCCGCCAGCTCTTTAAAAATTCCTATCTATATACATGAAAGCGATCTGACTCCAGGATTGGCCAATAAAATTTCTCAGCGTTTTGCTAGTAAAATCTTCACCTCTTTTGAAGAGGCAGCGAAGTATTTTCCAGCTAATAAAACAGTTGTCATTGGTTCGCCAATCAGGAGAGAGATCTTTTCCGGTAAAAAGGAGAGAGGTAAAAGGTATCTTGATTTTACAAAAGATCTGCCGATTTTGACTGTCATGGGTGGAAGCCTTGGAGCTAAAAAAATGAACGAAACAGTAAGGGATTCACTTGAGATGCTCACCGCAAATTATCAAATCGTACACCTATGCGGAAAAGGACAGAAAGATGACAGTTTGGATAACACCCCTGGCTATCGGCAATTTGAATATGTAAATGAAGAACTGCCTGATATCCTGGCCGCTACCGACACAGTTGTTACACGAGGCGGTTCAAATGCCATTTTTGAATTTCTGGCTTTGAAAATACCCATGCTTATTATCCCTCTGACAAAAAAACAAAGCAGGGGCGACCAAATTTTGAATGCGCAAGCTTTTTCAAAAAAAGGATACGCACTGACATTAGAAGAAGAGAAGTTATCAAAACACAGTCTCATTCAATCGCTGGAAAACCTTGAAAAAAACAAAGAAAAAATCATAAGTACAATGGAAACCTCCCCAATGGGAGATGCTCTATCTGTCCTCATTAAAGAAATCGAAAGAAATCGTTAATCTTGAAATTTTTCAACAGCCGGCAGCTTAATATGCCGGCTTTACCTATTTTTTTGTGTAAAAAAGAACTGATTAACGATCAATTAGAAACCCCAGGATGGCCATGAAAAAAATTTTAAAATCCTTCTCAACAAAAGTTTCCTCACAGCCGGTAATAACATTGATAAACGACGATCCTGATAGCCTTCTTCCTATTCTATGATACTGACTGCAAAACCAAATGCAACAATGCAAATTCTTTAAATAGAACCGCCATGATGACAAGAAACAAATAACTACAAGGAATAGGTCACCATATGCCGGCTTGACTACCATAATCAAAGTCCAGGCATAATTATGGTCGTTATAAAGCCGCCTTGAAGACGATAATCAAAGCCC
>JAGGRA010000054.1 GCA_018613035.1 Pseudomonas sp. ISL-84 | reverse complement strand
TCCTCGAAAATGCATTCGCATTTTCTTCGTACGATGTTTACTCAAGGATGCTTTTCCAATGTCCTGCGGGAGGAGAGGGGGTGAGAGACCCCACAGGCGAAGCCGAGGAGGCTCTCATTCCTCCCCGCGGGTTCGCTGCGTGCCCGCAGCGGAAATCAACGGGCATCATTTACAAACTATACAAGAATCAATGAGAAAACAGCCAAAACATAAAAACATTTTAGAAAGGGCGGTCATGAAAATGACGGGAAAAGTTTATTTAGTGGGTGCAGGTCCTGGAGATCCCGATTTAATGACTGTCAAAGGAATGCGCTGCCTTCAGGAGGCAGATGTTGTTCTTTATGATCGTCTCGTGAACCCGGAACTTTTAAAGCATGCAAAAAAAGAAGCGCAGCTCGTATACTGTGGAAAGCTTCCAAATCATCACGTTATGAAGCAGGAAACGATTAACCATCTTCTCGTGAAATATGCTAAAAAGGGCCTGCAGGTTTGCCGCTTAAAAGGCGGAGATCCCTTTGTTTTCGGCAGAGGCGGTGAAGAAGCAGAAGAATGCGTAAAAAATGGCGTCACGTTTGAAATCGTCCCGGGTATTACTGCTGGAATTGCAGCTGCAGCCTATGCAGGTATTCCTGTCACACACCGAACCTTGAGCAAGAGCTTCGCATTTGTCACCGGCCACCAAGCCGGAAATGAAGAAGCCGAGCACCAATGGGGCCATTTGGCTCATGCGGTAGATACCATTTGTGTCTACATGGGTGTATCGCATTTGCCAAACATCGTGAAAAATTTACTGAACAATGGAAAATCCCCGCAGACTCCCATTGCACTAGTACACTGGGGAACCCTTGGAGAACAGCGGACTGTAACAGGTACTCTTACCAGCATTGAAAAAAATGTAAAAGAGGCTCATATCGCAAACCCCAGTATGATTATTATTGGTGATGTCGTTAAGCTCCACGATAGAATTAATTGGTTTGAAGAAGAAGTTTTACCGAATTTGCCGGTTATGCAGGAGTTAAGTTAAGGTGTTTGTGGTATAGGAGAGAGGGAGCTGTTTCGTGTGCAGCTCTCTCTTAATTCGCTAAAATCAGGTTAGGCGCGGCTAGACTGGAAGTATGTGCGCTATTTAAGTATATTGGCGCGGGAATGAGCCATTTGAGGGGCAGCTCTAAGGTTATGTTTTTGCCGTTCAACAAGGAAAGTATTTGCAGACTAAGTTCTTCTAAACTACGCACTCTTTTTTGCTAATTTAAAATAATTACCAACGTCTCTTATTAATCTCTATCTTCCAGGAAAGGAGGACCCATATGAAAGCGATCTTATATATCGGCCATGGAACCCGTTCAAAACAGGGGGCTGCGGAAGCAAAACTTTTTATAGAAAATGTCATGAAAAAGGTTGAACATCCCATTCAGCAGCTGAGCTTTCTCGAACTCACAGAACCGTCCATAGAACAAGGGTTTGAGCACTGTGTCCTTAAAGGAGCTACCGACATAACAATAGTTCCTCTATTTCTGCTGGCAGCAGGCCATATTAAGCAGGATATTCCTGACGCACTTGACCCTTTAATAAAAAAACACCCTACTATAAACGTAACAACAGCAGATCCTTTCGGTGTACAACACCGGATTTTAGACGCTATTGCTGAGCTGGTAACCACGGTAGCTCACCCAGTTAACACTCATGATTCCATCCTTATCGTCGGCAGAGGGAGCAGCGACCCATCTATACAAGAATCATTCGACTCAATCGCACAAGGAATCAGCCAGCGGCTTGGCTTAAATGAGGTTCGTGTGTGTTATTTGGCTGCAGCGTCCCCATCTTTCAAAGAAAGTCTGGATTCCATATGTGAAAAAGCAAAAGGCAGAATCATTGTTATCCCATATCTTTTATTTGCAGGTCTTCTATTGAATGAGATTAAGAGGGAAGTAGAAAAGAAGAAGAACAGGGGACACTCGATTTTACTAACGGATGCTTTGGGAAGCCAGCAGGTTATACAGAATATTGTCATCGAAAAAGCTAACGGAAAGGAGAATGCGAGTGCAGCCGCTAGTCATTAATTTAACTGATAAAAAAATTGTTATCGCAGGCGGAGGCAGGATAGCCTTCCGTAAAGCGAAAGTGCTGGATACAGAACAGGCAGATATTATATTTATCGCGCCTGATTTTTCAAAAGATGTCATTGGGCTTGCCAATCAGAGAGGGTATGATCTTGTTCACCGTGAAGCATATCCAGAAGACTTTGAGGATGCATTCCTCACCATCCTGGCCACCAATAATCGGAAAATAAACCAGGCCCTGGCCCAATCACTTGCCCCTGCACAGCTCGTGTGTGTTGTAGATGAATCCGGCGATGGGAATGTCACATTTCCGGCTACTGTCCGCCGAGGCCATCTGCAGGTTGCTGTCACTTCAAACGGTGCCAGCCCCAAGCTTACCCGCAAGCTGAAAAAAGAATTGGAGGAGCAATTTAATGATAGCTGGACCGGATATACTGGTTTTTTGGCAGAATGCCGCGAGTATATCCGAAAGCTTCCAATCTCTTCCGATGAAAAAAATAAGCTTCTGGCAGAATTGCTTGATGACCGCTATCGTGTCCATGAAGATATCCGCCAGGAAAAATGGAACCATCTGCAATCATTACAACTTAGCTAATTGATGCAAAAACCGTGTGTTTCGCACACGGTTTTTTATTTTGTTTTATTGTGCATATACACTATGGTACATTAAAACCAATGAAGCAGGAAGGCGGCAGATAGATGGAGCTTTTAACTCATGAGCTTGCACAGGAAATAGTGGAGCGGACAATGAAAATTCTAAATAAAAATATAAACGTGATGAATGAGGAAGGCATTATCATTGGATCGGGCGATCGCAAAAGGATTAATCAGCTTCATGACGGTGCTTTGCTTGTCCTGAAAAAAGCGGAAAGTGTCGAAATTGATGAACCAAAGGCTTCAAAGCTAAAAGGGTCGAAGCCCGGAATCAATTTGCCTATTCGTTTTAATAGCCAAATCGTTGGAGTAGTCGGCATAACGGGCGAGCCGGAACAAATCCGCAATTATGCAGAGCTTGTTAAAATGGCGGCAGAACTCGTGTTAGAGCAATCTTTTTTGCTGGAGAGAGTGCAATGGAAGCAGCGTCTGCAAAGCGAGATTGTTAATCAGCTTATATCTGATGAACATCTAAATGAAGCCTGGATAAAAGAGCGTGCAGGATTTCTTGGCATCGATCTTGAACAGCCGAGAGCAGCTATCATACTTAAACAGTGCAGGCGTCCTGAAGCAGCCATACAAAAGCTCATAAGCGCCATTCATTTTGAACTCGAAAAACAAGATCTAATTGGTGTAACCTTTAATAATGAAGTTGTGATTCTTAAAGCGGGATCTCCATCTGAATGTACTGCATTTGTAAGACGTCTGGTAAACGCTCCAAAGGAGAAGATCGTTATTGGAATCGGCAATATGTCTGAAACCATCAATGAAATCAAGACATCATTTCATTTGGCACAACTAACTCTCGCTGTTGGACAAAAGCTTAACCCAGATGCAGGTTTTTACCGTTACGAGGAGTACCGATTGGAAGTTATGCTATCGAAACTGGCACAAACTGGGCAGCCTGAGAATGCTTTCTCTTTTTACGACCGGCTGCTTGAGCAGGATAAAAAGGGGGAGCTGGCGCATACCCTGGATCTTTACATAAAAGAAGGCGGAGAACTGAACAAAATTGCGGAGAGCCTATTTATTCATCGCAATACCCTCAGATACCGGCTGGATAAAGTCACAGAACTGACAGGAAAGGACCCAAGAAATATTAAAAATCTAATTGAGTTGTATATGGCAAAATTAATAAATGATCTTCGCTGATTGTGCAGATGCACAATTTATAGAAAATTCACTGCTTAAAATTTAGCAGCATACACAATGTAAAAAGCAACGAAAACGCTTACAATAAATTCATAAGCAAACAAGCACCTGGGGAGGTTTTCATATGGATGTTACTGTAAGCGCTTTAGGGGCCATTAGTGCCTTGGTTATTGCTATTCTATTAATCTTGAAAAAAGTGCCGCCTGCGTATGGGATGGTTGCCGGTGCATTAATCGGCGGGCTGATAGGCGGCGTTGATATTACGAATACAGTGAATCTAATGATGGAAGGCGCCAAAGGAATTATCCCGGCAGTCCTAAGAATTCTGGCTGCAGGTATTCTGGCAGGTGTCCTGATTGAATCAGGTGCAGCATCTTCCATTGCTGAAACCATCGTAAAAAAATTCGGAGAAACGCGTGCGCTGCTTGCGCTGGCAGTGGCGACGATGATCTTAACAATGGTTGGCGTTTTCGTAGACGTAGCCGTCATAACTGTATCACCAATCGCTCTGGCCATTGCCAAAAGAGCTAAGCTTTCAAAAATGGCCATCCTGCTTGCGATGATCGGCGGCGGTAAAGCAGGGAACATTATGTCACCAAATCCAAATGCCATTGCAGCCTCAGATGCATTTGGTGTTTCACTTACTTCCGTCATGGCTGCGGGAATCATTCCAGCTATTTTTGGACTGGCTGTTACGTACTTTATTGCCAAGAAACTCGTAAATAAAGGCTCGGCCGTGATGACTGAAGATGTGGAAATCACAGATAACACGAAGCTTCCATTATTCTTCACAGCTATGATTGCACCGCTGGTTACGATTTTTCTTTTGTCGCTGCGCCCATTATTTGAAATAAATATTGACCCCATGGTTGCTCTCCCTGCCGGAGGTATTGCGGGTGCCATTGCCATGAGAAAAACTAGAAAAATCAATGACTATGCTGTTTCCGGGCTAAGCAAAATGTCCGGCGTTGCCATTATGTTATTGGGAACTGGAACATTGGCCGGCATCATTGCCAACTCAGCGTTAAAAGATGTCATTATTAACGCATTAAGCTCATCAGGTCTTCCAGCTTATCTGCTGGCTCCTGCTTCCGGTATTTTCATGTCTGCTGCAACCGCTTCAACAACGGCTGGTACAGCTGTAGCGAGCGGAGTCTTTGGAAGCACGATTTTAGGATTGGGCGTATCTGCATTGGCTGGAGCTGCCATGATCCATGCTGGTGCCACCGTACTTGATCACTTGCCCCACGGAAGCTTTTTCCACGCAACAGCAGGCAGTGTCAATATGGACATAAAAGAACGCTTAAAACTGATGCCATACGAGTCTCTTGTCGGTCTGACACTCGCAATCATCTCAATTATCGTATTTGGAGTCTTTAAGCTTTTTGGATAAGGTGAAACAAATTGTCTTTGAAAGCTTGTAACGGAGCTGCACTGCCGTTAACGCAGGTTAATAGAAAGGGAGATGTTCAATTATGAAAATAGTAATCGCGCCTGACTCCTTTAAAGAAAGTTTATCGGCTCTCGAGGCGGCTAATGCAATTGAAAGAGGATTCAGAGCCATTTTTCCTCATGCCGAGTACATGAAAATGCCTATGGCAGACGGTGGAGAAGGTACAGTCCAATCCCTGGTTGATGCCACGAATGGAGCAATCGAGGAACGGACTGTGTCGGGACCGCTGGGAGAACCGGTTAAAGCATTCTTTGGTTTAATGGGAGATGGAAAAACAGCGGTCATTGAAATGGCAGCAGCTTCCGGTTTGCATCTCGTTCCTGCTGAAAAAAGGAACCCGCTAATCACTTCGACCAGAGGAACAGGCGAGTTAATATCAGCTGCATTGGATTTAGGCGTCAAACATATTATCATCGGAATTGGCGGAAGCGCTACAAATGATGGCGGGGCCGGAATGGTCCAGGCATTGGGAGGAAAGCTTCTAGATGAAGCAGGCAAAGAAATTGGCCCTGGCGGCGGTTCTCTCTCTCAACTTTCTTTAGTAGATTTATCCGATCTTGATGTTAGATTGAAAGACGTTCATATCGAAGTAGCCTGTGACGTGGATAACCCGTTAACCGGACCAAGAGGTGCATCTGCGATTTTCGGACCGCAAAAAGGTGCCACACCTGAAATGGTAACATTGCTGGATGATAACCTTGCCCATTATGCGGATGTGGTAGAAAAAGCGCTCGGCAAATCCTTTCGCGATTTAGAGGGTGCAGGCGCTGCAGGGGGACTTGGTGCAAGCTTACTCGCCTTTTTGAATGCTGATTTAAAAAGAGGCATTGATATTGTCCTTAACGCAGTAAATTTCGAAGCTGAAGTTCAAGATGCTGACTTGGTCATTACTGGCGAAGGGCGGATTGACAGCCAAACCATTTACGGAAAAACGCCGATCGGTGTGGCAAAAGCAGCTAAAAAATACGGGGTATCTGTAATCGGCCTTGCCGGTTCATTATCGGATGATAACCACATCGTCCATGAACATGGGATTGATTCGCTTTTCAGTATTGTGCCAGGCGTTATTTCGCTGCCTGATGCGTTTGAACATGCAGCAGTTTACATGGAAAGAGCGGCTAGAAACATCGCGGCTACTTTGAAAATGGGTAAATAAGATTTTAGGTGGGAAGCTGCGAAGTGCAGCTTCTTTTTTTGCAGAAAAAAAGGCGTAGACAGGATCCAAAGAGAATATGTTTGTAAAGAATATTTAATTGGAGGCTATGTGAATGAAAGCAATTATTGTTCCAGAATACGGCAAGCCAGAGGTACTAACTTACATGGATATAGATATTCCAAAAATCAAACCGAATCAGGTATTGATTCAAGTTGAAAAAACAAGCGTCAATTATGCTGATGTGAAATCCAGATATGGACAAGGCGGAAACGGCCGTTTTCCTTTTATTCCAGGTTTGGATGCGGCAGGAGTAATTGTTGAAACGGGTACAGAAATTTCAAGGTTTCAAAAGGGTGACCGTGTCATTGCGTTTCCCGCCGAGGGCTCGTATGCAGAATACGTGGCTGCGGATGAGAATTTGACATTTTCGATTCCGGATGAAGTCAGTTTTGAAACGGCCGCTGCCTGTCCGACGGTTTCTTTTTTATCCTATAAGATGCTCGCTGATATTGCCCGTCTTGAAAAAGGCGAAACCGTTCTGGTTCATTCTGCAGCCGGGGGAGTTGGAACCACAGCAATCCAAATGGCGAAAATCTTAGGTGCAGGAAAAGTAATCGGAACGGTTGGCAGGGAAGCAAAAGTTCCTGTTGCTCTGGAGGCAGGAGCGGATCATGTGGTGGTTTATGAAAAAGAAAATTTTGCTGATCTGGTCAATAGTCTTACAGAAGGCAAGGGTGCAGATATTATTTTGGATTCATTAGCCGGACCCATTACACAGCAAAGCTTCGACTGCCTTGCCGATTATGGACGGATGATCCAGTTTGGTAATTCAACTGGTGAAACTGGCGTTATTAAAACGAATGATCTTCATAAAAGCTGCCGCTCTGTTTTAGGCTACAGCCTGGGTACTACAAGGAAAAAACGGCCGGAAACATTGAGGGAAACGGCGAATCAGGTGATGGAATATTTAAAAAACGGCAAGCTAAACGTAAAAATTGGCCACACCTTTCCATTGAAAGAAGCAGCAGCTGCCCATCAATTAATAGAAAGCAGGCTGAGTACCGGAAAGATCATTTTGGATATACGATAAATATATTATGTAAACCAAGAGGGTGCTCCTAATATCTAGCTTAATTTGCTGTTTCGGGATTGTATCCACATTTTCGCAGAAAAGAGGATTGCTCAAGACGTTCATTAGCTTATTCTAACTAAATCTTAGGTTGTTTTATAAAAAAGAATGTTATTTTGTTTTTAAATAGATTTGTTAATAAAACAATGATAAATAAGGTTGGTTGATTGGAGCGTAAGGTGCGGGACTCCAGCGGGAGGAGTGGGACAGGTGAGACCCCGCAGGCGCTGCGCGCCGAGGAGGCTCACCGCCCGCCCCGCGGAAAGCGAGCATCCTGGAGCGGAAATCAACCTCTCCTCACTATTGTTTAAAAAGCAATAATTTTTGCGAAACAGCAATTTTATAAAATTCAACCTGCAACGGAATTTCTCAGGAAGAAAAACGCTCAATTCTGCCATTCTGCGTTTGAATACCTCTTTTTAAGGAAAAAGTATCAACGACCACTACAAAAGGAGCTATTCCATGACATTAAAAATTCGAGTTTATTCTGATTATGTTTGACCATTTTGTTTTATAGCGGAGGTTCCGCTGAATGAAGCGATTAAAGGCAAAGATGTGGAAGTGGAATGGATGCCTTATGAGTTAAGGCCATATCCGAATGAAACGCTGAAGCCTGAAGGGGATTACCTGCAATCTACCTGGAAAAACTTTGTTTATCCTATGGCCGATCAGTTCGGCGTAAAAATAGTTTTGCCGCACGTATCGCCGCAGCCCCATACCCACCTGGCTTTCGAAGGCTTTCAATTCGCCAAAGAACATGGAAAGGGTAATGAGTACAACCATCGAATGTTCACAGCCTTTTTCCAGGATGAGCTGGATATAGGGAATATTGAGGTCCTGACAAAAGTAGCCGCCGAATTGAGCTTGGACCAGAATGCTTTTCAGGTATCGCTGGAAACAAGAAAATATAAGGATGTCCATAAAGAAGCACTCAGACATGCCTATAATGAAGCGGAAATTCAGGCTGTGCCAACCTTTAAGATAGGAAATACGATATTGTCAGGTGCACGCCAAAAGGAAATGATTGAAAAGGCGATCGAAGAAGAGATGATTCGGAAAAATGGTAAATCTGATTCCAATGGTTTCGCATGCGGACCAGAGGGATGCAGCTAAAAGGAGAGAAGCCAATGTCAAAGGATCCCATTGAATTAACCAAAATGACTATTTATCCGGAAGATACAGCGAATAAGGTGAAAAGCGCGTACATAAGCGGCTTTCAGCAGCCTGTTTATTTTGGTGTCCACGGCGGCGTCAAGCAATTTTATGGTGTTGAACCGGAAGTGGAGTATCCCTCTACACTTGACCATATTGTTGCAGCTGCAGGCGGCTGACTGGTTGGAACATTAGCAGGCGCGCTGGAGGCGCGTGAAATTCCAATTACGAGAGAAAAATTGCAGGCTGACGTACAGGGTGTAATTGAGGCACCAGAAGGAGTCTTGAAAATTACCACTATACGCACAAAATTCAAGCTGCTAATTCCTAAAGGAAAAAAAGAAGCAGCAGAGCGGGCCCTAAATGTCTTCGAAAAAGCCTGTCCTGTTGCACAGACTCTTAAGGGGGCAATAAACCTGGAAAACACATGGGAAATTACGGAAGAATAAATAAAAAGGACTGAATTTCAGTCCTTTTTATTGTCCCCAAACCACCATAAAAATAAAATAAGCCCCCATTGTCAACAATGCTACCGGAACGCCAAAAGCTGCCCATTCTTTGCTTGTAATTTGCAGCTTGCCTGCTGCAATTATATTCGGAATATTACCGGGGATTAGCATACCCCCGCTTATGAGAAGTCCGAGCAGAATCGATTTTACAGTAAAATGATCCATAGATGGACTGATTTCGGCGGCTGCGAGCGTTGCATTATCCAAAACGGCTGAAATCATATTGATCCAGTACAGCAGCAACGGGTTTAAACCAATCAGGAAATGATTAATCAGCGTTTCAAATCCTGCACCCAAAAAAGTCAATCCCATTACGAAAAAATAAATCTTCAGGGCACGAACAAGAATCTCTTCATAGCTCTCACCAGCTGGCTTTTTGCTGAAAGACCCTCTTCCTGACACAGGCCGTTTTACAAAATGGGCTGCCAAAATCCCGAAAAAAAGTAATGCTATCCCAATCTGTGATCCCACCAACTCCAGCAAAAAGAAAAAGTCTTCATTTAATTTGCTGATGGCAATGGTGGAAAGCGGCTCTCCGATCGGTGTCAGAGCAGCTCCGAGCCCGATTGAAAAACAAGCGAGGACTGTAAGTCGTATTTCAGACGCCCGATCAAGGCGAAGGGCACTGACAACTAGAACTAACACTAACGCGGCAATTATTGCTGTAATGATGCTCGAGATTAAGCCAAGCAAAATGACTACCAAAGCTGCAAATAAGCGAAAGGGCAGCCTGCGGCTCACTGAAAGTATGCAGCTTTCCAGCTTTACCTGAAACCATTTAAAAAGCAAGCCGGCTACAAAAACGGCAGCTGTAATATTTATAGGGTCATAAGCTGCTTTTAAAAAGAGTGTGTCATTCATCACACCGCTTGCAAAAGCAGCAGACAGACCCATCACGAACAGAAACATCTCGAGGTTTTTTTCCACATGATCCGAGATAAACGGCAGCAGCAGGACGACAATGAAAATAACCAGTAAACCAATAATCATTATCTATCTCCAATTGGTTATTTTCCAAGTGAAGCACAAGGAATACTACAATCGTATGCTGCAAATGGGACAAACTTTCCATAAAAAAATCCCTGCGCTGACTGCGCTGGGGATTTTAATAAAGAAAATCAGCTATAATCATTTAACACTGTTCCTGTTATGTCAAATTCAGGCTCCAGGCTTTGCATGGCATTTGAAGAATTAGGAGTTGTCCCGGCGGTATTCATTTCCTCATTCACAGAAGTTATTGGGGGAGTTTGACTGCGTTCATTTTTTTCTCGGCTATCCAACAAGATCATCAACTCCTTTACAATATTTGTTTTTTTATTTCCTATTTATTACATATATTCAAACATGTAATTTTTGGAAGTTGTTTAAGGGAGATATTTTTATCATTCCCATAGCAGGAGATTTTATGTTATTAATGTATACATTATAGATGGGAAATTTGGCTGGGGGGCGAAATGATGAATTTGGCAAAATTCGAAAACCAAATGAAGGATGTCATTCTGAAGCGCGGGAAAGATTACTTTAATAAAGGCCGTGTATTAGAGATGAAGAAGGCTGGAGAAAATCAATATATTGTCACTATAAAAGGGACGGATTTATACACAGTTACTGTAAAACTGGATGACAATGATAAAATCATCACGGCTGGTTGTGATTGTCCGTATGATATGTCACTCTATTGCAAGCACATTGGAGCTGCTCTTTTTGCCTTAAGAGATCGTAAATCGGCTCAAAAGCAGCCAAAAAGAAAAGCATTTAAAGCAGGGAAATCAAAAGAGCCGGAATTGGAAACGATTTTGGCTGGTTTGCAAAAGGAAGAATTAGCTTCAATCATTTTAAAAATATCAGAAGAGAATCCTCAAATTAAGAAGGAAATCATATTCAAGTATGCACCGGTGGAGGATGAAGCTGCAGCAAGCAAAAAACTGATCCGAGAGTATATTAATTCTGCTAAAAGAAGCGGATTCATCCATTGGCGGGATGTCGATTATGCTCTCCAGGGAGCAAATATTACACTTGGAAAGGCCAAAAAGAAATTGGATCAAGGTGATCTGCAGGGCGCAATCGGGCTAAACATAGCCATTTTATCAATTGTAGTTGGAATCATTGGCTACACAGATGATTCCAACGGATCTGTAGGAGATGTTATCCACGAAAGTTTATCCCAAATAGAAGAGGCAGCCAGACATGCCGGATCCAAAAGCGATGAAAAAGAACTGAATTCCATTTTTAAAATGATACTTAAAGAAGCAATGCTAAAACGCTACGATGGCTTGGAAGATTGGAGATATAGTCTTTTAAGAGCATGCTCTTATTTTACTAACAGAAAAGAACTGCGCGACAAGCTGGAAAAACAGCTGGAACAGCTATTAGACCATAGTAACCCAGTGCCGTGGAGAGCTGAATACCACAATAAAGAAATTAAGCTCCTGCAATTTGATCTCATTGCCATGAATGACAGTGAAGAAGAGATTGAGGATTTCATATTTCAAAACATTAATTACAGCGATTTTAGAGAAAAAGCGGTAAAACTTGCTCTAGAGAATAGGGAGTATGATAAAGCTATTTCCCTTTGTATTGAAGGCGAAAAAAAAGATCATCAATATCCTGGGCTTATAAGCAAGTGGAAAAAGTACCTTTATAAGACATATGAAATGTCAGGTGACCTTGATAGTCAGAAAGAATTGGGGCTTCAACTGGTTTACAACGAAGGTGCAGAATACTTCTATAAATTGAAAAAGCTTTATTCAGCTGATGAATGGATACCAGTACTGCAAGAGATCATTTCCAAATTTGAAAAGAGTCCTTATACTTCAATGGTATATGAAGAAATCATGATACATGAAGACTTAAACGAGGATTTATTGAATTATTGCCGAACACATCCTTCTATGATTGAAAAGCTCTACCCTTACCTGATTGACGAGTATTTTGAAGAAGTTAATGAAATATATTCGGGCTATATTGAAAATAGTGTCCGAAATGCCAACGAAAGGCGTCTATACAAGCAATCCTGCAAGATTATTAAGAACTATAAGAAAATAATGGGTGATGGACATGCTGAAGCTTTAATAACAAAGTTAAAGAAGGAATATGTTAGGCGTCCTGCGCTGTTGGACGAGCTAAATAAGAATAAATGAGAAAAGTCTGCCTGCTTTAGCAGACTTTTTTTGCTGTTTTTTGACTATTCACTTCTTTGAACTTATCCCTTTCAATATGTTAAGATATTATTTTATTTTAACACTTACTTAAAGATATTAAATAGATTTCTAGAGAGGAAGTTCAGCTTGGATAAACGCATCTATTTATTGGCGATTATTTCGTTTGTTGTTGGTATGGTGGAACTGATTATTGGAGGTCTGCTGGACCTTGTTGCTGACGATCTTGGTATCAGCCTTGGACAGGCCGGTCTTCTGATAACTGTCTTTTCACTTGCTTTTGCCATAGCAGCGCCTATATTGCTTACCTTAACTGTTAAAATGGAGCGTAGCCGCTTAATGATGATTTCCTTAGTCGTGTTTTTAGCGGGGAATATCGTGGCTGTTTTCAGTCCATTCTATAGTGTTTTATTAGTTGGACGAATTCTGGCAGCCGCAAGCGGTTCGCTGTTGATAGCTTTATGTATGACAATGGCATCTTATATCGTAACTGAACAATACCGTGCACGTGCAATTGGGATTGTGTTTATGGGAATCAGTGCCTCCCTTGTACTGGGTGTGCCGATCGGACTTATGCTTGGAAATGCGTTCGGATGGCGTGCACCCTTTGTCCTTATTTCTGTATTGACAGTATTATCTATGGCAGGCGTTTATTTCTTCATGGGAAAAGTAGCTCCAAAGCCTGCAGTGCCGATTGGTGAACAGCTTCGGACGCTGAAAAGCCGTAAAATTGCGCTTACACAGACTACGTCTTTCTTATTGATGGCCGGCCATTTAACTTTTTATGGGTATTTAACACCATTTCTAAAAATGAAAATGGGGCTCGATGGCAATTGGGTCAGCATCGTGTACTTAATCTTTGGGATTGCGGCCGTAATTGGAGGAGGAATTGGCGGATTGATGGCTGATCGTTTTGGTGCAAAGCCTGTCATCTTAACGTTAATTGCGCTGTTCGGAGTAACCATTTTTTCGTTGCCGTTCGCAGCCTTTTCATTACCGCTCTTCCTGATAGTCGTCATCATCTGGAGCATGCTAAGCTGGGCTATTACACCAGCCATACACAGCTATCTGATTGAAGTATCTCCGCAAACATCAGATATTCAGCAAACTTTGAACAACTCTGCTGTTCACATGGGAATGGCATTCGGCAGCATGATCGGTGGAATCATGATTGAATCAACTTCCGTCGAACTCAATGCAGCTGCCGGAAGTGTCTTTATTGTCATCGCCCTTGGAACGGCTGCACTTTCCATGGCGAAAAGAGAAAGACCGCTAACAGCTGCAGAAAGCTTTAAAAAGTAAGCTATGTTACATTAGCCTGTTGATTTCCGATGCATGAGCTCCCTTCCATGGGGAAAGCCAAAGGAATCTCGGGCCATTCGCTCCAATCAACATGGTCTAAATTGAACTGTAAGCTTTAATACAGGCAAAAGAAAAAAACGCCAGACTCTCTAATTAACGGGTTCGGTTTTCGAGTACAAAAACTTAATTAGCAAACAAATTAGCAGTCCAATTCGCAACTGAATTGGACTGCATCTTTTTTGTTGAATATTAAGGCTTTTTATAAATGTAATGGTATTTTAGCACCATAATTCGCACCTTTTTTAACAGGATGACAAAAGTTAGTGTCAGTGTTCGAATTTGTTTGCTAATTTAATTGGGGATTGATGTGCTGAAAAATGGTAGGTAGGTTTTTTGATATTCAA
>JAGGRA010000053.1 GCA_018613035.1 Pseudomonas sp. ISL-84 | reverse complement strand
ATAATCAAAGCCCAAGCATAATTATGGTCGTTATAAAGCCGGCATGAAGACGATAATTAAAGCCCAAGCATAAATATGGTCGTTATAAAGCCGGCATGAAGACGATAACCGAAGTCCCAGCATAAATATCGTCTTCATAAAGCTGTCATGAAGACGATAAATAATGGGCAACAAAGAAATCAGTCGACATAGCACTCTCATGGCGACCATAAATGATGAACAGCTCATAAGACGATCGTCATAGATATTTCCCCATCCGGGTTTGGCTTATGCAAGTCCATCACTCAGTCCCGGTCCAACTAACCAACATTATCTTCATAAACAAACCTTCCAATTTCCCTCCTGTAGATGTACATCGACCTATATCTTCCTTCGTAAAAAGCGAAACCAGTGTTTATATTAATAACGATGGGGTAGAGATTAATACCCTAATGGGTTAACTGACTAAATCTAATAATAAAGGTGGCTGCTATGAACTTTGCTTATACGGTAGAAACGAACAAATCGATTGAGGAAGCAATTTCGGATCTGGAAAAACAGCTGAAGGAAGAAAAGTTTGGCGTTTTATGGACGTTTGATATTAAAGAAAAGCTTGAAGAAAAAGGCTTCCAGCTGGATGAAGAGTATAAGGTTCTTGAGGTCTGTAATCCTAAGGAAGCTGAGCGCGTTCTGAAAGAAGAAAAGATGGTTGGGTATTTCCTTCCTTGTAAAATTGTTGTTTATAAAGAAGCGGGCCAGACGAAAATTGGCTTGCCAAAGCCGACTGCGCTTATCAGCATGATTGATAATCAAAATTTAAAAGAGATGGCAGCAGACATTGAGAATCGCCTGATTGGCTGTTTGGATAAATCAATCTAAGCACAGGTCCATCTGGAGTTATTCTCCTGTATTCTTTATTGTGTTTTTAAAAATACTAAAAAATAGGAAGGAGGGTTTTTTATGTCAATAACTGCTAATAAAGTGCTGGACGCGAAAGGTCTTGCGTGTCCTATGCCTATTGTAAAAACGAAGAAGATGATGAACGAGATTGAACCTGGACAAGTAATGGAAATTCAAGCGACTGATAAAGGATCCACTGCTGACTTAAAGGCATGGAGCGAGAGTACAGGAAACCAATACTTAGGAACAATTGAAGATGGGGATGTATTAAAACATTATGTAAGAAAAGCAAGCGCCTCTGAAGAATCTAATGAAACGTCGCATCCTAATATTGCCTCTTTGGACGATCTGTTAAAAAAGATCGAGGGCGACGAACAGATAAAAATTCTGGATGTGCGGGAGTCTGCAGAATATGCTTTCGGCCATATTCCAAATGCTGTCTCTATTCCACTTGGTGAACTGGAGGAGCGTTTCAGTGAATTGAATCCGGAGGAAGAATTGCATGTAATCTGCCGATCCGGATCCCGCAGCGACCTTGCAGCTAAAAAGCTTACTGAAAAAGGATTTAAGAATGTTGTTAACGTTGTCCCTGGTATGAAGGATTGGACCGGGCCGACTCAAAAATTATAAAATTGGAGGTTTTTACTAATGAAAGTAGCTATCATTGCTGCCAATGGCGGTATGTTTGATGCCTATAAAGTATTCAACATTGCTTCGGCAGCCGCTGCTACAGATGCAGAGGTTGGAATCTTCTTTACATTTGAAGGATTAAACTTAATCCATAAAGAAGGCCATAAGCAGCTGCCTATGCCTGCAGGAACGGAGCATTTTCAGGAGGGCTTTAAGCGTGCGAATGTTCCTTCCATCGAAGAGCTTGTCAGCATGGCTTCTGAAATGGGTGTAAAAATGATCGCCTGTCAAATGACCATGGACGTCATGTCTCTTGAAAAAGAACATTTTGTTGAGGGTGTGGACGTTGGCGGGGCTGCATCATTCCTTCATTTTGCAAGCGATGCAAATATCACACTAACCTTTTAAAAAAGGAGGATGAAAATGGGCGCAAAAACAATTTCGGTTAAAGAGCTTGTCAGAAAGATTCTTGACCATGAAAACGTTTTTATCATAGATGCCAGGAACACCGATGACTTTGATGACTGGAAAATTGAAGGAAAAAACGTTGAAGTGATCAATGCTCCATATTTTGAGCTTCTCGAAGGCGTGGATCCAATTAAAGACCAGCTGCCAAAGGATCAGGATCTTTTTGTTGTCTGTGCAAAAGGCGGTTCTTCCGAATTTGTCGCAGATCAGCTTGTAGAAGCCGGTTTTCCAAATGCCTTTTCTGTTGAAGGCGGAATGAAAGCTTGGAGCGAGCATTTGGAGCCTGTAAGAATAGGCGACTTGAAAAGCGGCGGCACACTTTATCAATTTGTACGCATCGGAAAAGGCTGCCTGTCTTATCTTATTGAATCAAATGGAGAAGCAGCCATTGTTGATACAAATAGGATGCTCGAACCGTATGAAGAATTTATCCAAAAGCATAATCTAAAACTGAAAGCGCTTCTGGATACCCACCTTCATGCAGACCATATTTCAGGCGGCAGAAAAATGGCTGAAAAAGAGGGGGCTGAATATTACCTACCTCCTAAAGATGCTGAGGAGGTAACCTTCTCCTATAACCCTCTGAATGACGGCGATGAAATAAAGGTAGGTAACGCTGTTATTTCTGCGCTGTATTCACCAGGTCACACAATTGGAAGTACGTCCTTTATTGTCGATGACCAATATCTTTTAACAGGTGATATCTTATTTATCGATTCGATTGGCCGTCCTGACCTTGCCGGCAAAGCCGAAGATTGGGTAGGTGATTTACGGACAACTCTTTACAAGCGCTATAAGGAACTTGCGGACGAGCTTGTCGTGCTGCCTGCCCACTATATGACCATTAAAGAAATGAATGATGATGGCAGCATTTCAGAAAAGCTTGGTGTCCTTTACGCTCAGAACCATGGTCTTAATATCGACAGTGAAGAATCCTTCCGTAAAACAGTTACAGAGAATTTGCCTCCCCAGCCGAATGCCTATCAGGAAATCAGAGAAACCAATATGGGTAAAATTGACCCGGATCTTGAAAAACAGCGGGAAATGGAAATTGGTCCAAACCGCTGTGCAGTAAGATAATAACCAGACTATTAACCAGACAAACAGCCTATCATGGCTGTTTGTTTTTTTCATTATGTATTACAATATAGGGAGTATTTGGAACATTTCGAAGGTAATTTATTGGGATGAAAAATTAACTTTAAATGAAGGTTTCAATGAAAGAAGTATGACATCAATGACCTCTAACATTAAGCTGAATACCGAACAGCCATTTTATTTAGAAAGGAAATAGTTAGATGACCTATCATGAAAACTGCCCATTTTGCCACCCTCATAGGGATCCCCATCAGCATATCATTTTTGAAAACAACACATGCTACTATCTTCAGCATGACAAGGAGCAGGATGTATTGGAGGGAAGCGGAGTCATTGTCCCGAAAGCCCACCATAAAGATGCCTTTCACTTAACGGCTGAAGAGTGGAACCATACATATGAATTATTGCAAAAAGCAAAGGAATACGTTGATAAAAGGTTCTCACCGGATGGATACACTCTCGGCTGGAATGTTGGAGAGGCGTCAAACCAAACGATCCCTCACTGCCATCTGCACATAATCCCAAGATATAATGATGAGCCACATGCTGGTAAAGGAATAAGGCATTGGCTTAAGCAGCCTGATAATAAAAGAGAAACACTGAAATAAGAACAGTAAAAACACACAGCTGCTTGAACTGTGTGTTTTTACTAAATCATGCCGCTTTAGCAGGTGTTTCCGGGGAAGTATTTTTAACTCCAAGCACATCCAGCAGAAAGACGAACACTGGAATCCCGACAATCAACCCCCAAACGCCGAAGAAATGCTCCGAAAAAATCAGGACAATAAACGTATAAAATACAGGCAAATCCGTTTTGGACGACATAAGCTTTGGATTTAAAATATACGCTTCTATCGCGTGAATGACCATAATGACCAGGAGGATATAAAAAACCTGGATAAATCCACCCAGTGAATAGGCGATCGTACTAAGCGGAATAAGAGAAATGATCACACCCGCAACAGGAATAAGACCTAGCAGAAATATAAGAATCGACAGTCCCATAAGGTGAGGGAAACCCATAACCCATAGTGACAGGGTTGTTAACGCACAATTGACAAGCGCAATGACAAACTGCGCCTCTATAACCTTTCCAAACGTTTGCACGAATTTTTTGCCGAAGTATTCGATTTCATTATAAAAGTCTGCAATTTTACTGTGTTTAAATTTCATAGTAAAATCAACAAGCTTTGGTTTTTCAAGCAGAAAGAATAAACTTAGGATCAAGGAGAGCAAAATCTGGACGGCAATATGGCTAACATCTGAAAAGTATTGCAGCAAAAATGCAAACCCTTGCTCAAGATATTTCGAAATCTCATTTGTTTCAAGCATTTGAACAATATAGGTGATTATAATATTGTCATGCTTTTGTGTATAAAAGCTTTCAACCTGGGTGAAGAGCTGGGATATTTCTGATACTATAAGGGGCAGGTATTTAGTAATCCCTATCGATAACATGCCAATAATCGCTAGATACAGGCTTACTACCGTTAACTTCCTATTAAGTTTAAATCTTGATAAAACCAGCTTCACAAGCCTGTCCATCAAGAATGAAAAAATAAAGGTAATCAGGATCAAGTTAATCATGCTTTTCTGCAAATACAGAACCAGTACAATAACCCCGAAGATGATAAAACGTTTCAATCCATTATGGTTAAAAAATGATTTCAAGTTTTCCATTCTCATTCCTCCACATTTTCTTTTTTATATAGAATATCCCTTAAACGGTGTGGAGGCAGTTGCTCTGAAACTTATGAGGAGTCATATACTTATGGATCTTAGGAACAGGAACCATACCAGCAAATTCAAGTTTGCTGTGAGCCATATCATTAAAGGTAAAAACTTTTGCGGCAAGTTTCTTAAAAGCGGCCACGGAAGCACTTTTCGATGCTGCATTTTTTAAAACTGCTGCCTCAATTACGATGGAATCGCCATTGATTTGTTCCTCAAACTCAATCCAATCGCTCAAATCCATTGTTTGCTGCATCGTTGAAGACAAACCAGATATGAGTAAAACCATGCTGATAAATATGTGCGCCAACTTGTTCATCCTCTTAAAAATTCACTTTATTTATTATTTTATAATACTTTCAATTTTAATTATATAACTAATTGCACGGTTAAAATAAAAATTTTAGCACATTGATAAAGGATGATGATTTTGGGTAAAAAATATGCTGTTATTACTGGCTGTTCTGGTGGTTTTGGTACCTTAATGGCCATAGAATTGGCTAAAAATAATTTTCATGTCATAGCCACAATGAGGAATATGGAAAAAAGCCATTTATTAATGGAAAAAGCAACTGCAGAAAGAGTGCAGGAGTTAATCTCTGTTCAAGAAATGGATGTGACTTCAGCAGAATCAATAGAGGATTTAAAAACATTCCTAAACAATCTCTCTTCAGTTGATGTCCTGATTAATAACGCGGGCTATGCTGGGGCTGGCTTTGTAGAAGAGATTCCGCTTGATGAATACAGAAGCCAATTCGAAACGAATGTTTTTGGAACCATAGCTGTTACACAAGCGGTTCTCCCGTTTATGCGTAAGCAAAGAAAAGGAACGATCATTAATATAAGTTCAATTAGCGGAAGAGCAGGATTTCCGGGCTTATCTCCATATGCTGCTTCCAAGTTTGCAATCGAAGGCTGGAGCGAATCTTTAAGACTAGAAATGAAGCCTTTTGGCGTCAATATCGCATTAATAGAACCAGGGTCGTTTAGAACAGGCATTTGGACAACAGGAAAAAAAGTAACGGAGCAATCCATGAAAAAAGACTCTCCCTATTATGCTTATATGAGAAAAATTCAAGATTACCTGGATAATGGCGAGCCTTTCTTTGAAGATCCGATCATAGTAGCAAAAAAAGCGGCCAGCATCGCCTTGGAGAAAAACCCAGGGTTAAGATACCCAGTTGGAAAAGGTGTACGAGGAAGAATTAATTTAAAAAAAATGCTGAGCTGGAAGACCTGGGAAAAAGTAATTATGAAAACCTTATATAAAAATTAAATAATAAACAGATACGAAGTAATCAGCTTTAAATAATCCTATCGACGATTAGTAACTTATTTTGCTTGGCCTCCTGTACCTCCTTTCCAAGCTTTTCCTCTATCTAACGATTAAGCTCTAAAAAGTTTCAAAATTTTCCTTTTTTTATTCTTTTTTCTGAAGTTCCCAATCCCTGATTAATTTTCTAATATCAAGAGAAAATAAAAAAACTAGTCCATAATCATCTGGGGGGAGATGGAATGAAAAAGGGAATGAAAAAAACTTTAATCATCGTACTGTCATTCATGACCCTGCTGATTGTCTGGAATCAAACACAAGCACAAGTATCCGGGCCTCCAACCATTCACTTGCGCCTAATGGAAACGACTGACCTGCATGGGAACATGATTGGATATAATTACGAAAATAAAAAAAAGACGGTAGAGTTTGGACTTTCCAGAACGGCGAACCTGATCAAACAAGCCAGGAAGGAGGTACCAAATTCGCTTCTTTTTGATAATGGAGACATATTGGAGGGCAACGCACTTGATGAATATGCCTACAGGAGCCATCCGTTGGACCTGGCCAATGTCCATCCGGTTTTTAAAGCCATGAACACTTTGCTATATGATGCGGCTACAGTCGGGAACCATGAATTTAACTATGGAATTGACTTTATGGAAGAAAGTTTAAGGGGTGCAAATTTTCCGTATCTAAATGCCAATATATATGTAGAAGATCGTAACTATTTTGAAAATGATGATCTTAATTATTTCAATCCTTATACGATTCTTGAAAAAGAGGTGACAGATACAGCAGGGGAGAAGCATAAGCTTAACATTGGCGTAATTGGCTTTATCACTCCTATTGTCGCTGAATGGAATAAGGAATATTTTCGAGGAAACCTAAAAGTGAAAAATATTAAAGAAACGGCCGAACATTTTATCCCAATCATGAAGAACAAGGGTGCAGATATCATTGTGGCTCTTGCCCACACTGGACTGCAATCAGATAAAGGATTGGATGAGAAAAAAGGCAACTCTGTCTATGCTCTAAGCAAGGTAAAAGGCATTGATGCCATTCTATTTGGTCATAGCCATTCTGTCTTTCCTGTAAGGGATGAACTGCAGAAACTGCCGGGAATTGATTTGAAAATGGGGACCATAAATGGAACGGCTGCCGTCCAGGCAGGGTATTGGGGCAATCACCTGGGACTCATTGATTTGAAAATTGTCGAAAAAGAAGGCAGCTGGAAGGTTAAGAGCAGCTTATCCTCGATTAGGCCAGTCTATCGTACATTTAATAAAAAAAGCAGACCAGCTATCCCGGCAGATCCGCTAATTGAACAAATTATGAGTAAAGACCATAAAGAGACTTTGGATTTCTTGAAGGATAAAAAATAGAACCCCGCCCATTGGAGGGAGGGGTTCTTACCTTTAAAAATCCTTCTCGGTATCGCTGGTAGATGGATCTGTAATTCTGTTTGTCGATTCCTGTATAGCGTCATACACAGCGGGATCTACATCATGGATGGATCCATCTGCAAGTGCATTAAATAAATCGTAAAGCGGCGCCTTAACTGTTTCTTTCAGCATACCAGCTTGTTTTTGACCTAAAGTCTGGCTTTGCCCTTTAAGCTCCATTAGCATAATCGCTGCATCATTTAAAGCAAAGGCACCAAGTGCTGTACCAGGCAGGTTTACATCAGGATATTTCTGGATGGCACCAAAGTGGGAGTAGCCTCTCTGCAGTGTCTGAGCAGCAAGGGCATTGACCTGCTTTCCTAATGTAAGAACATCCTCATCCACCTCATATTCGTCACCTGTGAAAGGATCGGTATAGGGGTCTGCCACAACTGCTGCAAGCTGAATTATCTTCATCAGATACGGTATTAAAGCCGCGGTGATGAACATCTACATAGACATCAGAGCGCAGATCCTGGAACACACTCGTAACAGTTACTGTTATTGGTCGCTCTATCATTTAGGAAAGCTTCGACTTCACCTTTATCCTGGTCTACCACTCTGAAATTCAGGTTCGGGTTATAGTCACGATTCTGGTCGTATCTAGGAATTCCATATACGACCTTTCCATTATTATTCTGGGCTCTTTCGCTTCCGTCACTGTTAAAATACCATGGAGCTTCTATACCTTTAGGAAGGTCAATGTTCTCCGGAGAAAAAGGAACCAACTGGAATAGGATATTTTTACCATAAAAATAAGAAAAAGGCGCCCATGAATCAGGACGCCTTCTTCTTATAAAACTGCTAAATCTTCATTTTTCAAATCTGTGATAAACATATGTCCGGGTGCATGTGTAATCATGATTTCCGGTTTTACATGCATGGCAACTGCCTGGGGGGTGACACCGCAAGCCCAAAAGACCGGAACTTCGCCATCTTTAATCGTGACAGAGTCGCCAAAATCTGGCTGATTGATATTTTTTACGCCAATGGCTTCCGGATTCCCAATATGGACTGGAGCGCCATGTACAGAAGGGAAGCGGCTTGTTACTTGCACCGCTCTGATTGCATCTTTTTCCTTCATTGGCCGCATGCTGACAACCATTGGGCCTTCAAACCGGCCTGCTTTTACACAGGCAATATCCGTTTTATACATTGGCACATTTCGGTTTTCCTGGATGTGCCTAATAGGGATATTGTTTTTAATCAATGCCTCTTCAAACGTAAAGCTGCAGCCCAGCAGAAATCCTACCATCTCTTCATTCCAATAAGAGCTTATATCTGTCAGCTCTTCAGCCAGCTCGCCGTTCCGGTAAATCCTGTATTTAGGAATATCTGTTCGAATGTCAGCATCAGGAGCAGAGAGCTGCGGAACAGGAGAACCAGGTTCGGTGACGTCAATGATGGGACAAGATTTCGGGTTTCTTTGGCAAAAGAGCAAAAACTCGAATGCCATTTCCTTTGGCAGAATGGCCAAATTCGCCTGAATATACCCATTTGCCATTCCGGATGTCGGCTTGTCCCAGCCTTGGCCGCGGATTAACTTACGTGCTTCAGCAGGACTCCAAATAGAAGGGTCGCTCATGAAGAATTCTCCTTTCAACCTTATTTAAATAACTGAGGGATACCATTTATTAATGAATAAACACCCATATAAGACATGGCTGCAACAATGATCACGCCAAAAATCGTCATCCAAAGTGGATGCTTATAGTCACCGACAATTTTGGTTTTATAGGCAGCAACCAGCATGACACCTAATGCAATCGGCAAAATTAAACCATTTAATGAACCAACTAAAACTAAAATCTTAACAGGTTTTCCAATGATGACAAAAACAAGTGTGGATATGGCAATAAAACCTACAATCAGCCATTTATGATATTTTTCCAGGACCGGGCTGAAGGTACGAATAAAGGAAACAGACGTATAAGCTGCACCAACTACAGATGTTACAGCGGCAGCCCACATCACAACCCCGAAAATTTTATAGCCGATATTGCCTGCTGCCAATTGGAATACAGAAGCAGGAGGGTTGGATGGATCGAGCGCCAGTCCTTGGGACACAACCCCCAATGCAGCTAGGAAGAGGAATATACGCATGACAGACGCAATCCCAATCGCGCTGATGGAGCTTTTTGTAACTTCAGGAAGAGCTTCTTTTCCTTTAACCCCGGCATCAATCAAGCGATGCCCGCCAGCGAAGGTGATATATCCGCCAACTGTTCCCCCAACTAAAGTTATAATGGCAAGAATATCAATTTTATCCGGTGCGAATGTTTTAACAACAGCTTCTCCAACTGGAGGCTGTGCCGTGAACATGACATAAATGGTGAGGCCAATCATTACAAAACCCAAAATCTGAGTAAAGCGGTCCATCAGCCTTCCAGCTTCTTTTACAATAAAGATCCCTATTGCCAGGATGCCGCTTAGCAAAGCACCCATTTCAGGGGAGATGCCAAAAATAACATTGGTACCCAGGCCGGCTCCCGCGATGTTCCCAATATTAAAAGCAAGGCCGCCCATAACAATAAGGGCAGCGAGAAAATAACCAAGCCCGGGGAGGAGATCGTTCGCAATATCCTGGGCTCTTTTTTCGGAAACAGCAATAATTCTCCAAATATTCATTTGCGCACCGATATCAATAATGATGGATATTAAAATAACAAAGCCAAAACTGGCTAAAAGTGTTTCAGTAAATACAGTTGTTTGTGTCAGGAACCCCGGTCCAATGGCCGATGTAGCCATTAGGAACGCGGCACCCAGCAATAAGCTCGCATTTGATTGCTTTTTCATTCATTTTCCCCCTGTTTTTTTTGTTTCTGTTTACTTTTTCCCATTTTTCGTTTACGAAATCCCATTTTGCAGCGATAGCATTTATTTCAAAAAATCACCAATTTTAGCTACCTTAATCCCAGCATCCTTCAAAGCAGTCGGAATATATTTGGCAAATTCTAGTGCGCTTTCACCATCGCCGTGAATGCATATCGTGTTTGCTTCTATAGTAACTTCCGTGCCTTGAATAGAAGTGACTTTCCCTTCCTTTACCATCCGGATTACCTGATTAACTGCAGCTGTATGGTCTGTAATGAGGGCATTGCTTTCTCTTCTGGAGGTAAGCGAGCCATCTTCCTGGTAAGTACGGTCTGAGAACACTTCATGGGCAGAGCGGAGACCGATTTTTTTCCCGGCCTTCACAAGCTCACTGCCAGCAAGACCAAATAAAATTAATTCAGGATCCACTTTATAAACTGCCTCGGCAATTGCCTCGGAAAGAGGAGCACTTTTAGAAGCCATATTGAATAGGGCTCCATGTGGCTTAACATGCTGAAGCTTGCCGCCTTCGGATTTGACAAAACCATATAATGCCCCGATTTGGTAGACTGCCAGGTCATAGGCTTCCTGGGGTGTAATGCTGATGTCGCGCCGTCCGAATCCAGGAAGATCCTGCAAGCCAGGGTGTACGCCGATTCCGACGTTTCTATCCAATGCCATCCTTACCGTTTTGCGCATAGTGGCAGGGTCGCCTGCATGAAAGCCGCACGCAATATTGGCAGAAGTAATATAGTCCAGGATTTCCTCATCCCGTCCCATTTTATACGCTCCAAAACTTTCACCCATATCACAATTAATATCAACCATATGCATCTCATTTTCCTCCTATCTGGTTTTTAAATAGATTCCTTGCTTCAATTCTTTTAATTTCCTTTCCCTCTCGAGGTATAAGTGCTGAGCCTTTTCATGTGATATTTCCACAAATCTCAGCTTATCACCGGGCTTGGCCTGTGCAAGCAAAGGGAGGTCGGTAAAAGCGACTTGGCCGATTTTTGGATAGCCACCGGTTGTTTGTCTGTCCGCAAGTAATACAATCGGATTTCCATCAGGCGGAACTTGTATTGAACCGAAATTGACAGCCTCGGAAATCATTTCCGCTGGTTCAGATAATGAAAGGGCAGGGCCCTTCAGTCTGTAACCCATTCGATCTGACTGTGCTGTTACTTCAAATTCAGCACCGATCAGTTTTTTCTGGCTCTCCTTTGAAAAAAGCTCAAATTGGCGTCCCTTTGTGAAGCGGATGCACGGATTGGATTCAGAATTCGGAATGAGCTCCGCTGTGATGGACCAATCACTTTCTAAAAAGGGTTGGTTTTGTAAATGTCGTGCTAAATATTCCGTCATTTTATCTGATTGGTCTGATGGCGTCCCCCAAACAAGCTCGTCACCAGCTTTTAAAGATCTTCCTTCATAACCGCCAATGCCAGCACGCAAATAAGTGGCCTTGCTTTTCATTACTTCAGGTACAGAGAAGCCGCCGGCAACAGCCAAATAGGCACGGCAGCCGCTCTGTGTGTAGCCGAATTTAAGTTCGCTGCCTTTTTTCACAAAAATAGATCTCCAGGATCGAACAGGCACGTTATTTATAACTGGAGATAGATCCCCGCCGCAAATAGAGATAAGGGCATCTTCTCCAAAAATGATTGTGGGCCCCAGCATGGTTATCTCCAGAGTAGGTTCATTTTCAGCATTACCTGTCAGCAAATTAGCCATTCGGTGTGCAAATGGGTCCATCGCTCCGCTTGCAATTACGCCAAATTTTTGGAACCCGGTTCTCCCCAAATCCTGTATGCTTGAAAGGAGACCCGGTTTTTTTATTTTAAGCATTACTCTGTCTCCTTCCAATTCTCGTATTCTTTCAGGCTAATCGGGAAAAATTTGATTTTATCCCCTGCTTTTAACAAGGTAGGGGAATCATCATGCGGGCGGAACAATTTGACAGGAGTTCGCCCAATCAGCTGCCAGCCGCCAGGTGTTTCGATCGGGTAGATCCCAGTCTGCATGCCTGCAATCCCAACCGTCCTTTCCGGAATTTTTAAACGGGGAGATTCCCTGCGGGGAGCAGCGATTTTCTCGGACATGCCTCCAATAAAAGGAAAGCCTGGAGCAAACCCAATCATATAAACCAGATAGTCGCCAGAAGAATGAATAGTAATGACTTCCTCCGGTGTAATTCCATTATGGTCTGCAACATACTCCAGATCCGGACCGAATTCACCGCCATAGCAAACAGGAATTTCAACAACCCTTGCTTCTTCAGCTTTGCTTGCTTCTAAACCCTCCATCAGCGGTTGAATCAGTGAACAAACGTGGTCATATGGAAGCTTGTCATTTGAAAGCTGATAAATCTCTAGCGGATCATAAAAAATGCTAACAGTCGTAAAAGCAGGGATGTACTCAGTCATCCAATCCGGCGGCTGATTTTCAAGGACTGCTGTTAAGGCCTGAACCTTTTCGTGCGCTTCCTGGCTAATTTCGTTCGCAAGTTCAATGAGGACGGCATTCTCTCCAAGAGGGTGTATAGTGTATTCCATTTTTTCACCTACTTCCTTTAAAATACTATTCAGTAATAGTAATTAGCTTTCGATGTTTGGTTAAAATAGAAACTTATTGATTCTCTAATATAAATGTTTACCGGTACTAATACCGGGATTATAAAGGTAGTTTATAACCAATGGTTTCCATCTACTCAACAACTTACGCTAACTAAATATATTATTCAATAATAGACTGAAAATTCTTTTTGTGCAAATTGTTCGGTTATATGTCCTTCTAAACTAGGAAACTAGAAACTTTGTAGCGATGCTTAATGAAATCCTCTTAGAAGAGAAGCAGAATAACGAAAAATGAACCTCCATTTTCTTCATAGTTTACGAAACCTGCAAATATGGGAATACAGAAGAGACATTATGATTTAGGGAGAGATATTTGTGGGTGCAAAAACAGAAATTAAACTGTCGGAAAGATTTGAGGCAGCTTTTAACCGAATTCATAAAGCCTTAAAACAATCTGCCAAAAAAGCTAGGACAGATAAATTTTATAAATTGATTGAGATCCAAAAAAATCACTCGCTGATTCGTTTATATGAAGATGATTTATATCAATTTGCAAAACTTCGAAATGCGATCGTGCATGAAAAAATTGATCTCGATTATTATATTGCCGAGCCTCATTTGGAGACAGTTGAGAGGATCGAGAGGATTGCTGAAGATTTTGAGAAACCGAAGACAGCACTGTCGATCGCCGCGACACCTGTTTTTTACTTTTACGAAGATGGCAAGCTTTCAGATGTCTTGGCCATTATCAATAAGTTTTCACATTCCCAGTTTCCCATTTATAGTAGAAAGGAAGAATACTCGTGGCTGCTGACTTCAGCAGATATTGTAAAATGGATGGCCGAGCATTTTACAGAAGATTCGATTCAGTTGAAAAAAGTGCAAATAAAAGAGCTATTTAATAAAAAATCAAAGCATCAAATAACGTTTGTCAGCAAAGATACGTCCATTTTTGATTTAGAGGACTTATTTGAAGAGTATAGATGTAAAAATGAAAAACTGGAAGGCATTATTGTTACTGAAAAGGGTAAGCCGACAGAAAAGCCAAAAGGAATCATAACTGCCTGGGACCTTCTTGAAGCGGATAGCGAGAATTAATTATGAAAAAAGGTGCAAACCGATTGGTTGGCACCTTTTTTCAGTCCCCTTATGGACGTTTACAGGAATCCTATTGCATCAGGCCAAAGCGGATTAATGTGGGCCTATCCTGCACTTGCATCCCCGCTGACCTCCGAGCAAAGATTCCTTTCTTTGCAATGCCAAACGAATACCGTGAAGTCGCTGTAAACCTGATCATGGCTTCAGTCCCTCCTTTTGGTTATGGCCTTGCATTAATACTATTTCCACGATTTTGAAAAATAAAACATCTTTAAATACCTCTGTAAAAATGCCATAAATATGCTAAGATAAGGTGATAGCTAAATAGAAATCCGTATGATTACGGTAGAGGTTCTAGCTACCCTCTTTAAAAAACTAAGGAAAACAGGTCTGCTTTCTTTAGTAGTCCTGTTTTTCTATTAAAAGGAGAATTTTCTTATGAAAAATGATAAAGCGCTCGTAGTGTTCAGCGGCGGGCAGGATAGCACCACATGCTTATTTTGGGCAAAAGAATATTTCGCAGAAGTGGAAGCAGTCACTTTTAATTATAATCAGCGGCATAAGCTAGAAATTGAATGCGCACAGCAAATCGCAAAAGAATTGGGCGTTACCCATCATATACTAGATATGTCATTACTAAACCAATTGGCGCCAAACGCATTAACACGTAATGATATCGAAGTGAAGGATGGGGAAGAGGGGGAACTTCCATCCACGTTCGTACCAGGCAGGAACTTGTTATTCCTATCTTTTGCTGGCGTGCTTGCCAGTCAAATCAATGCCAAGCATATCATAACTGGTGTATGCGAAACAGATTTCAGCGGATACCCGGATTGCAGGGATGTTTTTATAAAATCACTGAATGTAACACTTAATCTTTCAATGGACCAGCAGTTTGTCATTCACACGCCATTAATGTGGCTGAATAAAGCGGAAACATGGAAGCTGGCAGATAAACTGAATGCGCTTGACTATGTACGTGAAAAAACGCTCACCTGCTACAACGGAATTCCTTCTGATGGCTGCGGGGAGTGTCCGGCATGTCATTTAAGGCAAAAAGGGCTTGAAGAATACCTCAAAGAGAAGGGGGAGCTATAAGCCATGTACGGATTCAGGATTGTTGATAAGCTTCAGAAGATTGACAAGGATATTAAGCGCGATCAGCTAAAATATCATCAAAAACGTGTTCTTGTCAGCAAGGAATTCACCTTTGATTCCGCCCATCATTTGCATTGCTATGAAGGCAAATGCAAAAATTTGCATGGCCACACATACAAAGTCATTTTTGGCATCAGCGGATTTGTTGATGACAGAGGGCTGATGATTGACTTTGGTGATATTAAAGAAATCTGGAAAAATGATATTGAAGTTTTCCTTGACCATAAGTATTTGAATGAAACACTACCGCCTATGAATACGACAGCAGAGAACATGGTTGTCTGGATTTATGAAAAAATGGCGGAATCCCTTCAAAACCGGAAGGATCAATATATTGGGGCACGCGTGGAATTTGTACGCCTTTACGAAACTCCTACCAGCTATGCAGAAGCGAGAAGGGAGTGGATGGAGGTTGAGTAAAATCCCTGTTCTTGAAATTTTTGGGCCGACCATCCAGGGTGAAGGAATGGTTATCGGCCAGAAAACAATGTTTGTCCGCACAGCAGGCTGTGATTATTCCTGCAGCTGGTGCGATTCTGCATTCACCTGGGATGGAAGCGCTAAAGACAGCATCCGTCAAATGGAACCCGATGAGATTTGGAAGGAACTGAAGGAACTTGGCGGCGACGGTTTTTCCTTCGTGACCATCTCTGGAGGAAATCCGGCTCTTTTGAAAAACCTCGATGAATTTATTTCATTACTGAAAGCAGAAAGGATCAAGATCTGCCTAGAAACCCAGGGAAGCCGCTGGCAGGACTGGTTTTACGAAATTGATGAACTGACCATTTCACCTAAGCCGCCAAGCTCAGGAATGAAAACAGATTTCGAAATGCTTGATTTGATCCTCGAAAAACTGCAAAGAAAAGGCGATAGAGATAAACATGTCTCCTTAAAGATTGTAATCTTTAATGATGCTGACTATGAGTATGCAAAAATGGTCTATCAGCGCTACCCGGGTATTCCGTTTTATTTGCAGGTGGGGAATGATGATACGGCTACTGCTGATGACCGGGATCTGATCCAAAGACTGCTTGGCAAATATAATTGGCTCATCGAGAAAACGATGGCTGACCATGATTTGAAAGATGTAAAAGTCCTGCCGCAGCTCCACACATATATTTGGGGCAATAAGCGGGGAGTATAGCCTTTTTCATATACCCGTTACATGCATTATGGGCGGGTTTCTTTTTTTTGAGAGCTTTTATGAAAAAAATACTTCCCATTTGTGCTTTTTCTTGAAGTTACAATGCATGATAATAATTAGCCTGCCAGGCCTTGTGTCCGGCAGTTTTTTTAGTTAGAAAGATTTTTTCAATCCCAGGGAATGCTAGCAAAAAGGAGTGTGGAAAATGAAAATATTCATTAGCTTTCTGTTACTGATTTTTTCATTAAGTAGTACGGAAGGTTACGCCGCTGCAGCTTCGCCAAAACCCGAGCTGGCCATTGTCATTGATGACCTGGGGAACAATATGAAGGGTACAGCTGAAATGATGGAACTTCCGGTCACTTTGACGGTTGCCATCATGCCTTTCATGCCAACGACAAAAGAGGATGCCGAATTGGCTAATAAAAACGGTCATGAGGTAATTGTTCATATGCCAATGGAGCCTAAAAAGGGAAAGAGGAGCTGGCTTGGACCGGGAGCCATTACAACTGACCTGAGCAATGAGGAAATCCGTAAAAGGGTTGAGGATGCCATCAAGGAAGTGCCACATGCAGTTGGGATGAATCATCATATGGGGTCAAAGGCGACTGAAAATGAGAGGGTCATGAGAATTGTTATGGAAGTTTGTAAGAAACATGGCCTTTTTTACTTGGACAGCAAAACAACCGGCAAAAGCGTGGCAGGCAAGCTGGCAAATGAAATTGGTGTTCCTTATGTAGAGAACCATATTTTTTTCGACGATATTTACACCACCGCACACATCACTAAACAAGCGGATCGGCTGGCAGAAAAACTTGTAAAAAGCGAACGAATTATCGCAATAGGGCATGTTGGCGTCACAGGACCTAAAATGGTATCCGTTTTGAAGGAATACATCCCTGTCTATAGGCAAAAAGCCAATATTGTCCCGCTGTCAGAGCTAATCCCCGGCTACGAACTAATTGACGATGGACCATAAAAATAAAGCTGCAAACCCGAAGAGGTTTGCAGCCTTTATGGTGTGTAATGAAACTGGTCTAGTGGTGGTATAGGTACCTGGTACTGAAAGGGGCCGCCCACATTCCGGTCTGGTTAGTCCCGCAACGAAGCGAAGTTAGAAGAGGTGGGCGGCCGTGAATATAGTATATGCAATCAGCGTAAAAGGATGCAAGAAACCTTCCAGCATTTTGGCAGGAAGGTTTCTGCATCTTACTGGTCTAGTGTGGTATAGGTACCTGGTACCTTTTTGAATGCCAGATACATCATCGGCACGATGATCAGGGTTAGGATTACCGAGAACAGGATGCCAGAGATGATCGTGATGGCGAGGGGCGTAAATAAGGCATCGCCGCTTACTGCTACTGGGATCAGCGCTACAATGGAAGTGAGTGCTGTTAGCAGGATGGGGCGGATTCTTGTACGGCCTGCTTCTACAACTGCTTCTTTTTTAGGCATTCCATTTCTTAGTCCCTGTTCCATAAATTCAATCAGCACGACAGAGTTTCTAACTACAATTCCGGTCAATGAAACCATACCCATAACGGCAAGGAAGCTGATTGGCGTTTGTGTGACAAACAGCCCAAGGATTGCACCTGCAATCGCCAGATAAACAGCAATCAGGACCAGGAATGGAAGTCCCAATGAGTTAAACTGAAAGGCAATCAACAAGTATACCAGAAAGATGACAATGATAAATAAAACGGTAATCTCAGCAAAGAAATCATTTTGCGCCTGATTTTCTCCGCCTACTGAAATACTATAATTATTATCATTCAGATTTTCTCGTTCATCTTCAACGACATTTTGCACATTTTCCTTGAAATTCTCCTCGTCCTTTGGGAAAGCTCTAATCGTAATAGCACGATCTCCATTTAGATGAGGAATTCGCTGAATTTCTTCCGTTTTTTCTTCATCTACAAGAGTGTCAATGGCCACGAGGGCTGGAGGACCACCCTGGGCACTGCCAGCCGCAATTTCAAGTTCGGAAAGATCAAGCGCTTCATCTTTTTCACCCAGAAGGATATTCATATCCATTTTGGTAATTCCATTGTCAAAAGGCTTAAGAGGAATCCCTTCCGTTGCAAGACGAATTTGCTCGCTTATCTGGTTAACCGTGATTCCATACTCCTCTAAAAGCTCCCGATTTGGAACATACTTTAAGGTAGGCTCAGGATTGCCAATATTATCGACTACAAAGTCGGCTCCTGCTTTATTCATATCTTCAGTCAGGCTATCCCTCAGTTCCAAAAGCTTCCCGATTTCCGGTCCTTTAATCGTTACCGTTACAGGAGCGCCAGCAGGAGGCCCCTGCTGGATGGTTTCCATAAAAATCTCAGCACCCGGATATTTATCCCGAAGCACTGAAGACCAGTCATCGATCAATCCCTGCGCTGTCTGGCTTTCCCGATCTACCCGGGCTACTATTTGACCGGTATTAGGACCCGTTACCTGAAGTGAGCTATTAAACAAATTTGGCAGCCCGGTTCCAGCAAATATGCTCGTTTCCGTTACACCCTTATCACTTAATAGCATGGCTTCAATATTTTCAAGCTCATTTGCTGTTTCCTCAAGAGTTGTTCCGATCGGCAGGGAAACATCAATCGTTACTTCTTCGCGGTCAGCTGCAGGGAAAAATTCAAACGGTGTTAATACAACCAATCCCAAAATAACTGTAGTAAAGATTAATCCAAGGATAGAAACCAGTTTTGGTTTTTTTGAAAAAGGCTTTAAAATTTTATCAGCATAGAAATCAGCTGTTTTATTCAATGGTTTGCCCAATAAACCTGGTGCATCTGAAACCTTTTTGCTCGTTTTTCGATAGAGCATAAAACGCAGCATCGGCACAAAAATCAGCGCCACAAGTGTCGATGCCAGAATTGTCGTAATCAGGACCGTTGGCAGTGCACGGATAAATGCTCCATTGCCCCCGGATAAAAAGACGAGCGGAAGAAATGTAAAAACGATCGCCAGTGAAGAGGTGACAATAGAGATCCATATTTCTTTTGTCCCATTTACAGCGCCAGCCAGGGCGTTATCACCCAGCTTGTAGCGCCGTTGTATATTATCATTGACTACAATCGAGTCATCAACCAGTATACCTAATGCGATGATGGCACCAATGACTGATATTTGGTTTAAATCCACCTCCGCAAACGGAAGGGGAATCAGCCCCATTAAGATAGAGATTGGAATGGCCAGCGCCACGACAAAAGCGCCAGATACCGTTAAACCAAGCGCAGTTGTTAAAATAACCGCAATGACTGAAATGGCGAGAGAAAGGAACAATCCATCAAATATATCTGTCACCAAATTAGCCTGAGAGTAATAATTCTCTAGTGTTACATTCTCAGGCAGCCCTGTGCTGAGCTCCTTCACTTTTTCACTTACTCTTTCATCAACAGACGGGATATCCTGGCCTTCTTCCACAAAAGCGGTAAACGAAATAGAAGGCTTTCCGTCTAGACTAACAATATCTTCTTTCTCCTGTTGAACAATTTCAGCCTTTCCCACATCTCCCAACAGGACTGTTTCGCCTTGAGGAGTCTTTCCGACAAATATATCCTCAATTTTCTCTACAGAAGTAAAGTGATCAACAGTCAATTGCACAACTTCTTGATTTATTTCCTGTTTCCCAATAGGAGTAGGGTAATATTCCTCATTAATTGCCTCGATCACATCCGGAAGGATAACACCCTTTCCTTTTAATAGCTCAGGATCGAGCCGGATCGCTATTTCTTCTTCAGGGAGACCCTTCATTGTTACTCCAGCTACACCTCTTAAGGATTCAACTTCCTCTTTCCAGCGAGTTAATTCTTTTTTTAATGGAAGAAGATTTTCCATATCATTACTTGTGAGATGATAAGAAACGATGGGCATTTTAATCGTTGACTCATTAATTTCAGGTTCAAATGCTTCCTCAGGAAATCCGGCAGCTGTATTTGATACTGCCTGACGGATATTGCTGAAAACTTCTTTTTTGTCTTCTCCGTCAGATACGGTTACGATTATAGCTGAGAAGCCAGCGGCCGAAGAAGAACTGATTTCTTCAATTCCTTCAATAGGCAGCAATTTTGTTTCCAAGGGGTTTGTTATATTTCGTTCCACACTATCTACTGTAGCACCGGGATAGACAGTATTTACTGTGCCGATATTGACAGTGGTTTCAGGAATTTCCCTTTGCGGAAGCTGAAAGAACGTAAACACGCCAATAATAACAAATAATAAAAACAAAATGAGAAAAATTTTGGACCGCTTTAGTATCCATCCTAGCATTTATGTTCCTCCTCCTGGTATTGACTCACGGGTCAATTGATGAATAAAATAGTTTTAAACCTTTACATAACAAGGAAATGTAATTGACTCAATAGTCATTTTGCATGTTTTTGCAGATGGAGTCAAGAATGAGTGTGCTGGGTTTAGATACAAAACCAATTTATGTCCGAGGTGCTGATATGAATAAAAGAGAAGTCATTTTAGAAACGGCAGTTGAGCTTTTTGCCGAGAAAGGATACAGCCATACATCCATGCAGGAAATTGCCGAAGGAGTGGGAATTTCCAAGGGCTCATTGTATTCCTTTTTTACGTCAAAAGAAGATCTAATCATTTCGATCTATGAACATTATCAGCAGCTTGTGTTCGAGCGAGTTTTCATTATTGGTCTTGACGCGGATCTTCCGCCGAGGGAAAAGCTTGAGAAGCAATTTGAGGTTCAGTTTGAGGGAATTCTGCATTATAAAGCTTATATGAAAATGCATATGCGCGGTGAAACAGGGACGAGTAACAAAAAAATTTCCGCCATGGAACACAGGATGAGAGGCCGCTTATTTTCATGGCTGCAGAATAGCTTACTAGAGCTTTACGGAGATAAAATAACTGCTTATAAATGGGATCTGCTGTTCATGACGCAATCCATCTATCGCACCTATATGATGCTCTTGGTGACAGGGCAGGCAGAAGCAGAACCTGCTGCTATTGGCAAACACATCGTAAGGCAGCAGGATGTAATGGCAAATGACTTTCTAAATGGGAATAGCCAACCCATCCTTAATGAAGAAATGATGCAGAACTTTGTCGTCGAAATGGATAGGGAGGGAGCATTCGTTTCTTTTGAAAAAAGGGAGCAGGCCTGGAAAACACTTTACAACAAACTAAACAAACTGGATTCTTCTCAATCTTTCGACTTAAAAGAAATTGCCAACCGCATCTCTGATGAAACAAAGAAATCCCGTCCTGAAAAAGTAGTACTAAAAGGGCTTTTCGCTTTACTAAAAGAAAACGAGGAAGTTGCAGACGAAGCAAAAGCCCTGGAAGACGTGATTCTCTCTGTATAAATTAGATCTTTATATGTGAAAAATAACATTGTCATCCATTCTTTTTCGGATTGCGGCAATGTTTATTTTTTATCCTGTTTTCAAAAAGTGATGCGGAAGTTTGTCAGGCTTTTATACAGGGTATGTAAAGCAATATAAACAATAATGAAAGGAGAGATTAGGATGCTTTGGACGATTGCAGGTATTTTGCTTGTATTATGGATCCTCGGATTAATATTTGAAGTAGCAGGTGGCATTATCCATCTTCTGCTAGTGATTGCAGCCATCATTATTGTCGTAAACTTTATTAAAGGCCGGGCATCAGGCAGGGGATAGGAAAGAAGTTCAAACAAAAAAGCCTTCATTGAAGGCTTTTTTCTATGCCCTTTTCCTTTTTACAGCATCATCGGGGAGCACTTGCATTTCCCGGTTCATTGTATTCCATTGATTCCATCCATAAAGCCCTTACTCAAATCGCGGAAGCAAAATTTTGACACCAGAGCAGAAATTTCATTTAATTTTCCTCAAAGAGTGACGCCTAATTCGGTTGGTGCCGGCCGGCAGAGTTTACTTTAGCGAGTGAAGTCTTTACCTGTTCATCAGATAATTTAAACAATGGCAGCTTGATTGTAAAAGTCGTCCCATTATTCTCTTCGCTATCAATATTATACTCGCCCTTCATGCGTTTAATAATGTCAAAAGAGATCATCAGGCCAAGCCCGGTACCTTTTGTTTTCGTTGAATAGTATGGCTGGCCCACCATTGACAATTGCTTTTGTGAAAGGCCAATTCCCTCATCGATTATTTGAATATATGCAGTGCTTCCTTTTTCAAATGCGGAAACCTCCAAAATTCCTCCATCAGGCATTGCTTCAATACTATTTTTTATAAGATTAATAAAAAGCTGCTTGAGTTCATTCCTATTGCCATTAATAAAAATACCTTCAGAAATTTTAGTTTTAATTTCGACCTTAGCCATTAAAGCATACGACCTCATAAAATCCGCCACTTCAAATAGTGTAGCCGAAAGAAGGACCTTTCCGGAAACTGAGCTATCCGGACGAGCCAGTGAAAGAAAATCATTGATAATGTGGTTTGTCCGGTCAAGCTCTTCCAATGACACTGAGATGAAGGTACTCTGATCCGAAGTGAGATTCTGGTCATCCTTTAGCATTTGCAGAAATCCTCTTACCGTGGTCATTGGATTTCTGATTTCGTGGGCAACAGATGCTGCCAGCTGGCTAATGGCATTTAATTTATCTGCACTCTTTAGTTTTTCCATCATGGCAGCTTGCAATCGATTGATTTCAATTAAATAAATAATCATGGAAATCGTGACAATTGAAACGATTGAGAACAAGACAAGGTATAGAGCTTCCCCGTAAAGCCCCTCTTGGATAAAAATTAGATAACGGGTAATGGTAATTGGTACATAAAATACCGCTGCTAAACTAAGCTTTTGCCTGAAAGAGCATTTCTGATAATATTTCGACGCAAAATAAAAGAGAACAGCGATAATGGAATAATTCAAAATCATGAAGAGGAGGGATCCTGCTGAAAAAATGGCTTTAAAACCGATTAATACACTGATCGTAATAATCCCCGCAACAGGATGGATATAGAAATAAGCCACAAATACGGGTATAAATTTTAAATCGAAAGACTGATCCCCAGCAATTGTGACAGGAAAAGCCATAGTCAAGAAAAGGGAGAAAATAAGCGCAACTATAAGAAATGACCGTGACTTCATACCTGCTCTTTGATGAGAAAGCAGGTTATTGGTAAAAGGTATTATCATCATGATCAAAAAATGCAAGATCAAGTCAGCTGCAAAATCATTCAAAAGAACCATGCCTCCATACCTGTTTATCTATTAACTAATTAAACAAAAAGGAGAGAGACTCCTTTATAAATCGACAATCTTTTGATAAAAATTTACTTTTTAACGACTATAGATTACATAATATATAATTATAAAAAACTTACCTCCTAAAACGTTCCTTCCTTTTTCCAGCGCCTTCGACAAACTTCCCTATTAAACAAGTACGAATACCGCTTTTTAAATTGAGTATCAAGGCCTGTTTCAACCTCATTCAACAGCATGTTGCAGCCTTATTAAGTATTTTGATGCAGGATCATAAATCTATAATTCTATATGAAATTCAATTTATTTTTTCAGGGTTAGGGATATTAGCTTATTTTCTGGTTATCTGTCTAAATATGACAATTTATTCTATTGATAAATCTTATAATGGGCTTGTTTAAGAGAAAGGCTTTTTTCGTATAGATTGTTGTTTTTGGACTATAAAGCTTGCCCGTTGATTTCCGCTCCAATCAACTTAGTAATTAAAACTAGTTTGTAAGCAACAAACTTTGCGAAAACAGCCAACAGAAAAATAGGAGGTGCATGTTTTTTGTCAAAGAATAAGAAGTGGAAAAGCGGTCTAGTCGTCTTGACTGCAATTTCCGGGCTGGGTTTCTCCACGGTATACCCATCCTTTAGCACACCAACCGCTGCTGTTCAACAGGATGGACAGCCATTGCCAGTTGAAGAATCTGTATCTGTCGTCCAGCTTGAGGTGCCGAATAAGCAGGCAATGGATAAATTGCAGGAATTGGGCATTGATTTGACTCACCGGATCCACGAGCATGATGGTGTTATTGAGGCTGATGCTGTTGTAACGCCGACAGAAATCGCTCTTTTAGAAACTCATGGGATTAAAGTGAAAGAAACTTTAATCAATGAAAAACAATGGAAGGAAAGAACGGAGGAACGCAGACAGGCACAGCAGCAGGAGAATTCAATCACGGCTGCTGAGGATCAGATTACTATTTTGAGAGCCAATCATTTCACGAATCAATCCGGCACATTTTTATACCTTGAAGCGAAGTCTAATGCAGGAGAAACATCAAGCACCGCTTTGACTGCGCACTGGGCAGAGGATGGTGTTGAGAAAACTGCTGCACTCAGCAGGAAGGTAGATATGGGGGAGTATCTATACCACTATTTGCTTTTGCCTATAGATCAGATACCGAATCAAGTAAAAATTGAAAGCAATCTGGGCGGTACAGCAAGCCAGTCTGTAACAGAATGGCTTGGCGATGATAAGCCTGGAAATCCGAAAAAGCATTATGTAAAAGACTTTGTAGACCATTATATGGATCCTACCGAACTTTACGAGCGGGCAGAAAAATTGGCAGCGGAATTTCCTGATTTAGTTGAAATTATTGAAATGCCGAATAAAACAAACGGTTACCGCAGGAATGCACAGGCGATCCTTGGCAGTATGACGGATAACAGTGTGGTAATGACATCAAAAGCGTGGGGGCATGAGGGCGGAAACGATATTTCTGTAGAATTCAGAAATACAGGTGACACCCATTCTCCTCTTAATGTAATAGTTGAAGAGAAACGGATTATTGTGGAATTAGCGACCGATTCTAACGGGAATTCCGTAAGCGCTGCAAGAGAGGTCGCAGCAGCAATTAATTCCCAGGCAAGCAATCTGGTAACTGCCACTACATACAGAGGGAATAGTGGATTGGGAAATGTTGATCCAACAGAAGCCCAGTTAACCGATAACCTTAAAGCTCCGGGAAAAATCTCACGAGATCCATTCACTGTAAAAGCCATTCGAATTGGAAAGCATCGGGACGGTTCAAAGCCTGGTGTGCTTGGCTATGCACAAGAGCATGCTCGTGAATGGGTGACTCCGCTGGTTACAATAGAAACGGCGGAACGTTTGCTTCGTAACTATGCTCATGATGGAGAAACAAGAAAGTTAGTAGATAACCTGGACATTTTCCTGGTTCCATCTGCGAATCCGGATGGAGCCCATTACAGCTTCTATGATTATAATATGCAGCGGAAAAACATGACCAACCACTGCGGTCCAACGGCATCTGACCCAGAGCGCCGAAATAGCTGGGGAGTGGACTTGAACCGTAACCATTCAGTCGGTTCCGCGTTCGATGGTTTTATTGGAGCCAGTACTACAAACTGTACGAGCACCACATATGCCGGTCCTGAAGAAACATCTGAGCCTGAAGCACAAAATCTAGTTTGGCTGGCAGATCAAAACCCGAATATTAAATTTGCGATGAATATCCATAGCTACGGCGGTTATTTCATGTGGTCGCCAGGTGCCTATGATGCAAACCGCACGACACTCCCAAGACCGACTGCAGGTGAGGAAGCCTTCTATTGGGCAGCATCTGATCATATTTTAAATGAAATTCAGGATCACCGCGGCACTGTTATTTTACCAAGCCGTACAGGCCCAATTCCAGATGTATTATACTCAGCAGCCGGCAATTCAGCTGATTATTTATGGTATGAAAAAGGAATCTACGCATGGAACTTTGAAGTTGGGGCCGATTTATGGGATGAAGAAGAAGATCGATGGAGAGCAGTTGGATTCCAGCCGGACTTTGAAGAAGGCCATGAAGAAGCAATGGAATTTGCCAATGGCCTTATCGGATTGATTGAGGTTGCCTATAACCAATTTAAGGATAAACAGTCTCCGTCCACAAAGGCTGTGCCTGGCAAAGGAACCTTTAATGGACCAGTAAATGTTGAGTTCCAAACAAGCGAACCAGCCAGCATCTACTACACACTGGATGGAACCAGGCCAACTTTTGAATCCAATAAACTGCAGCTGAGCGGAACCCGTGAGCAAGCAGAAAAGCTTAAAATTGAAAACACAACAACCATCAACTGGTTCTCCGTAGACGCAGCCGGCAATATCGAAAAAAATTACAACCCGGTTGAAAAGGGAAACAACTATAATTCTGCTAAAATAACAATCAAATAACTGAAAAAGCCCCAGCCAAAACAAACTTTCAGGCTGGGGCTTTGATTTTTTTGCTAAAAAGGCTGCTCTTTGCGGATAAGATATAAATACCGGTCAAATCAGCAGTTTTACCGGCCAATTATAGAGAAATACCGGCCAAAACAGCGCATTTACCGGCCGATTGGAAAGAAATACCGGCCAAAATACGGATTTACCGGCCGATTGCAGAACAAAAGCTGAGAACAAGGAAACTAGTTCGAATAATTTATTATAAAAGATGATAATTAACTACCATCGCATAGGGGAAGATTGCAGTTTCGTTGTTAATGTCACTGAATAACTACCATACCCAAGGGAAAGCAGGCAATTTCGTCGTTAATCCCAATGATTAACTACCATATCCAAGGGAGAGCAGACAATTTCGTCGTTAATCCCAATAATTAACTACCATTTCCAAGGAAGAGCAGACAGTTTCGTCGTTAATCCCAATGATTAACTACCATATCTAAGAGGGAGCAGACTATTTCGTCGTTAATCTCACTAACTATAATGGGAACAATCCATCAAAGAAAGAGGTCACATTAATGTAAAAAAGCACCCGCTATAAATGAACCATTGCAATAATCTCAGTCAGCGAAACATATACCCCATACAAATAACAAAGCCGGCCCCATTCAGGGCCGGCTTCACTTTTAAGCTATAACCATATCAACATTTAATTCTCCCACAATCTCCTGAACCTCTGTACCTTCCAAAGTCTCTTTTTCAAGAAGAGCTTCTACAAGATTTTCAAATTGCGGCTGATGGTTTGCAATTAACAGTTCGCATCTTTCCAGCGCTTTTTGGAATAGATCCTGCATCTTAGCTTCTTTTTGTCCTTTATTAAAAGTAAGCTCGAAGCCGTTATCCAGCAGACCTGTATCGACCATTTGCTCGATAATATGCTTAGCTTGCTTAACATCGCCGCTGACACCAATGCTGTGCTCACCGAGAATCAATCTTTCGGCTACACCGCCTGCAAGAATCATGGCTACTTGATCAAGCAGCTCGCTGGTTGTGGAAAGATGAAGTTCCTTTTGTATAGGAGCAACATATCCAAGGGCTTCACCACGTGGAATGATTGTTGCCTTACGCACTGACCCCGGCTTGGTCAAAGCTGCAATCAAAGCGTGGCCAGCTTCATGAATCGCTACGCGCTGTTTGGTTCCTGCATCCTGAAGAGCACGGGTAGTGGTACCAAGGATTGTACGGTCAAGCGCATAATCCAAATCTTCTTTCGAGATAATTTCCTGGCCATTTCGTACAGCTCTTCGGCTTGCAGTTTCAAATAGTGAATGAAGGTCTGCGCCAGAGAAGCCTGAAGTGCTTTCAGCTAAATCACCAAGAGTCGTCATGACATCTTCAGCCAGCAATCTATTTTTCGTATGAATGTTGATAATCTCTCTTCGGCCCTTTGTATCAGGAAGCGGGACATTGAAAGAGAAGTCAATTCGGCCAGGACGAAGGAATGCTTCGTCCAGCATATCCTTTCGGTTTGTTGCTGCGATAAACAAAATCCCGTCATTGGAATGCCCGCCATCAAGCTGGACAAGAAGTTCGGTTAATGTTTTTTCACTTTCTTCTCCGCCATGCTGCTTTCTTCGGCCTGCCAGTGCATCCACTTCATCGATAAACACAACAGCAGGTGCATACTTTCTTGCATTTTGGAAAAGATTTCTTACACGGGAAGCTCCCACACCGACAAATAATTCATTAAAGCCGGAACCGCTGGTTGAGAAGAACGTTGCGCCAAGTTCCTTGGCAATTGCCTGTGCAAGCAATGTTTTACCCGTTCCGGGAGGTCCGTATAAAAGAATGCCCTTCGGGGGTTTAATCCCCATTTTCAGCGAGCGTTCAGGCTCTTTTAAAATAGAAAGAGTCTGCATGATTTCCTCTTTCATTTCTTCCTGGATGCCGCCCACATCTTCAAGTGAAATGGAAGGAAGGGGCTTTGGCTTTGAAACACTTTGCTTCATGGTATTTGTAGCGCCCATTCCGCCTTTTCCAGATTTAAATAAGTAAATTCCGATGGCTATGAATAATAAGACCAATCCGCCAAGAATCCAAGGCGTATACGGGCCTGTTGTTGCGAAAGTATATTGTATATTATAGGTTTCTACTAATTTATCAACCATTTCACTGTTAGGAGGCACATGTGAAATATACTCTCCATCAGGGGCAGTAATTAGTAGTTTGCCGTTTTTATATTCCTGTATTGCAACAGTCTTTCCATCCTGGGAGGCAATAAGCTTTTCCACAGAAGAAAACGGGACTGTCACTTCCTTATTTCCTGTTTGTACGGTCCAAATAACCGCTGCCAAAATCACCGTGACCACCAATAAAAGCGAAACAATCGTCGAAGGTTTCTGTAAACGTGATTTCAACTAATTCCCTCCTTATTGAACATATTCTCATTATAAGGAAAAAGAAAAGTTATTTATAGGCTTTTACACTTTTTAAACGTTGTAAATTATGGAAAAATAATATTTTGGCCGCTAAAGTGTGCTATAACAGGCCTTAAAAGATGCTTATTTGTGAAAGATATGTGACAAAAGGGAATGCACACAATCAGACTAGCACCATTCCAAGTATGATCCGGGCCCAAACAATCTTATTTTTGAGATTCCCAAAACAAATTTATTTTATCTCGAAAGTAGGAAAAGCTATCCAAACGCCGTTTTGCGTTTTAAATTCATATGATTGGAAGTTAAAAGGAAAATCATTGATAATAGAACTTATTACTTTATAAATAGAAAAAGGTGTAGGGGATGAACAGCCAGCAGGATTTTACGAAAGGGAATATATTTAAACAGCTCCTTATTTTTTCAGCACCCATCATGCTGACAAATTTGCTGCAGGTTTCCTATCAATTTATTGACAGTTTGTGGGTCGGAAATTTGCTTGGAGCTAATGCTTTGGGAGCCATAGCGGTTTCAGGGACTGTTATTTTTACTGTGCTTTCCTTTATTATTGGCATTAACAATGCTACTTTGACCATTTTGTCTCAGCAAAAGGGAGGAGACAATGAAAAGGGGCTTAAGAGATATTTAAATGCCTTCGTCGTGATTTTAACAGTCCTATCCATAGGACTCGGCTTGGCAGGATTTTTATTTTCCGAAAAAATATTGGTCTTCATGGGGACTCCTGCGGGAATAATTCCAGACGCAGCAGCTTATCTGCAAATTAACTTTCTCGGCATTCTATTTTTATTTGGCTATAATTTTATCGGCACTGTGCTTCGTGCTTTGGGAGACAGTAAAACTCCATTATACTTTGTGTTCATTGCGGTGATTCTGAATGCAATTTTGGATCCGCTTTTCATTTGGATATTTAATCTTGGAATAGAAGGGGCTGCGTATGCAACCATTGTTTCACAGGGAATTGCTTTTCTGGCCGGCATGGCGCTTATTCTCCGCAAAAATCTGGCACCATTCACCATGCCTTCATGGCCGCAGAAGGAAGAGGCAGCATTCATTTTCAAGCTTGGCATTCCATCTGGTCTGCAAATGACCGTTATTTCAGCTGGGGTGATGGCCATTATGAGTGTTGTCACATCGTTTGGGGGAGATGTGGTTGCCGGATTTGGTGCAGCACAGCGGATAGACAGCATCATTATGCTCCCGGCTATGGCTTTGGGGACTGCTGTAAACAGTATGGCAGGGCAGAATATTGGCAGTAATAAATGGGATCGCGTTCATAAAATTGCTCTTTTCGGAGTGATTTATAATCTTGTATTTATGCTTGTCATCGCACTGATAACGGTATTGATGGCTGAATATGGAGTAAGCCTGTTTATCCAGGAAAAAGAAGCGCTTGAATATGGAACCGATTATTTAAAAATGATAGCATTTTTTTATCCATTGCTTGGTATTAATTTTATCCTAAATGGGATAGTAAGGGCTTCTGGAGCAATGTTTCAGGTGCTGGTACTTAACATCATTTCTTTTTGGGTTCTGCGCTATCCTTTGACCTATCTTTTTTCAAAATTTATGGGGGAGAAGGGCATCGCTGCAGGCATGGGAGTCAGCTTTGCCATTAGCAGTGTGATCGCTTTCCTTTATTACCGGTATGGCAAATGGGATGAGCAAGAGCTATTTGAGGAAGGTAAATAAACCCTTTCCATAGATTAGAAAATAATATATAATAAAATGGAATAATTTGATAACGTTACCACAAGGGGAGCATTTTTGCTGAGAGTGAACACATTGGTGTTCTGACCCTTTGAACCTGTTAGTTAATGCTAGCGCAGGAATGTGGAATAAAAGGCAGAAGGAATCACTCTGCCTGCTTGTTCTCCTTTGGGGTATCGTCATACTTTTGAAGGGGGATTTTTTTATGAAAAAATTAAGCTTGGCAGCGATGATCGAGGCATCCTTTTTCGCAGCTTTTGCCATTATCCTGGATTTTCTGCCATCTATTAAACTTTCGCCATCAATATCTATCTCTGCTGCCATGATTCCGATTTTTATACTGGCATTCAGATGGGGCTTTAAAGTAAGCTTTATAGCAGGCTTATTATGGGGCATATTGCAGATTGCGATGGGAGATGCATGGATTGCTACACCACTGCAGGCTTTTATAGAGTATTTTATTGCTTTTGCTTTTATAGGATTTGCTGGTTTGTTTTATCTTCCAATCCAAAAACAATTGCGCAATGAAAACAAGAAAAAGGCACTTGGCTGGATTGTGTTAGCCATTTTTGCTGGAAGCTTCGCCCGCTATTTCTGGCATTTTATTGCAGGTGTTCTCTTTTTCGGAAGCTATGCACCAGAGGGAATGTCACCTGTTCTGTTTTCCTTCCTGGCAAATGGCGCAACCATGCTGGGAGCAGCCATATTATGTTCCATCGTGGCGGTATTATTAATTTCATCGGCGCCAAGATTAGTTCTTAGAAAAGCGGATGGCAGCATCACAGTAAACAAACGGGCTTCTTAACGATAAACCTCTTTGGATCATCCATCCGAAGAGGTTTTTTAATGATGTGGGTAACGAACTCCTGAAAATTGGGTATATTACTCAAAAAGGAGAGTGATTACCTTGTCTAATTCATTGCAAGGAAGCATTATCTCTGGTGTATATGACGCGGAAGCCAGTGCTTTTGAAATTCATAAAGTTAAAAACTTCAACACCCAATCAGTCCTTAATAAAGTACAGTGTGAAAATTTGTACCGATACTTATCACTTCATGAAGATGATGAGGATGGACAAATCATTACATTATATGACCAAATGCCTCTGATGCTGACACGCCAGGAAATTTGCAGCTTAAAAAAAGATCTGGAACAAATTAAGAAGCTATATCAATAGAAGAAACTAGCGTTTTTGCCAAAATGGCAAGACGTTTTTTCTTTCGGCGAAAACTGTGACAAATTTGTGACAAAAAAAGTTTGACATTTTTGTGAACAAAGTTAGAATATTTAGTAAAAAGGGGATGAGCAAAAATGAATGAAAAACAGCAGAGGGTCTTGCGTTTTTTTAGAAATCTAACTGCATCTGGCCTAATTCTTGGATTTGCAGTATTTATAAGCAGTTTTTTTGTAAGCGGTATCAAAGGTGAGTATATTCTATCTATAGGCTTAAGTATAATGGTTTCATCTATGCTGATTTTTGGGTTCGGAATATTTATTCATGTGATGGAGGAAATGACAGAAGGAAGTAAAGGAATAAGACAATATAAATAAAACCGGCCTCCAATATGGAGACCGGTTTTATTCTGTATTAATGGGCTGCGTGCCCAGCTGTCAAAACCCATATAGAACCTACGACAACAACAATAACCATAAACACAGCATAAATCATATTGATTAAATTTGTTTTTCCGTCTTCGCCTTCACGCAAATGCATGAACATGAACAGCTGCATGCCTGCCTGGACAACAGCCAGTGAGCCGATAATCCACATGATCACTTTAAAAGAAAGATTCGTTTTTAAAGCAATGCCTGCTGCTGCAAATGTAAGTACAAGGGAGGCAACGAATCCAATGACATGGCTAATAGGGAAGCTTTTCGCCTGCTTTTCCATTTATGCCACCAATCCTTTCAAATACACAAATGTAAAAATAAAGATCCAAACAACATCAAGAAAGTGCCAATATAGACCGATAATAAAAGTTTTCCTTGCTGTCGTTGGAGTAAGACCTCTTTTCAGTAATTGAAGGATGACCATGATGGCCCAGCCAATTCCGAGAGTCACGTGCGCCCCATGTGTTCCTAACAAGACGAATAAGCTGGAAAGAAACGCGCTTGTCTGCATCGTTGCACCTTCATGGACATAGTGAATGAACTCATTAACCTCCATGAATAGGAAGCCGGCACCAAGAGCAAGGGTGAGCACAAGCCAAGTAATAAGGCCTTTTAAGTTATTACGCCGCATTTCAAAGATGGCGATTCCCATTGTGAAGCTGCTCGTTAAAAGGAGGATCGTTTGAATCATGACGTCCTTTATCACAAAAATATCTTTATGAGTCGGCCCTCCAGCAAAACGTTCGTACAGAACGCCATACACTCCGAAAAGGGTAGCAAATAGGACGATTTCTGCTCCAAGGAATACCCAGAAACCAAGAATATTCATCTTGTCTTGCTCAGTTTGGTATTCAAGCGGCAATGACCTATCAAGATTAACTGACATGATCGTGCACCTCTCCTTCAGTCTTTCTCCAGGCATTTTCAATTCTGTGAATCTCATCTTTTTTCACATGGAAGCCTTCATTGTAATCGAATGAACGAATGAGTAATCCTGCAAGAATGCCGATTGCGGCAACAGCAGCAGCAATATGCCATTCAAATACCAGGAAGAAGCCGGCCATTCCAAAGATAACGCCCATATAAATCGGTACCCATGAATTGCTTGGCATATGAATCTCTTCAATTTCACTGTCATGCAGCGTCAAACCTTCGTTGTTTTTCTTCATGTGCCAGAAAGGATCCAATGTCTTAACTTCCGGCAGCTTCGCAAAGTTATAAAATTGAACAGGTGACGCAGTTGACCATTCCAGTGTTCTTGCATCCCATGGATCGCTCGAGATATTTCTCTGAGCATAGCGGACGCTCCAGTAAATGTTGTAGCAGAATACAGCAAATCCAGCTGCCAAAATAATAGAACCAATAGCTGATAGACCAAATAGCGGAGCAAATCCTGACTCTGCAGAATAAGTGTATGCTCGGCGTACTGCTCCGTTTAAGCCAAGGAAGAACATGGGCATGAACGTGAGATTAAAGCCAATCACAAATAGCCAGAAATGCCATTTTCCAATTCTTTCGTTAAGCATAAAGCCGAACATTTTTGGCCACCAGTAGTATAGTGCAGCGAATACCGCAAACACCACACCTGGAATCAACACGTAATGGAAGTGGGCTACAAGGAATAATGTGTTGTGATACTGGTAATCTGCTGCACCCATCGCCAGCATGACGCCTGTTACACCGCCAATAACAAAGTTCGGTACAAAAGCCAGTGCCCACAGCATGGCGGAAGTAATTTTAATGCGGCCTTTCCGCATGGTGAACAGCCAGTTAAACATTTTAACTCCAGTCGGGATGGCAATGGCCATCGTTGTGATCGAGAAGAAGGAGTTAACAGCAGGCCCTGAGCCCATTGTGTAGAAATGGTGGACCCAAACCACCATACTTAAAAGTGCAATGCCAAGGATGGAAAAGACCATCGATTTATATCCAAAAAGAGATTTGCGAGAAAATGTCGCAATAACTTCAGAGAAAATCCCGAATGCTGGAAGTGCCACAATATAAACTTCAGGATGTCCCCATAACCAAAATAGATTGGCCCATAGCATATCCATTCCGCCGCCGGACACAGTAAAGAAGTGTGTTCCATAAAGACGGTCAAACGTCATCAGCGCCAAAGCAACCGTAAAGATCGGAAATGCTGCCACTATAAGGATTGACGTAACAAAAGTCGTCCATGTGAACATCGGCATTTTCATTAGTGTCATGCCTTTTGTTCTCATTTTTAAAATCGTAACAATGAAGTTAATCCCTGTCATTAATGTACCAATACCGGCAATTTGCAGGGCGACTGCGTAATAGTTATTTCCGATTCCCGGACTGAATTCCTTTCCGGCAAGAGGGAAGTAGGATGTCCAGCCAGCATCAGGAGAACCGCCAATAACAAACGAAATATTAAACAGCATAGCACCGCTGAAAAACAGCCAAAAGCTTAATGCGTTAAGCTGAGGGAACGCGACATCACGCGCACCAATTTGCAGCGGAATCACAACGTTCATTAATCCAATCAAAAACGGCATCGCCATGAAAAGGATCATAATTACGCCATGGGTTGTGAAAATTTCATTATAATGCTGTGAATCGAGAAATCCCATTTCAGGTCGTGCTGTTTGGGCTTTCATTAGCAATCCATCCATTCCGCCGCGGAAAAACATTAAAACGGCAGAAATGATATACATAATTCCAATTCTTTTATGATCAACAGTGGTAAACCACTCTGTCCAAAGGTATTTCCATTTTTTCAAATACGTGATCCCGGCCACTGCGCCAATCATAGTTAAAAGAATAGCAATCTGTGAACCTAGTATAAGGGGATCTCCAGTAATAAAAAATTCATCCCATTTAATGTCCATTATGGTCACCTCCATGGTTATCTTCGCTTTCATCATGTCCAGTCTGTCCATGATTTTCGATCACATTAGCTTCATTGCTTTTATAATTATCCTGTTCTTCAAATACTTTTCCTTGATATCCATGGCCTCTGTATAACTCTGGGTTGGTATATGACTTGGAATTGGGGTCTGCATGGTTCACCCAATCTAAATGAGTATTTGAGAATGTCAATCTTCCCATATGGGTAGGTTTTAGCAAGTCCTCATATTCAGATTCTGTTAACTTTGGAGCTGTCTTTTTTACATCTTCAATCCATTGGTCAAATTCATCATGGGTTTGTGCAAGTACTTCAAATTTCATATCCGCATAGCCGCGTCCATTAAAGTTCGTATTCTGCCCCTCATAGGATCCAGGATTATCTGCCACAAGATACAGCTCTGTTTCCATTTTTGGCATTGTATATTTCTGTCCGCCCAGGGCAGGAACCCAGAAGGATTGCATCGTGCTGGCAGAAGTCATCTTAAATAAAACAGGAGTATCTTCCGGAATATTGACATAGTTAACAGTTTCAATTCCTTCTTCCGGATAACTGAAAATCCATTTCCAGTCAGCAGATGTAACATGTATGGTAATAGGCTCTTTTTCTTCATATCCTTTAGGCACTTCTTCAAGAGCATAAAGGGTTTTAACTGTAGGGATTGTCAAGGCAATAACAATTAGGATTGGTATTCCTGTCCAAATAATTTCCAAAAGTGTGCTGCCATGCTCCTCTGGTGGTTCATAGTCCATATTTTCAGGACGTTCACGGTATTTCCAAACGATGTAGCCGAATAATCCAAATACGACTACAACTACGAGAAGCATCCAGATCAGGGACCAGTTTATTAAATCAGTAATGCTTCTTGCAACAGGGCCCTGCGGTTCAAACACAACCATATTGCAGCCGCTGAGAACAAACAGGGGCAATAAGGCTGTTAAAGAGAGCAGAAATTTCTTCATCTGATTTTCATCTCCTTTTGTTAAAGACAACTATTGTTAAATAATTCACAAATAATGTGCGGTTTTTCACAAATCTGTCAAAAAAATATATTGATGAAAAACCTGAACAGACAAAACCTTTATTAAACCTAGTTATCACTGTGTAAATGATAATAACATAGAGAAAAACGATAAGTTGTGACAAATGTTAGAAGGAAATAAATGTAAGCAATAAGCAAGCTAATTATTATTGTCAAAGTACATTTACAACAAGGGTTTGATAGGAAAAATGTATTTTTGAACAAATTTTGAACATTTTTTTAAAGATGAAAAGAAAACGATATCATTTATTCAGGCACCTGTTTTAAGAAAAAACCATAGGATAGATAATAAATTCCGCCCAGGGAGGTTTGAGTTATGTATCCATATTATTACTATCAGGGCAGCATGAATGGTCGCCAGAATGATAAAATGGCAGCAGATATTGCAAAGGCCATCAACGGTGAATATGGTGCTGTTCAATGTTATCAAAAGCTTTCTGAAATGGCTTCTAACCAAAAAGAAAAAGACCAAATCTTAGAAATCAGACAAGATGAGATTAAGCACTTTCAGCAATTCAGTCAAATTTATATGAACCTGACCGGCCAGCAGCACCAAGCCCAAATGACAGAAGATTGCCCGAACACCTATAAGGAAGGTTTGGATTTTTCATTTAATGACGAACAAGATACTGTGGATTTTTATTTGGATATAGCTGAGCAGACATCAGATCCAACCATTAAAGAAGTTTTTAAAAGGGCAGCAGGGGATGAACAGAACCATGCCGTCTGGTTTTTATATTTCTTGAATAAGCAAAAATAAGAGGCCTTCCTTAAGGACTCTTATTTTCTTTTGCTCCGTTAACATTGTCCGTAGATTTCGCTCAAAGAATAAATTGCCGAAATCAACTATAAGTTTTATGTTCATGAACACCCTTTTTTATTGAAAAATACAGAATAGTGAAGTAACATGGACTAAAAAATGAATGGCAGGGTGAGGATATGATCGACTTACGAAGTGATACAGTAACAAAACCAACAGAGGAAATGAGAAAAGCCGCTTATAAAGCTGATGTAGGAGACGATGTGTATGGCGAGGATCCAACTATAAATAAATTGGAAGAAACCGCTGCTGAAATTTTGGGAAAAGAAGCTGCCTTATTTGTTACAAGCGGCACACAGGGAAATCAGATAGCGATTTTGACGCATTGCCGTCCAGGTAACGAAATCATTCTTGAAGCAGAAAGCCATATATTTTATTATGAATCCGGCGCTGCATCTGCATTTGGAGGTGTCCAGACAAGGACAATCAGGGGTGATAGAGGTGCAATGGACCCCGCTGAAGTGAAGTATGCCATAAGAGGAGAAGATCAGCACTATCCAGAGACGGGCCTGATTTGCCTTGAAAATACCCATAATAGAGCAGGCGGTGCTGCAGTTCCGGTTGAAAATATGAAGGAAATACATAAAATCTCTAAAGAAAATAACATACCTGTACATATTGATGGGGCAAGACTATTTAATGCCGCAGCAGCATTAAATCTGCCAGCGAAAGAACTCACTCAATATTGTGATACTGTTCAAGTGTGTTTATCCAAAGGATTAGGTGCACCAGTTGGCTCTATTCTTGCAGGGAACAGGGAGTTTATTGCTTCTGCAAGGAAGTGGCGTAAAAGGCTTGGAGGGGGGCTTCGCCAGTCAGGGATCATAGCTGCTCCTGGACTTGTAGCATTATCACAAATGAGAGAACGCTTATACGAGGATCATGAAAACGCTCAATATCTTGCCGAACAGCTAAGCCAAATTAATGGAATTCACATCATCAATCAAGTGGATACCAATATTGTTGTGGCTGATGTTAAAGACCTTCATATCGATTCTTCCCAATTCGTTGAGAAAATTAAAGCAGAAGGGGTTCTTGCAGGCACATTTGGGCCTACTTCCGTCCGTTTTGTAACCCATTATGATGTTTCGAAAAACGATATTGAAAAAGCTATTTCAGCAATCCAAAGGGCCGCAGGCTAAAAGAAGAATTTCACTTTTAATCCTCTCTAAAAAGGGTATTGAATAATAAATCCTTTTAGAAAGGAAGGAAGAAAATGAAAAACAACGGTGAATGGTATAGTGAGCAAAATTCAGTTTATAAAACTTGGGAAGACAGGCAAGACAAAGAGGTTCTCGGGAAAAATGCTTTATATTATGGAATCCCATCTTTGATCATGATCATATTGCTTTTTTTGTGATAAACCGTATATAAAAAACGCATGTTATTTTCTGTAACATGCGTTTTTTTATGCACTCAATACCGTCCTTGCCACACAGGGGAAGAATAGTGCTGATGATGAGCATGAAAATGGCTGGGATCCCAAATGCTGTGAAACGGGTATCCCTGGTGCACGGGCTGGTACCAAAGCCCATAAGACATCGCTGGAAAGCCTTGATAAGAAACTCCGCCATTCATTCCTGTTATGATATATTGCCTCAAAGGTATCACTCCTCATTTGTTCCCTTACCAACAAAATATGCTTTGAAATTCAGGAAGTTCCCATAAGGCAGATTCGACTTTTTCTCTATATTTCCAACCATACTTTCCTCATTAATCCGCATTATAAGAAAGTAAATTTATTTTAAAGGAGATCAGCTAAAGATGAAGATACTTTTTAACAGAAACTTTTTGTTAGGCGTATTTTTCGTTCTTTTGCTTGCAGCATGTAATAATAATGCCGAGCAAGGGACGGATAATGGAAATTTGACAGGCAATGAATTGGAGGAAATAAGCAATACAAATAATGTGAATGTGGAAAGAGAAAGAAGGGGAGCGACTCCTCTTGAATTGCAAAGAGTGAATAATGGCTATCTGACCATTGACCCGAATTCCTACAGCACAGGTATGCCAAGCCAGGAATTCCCCCACAGTGAGTTAACCAATGATGGCGGTATTCCATTTTTCCAGTTTGGAGAGGAAGATCAGCAAAATCAGGGAATGACTCCAGCCCAGCCTGGAACTGACCAATTTAATCAGCCGTTCGGCCAGGGAGGAATTGGCGGACAGCAGCCGGCAGCACCAGAGACGCGAGAGGAAACAAACCAGGCGCCTGCTGCACAGGGTGACGAAATCAATAATTTTGAAGCACAAGTAATTGAGTTAACGAATGCAGAACGTTCAAAAAATGGACTTTCAGCCTTAAAGGCAAGTAATCCATTAAGTAATGTGGCACAGGCAAAATCAAATGATATGCAGCAAAAGAATTACTTTTCCCATACGAGCCCAACTTATGGTTCACCATTTGACATGATGAGAGACTTTGGCGTCAACTACAGCAGCGCCGGAGAAAATATTGCAATGGGACAGCAGACACCACAACAAGTCGTTCAGGCATGGATGAACAGTGAAGGGCATAGAAAAAATATTCTGAATGGCACATTCACTCATATTGGAGTTGGATATACAGAGAACGGATCTTACTGGACTCAGATGTTTATTAGCAAGTAATAAAAAAGAAATCGGCCATTCAGCCGATTTCTTTTTTATTTATTAATGGCTCCAGCTGGTTTTTTATATCATCTACTAACTCATGAATCGTAATTTGACTCTCTGATTGCCCCTTATCAAGAGCAGCTTCCAAAACTTTTGCAAAATCATTAAAATTGGCTTCCATTATAAACACCTTCTAGCAAGAGTGATAGTTGATGAAACTATTCCCTGTAAAAGTTTTTTTAAACTTCAGTCACTATATATTATTTAAACAGGAAAGGGTGTGTGACAAATAGGGATTAATCATTCATTTTGATCACATGAAAGTTTTTGGACACATAGGTTTACTAAAGAATGAATGTGGGTAATTAGGCTAAGAAAAAACTTTTTGAGGTACCCCCACACCGGTTGAGAGCGGCACGAATAGTATAAAAGGAAAGAGAAAATATACATAAACCCTGTATATGTTGAACGAATATTAAAATAGGAGGTCTGGTTATGAGATTGGTGCAAATGGATATTGATCAGATTTTGGAATCCACATCAGAAATTGCAGAAGAAGATCTTGGCTATATGATCAGACAAGTTGAAATCGATATTTTACTTGAGAGAACCCAGGATTGGTAATAATATAGAGAGAAAACTCCCCGCAATAGCGAGGAGTTTTTTTATTGGGCCTTATACGGGGAAATACTGTTTTGCTTTATATTTCTTTTCCAAACTCCGAAAGAAATATTGGATGAAAGCAATACACCAAAAATAACGATAACTCCGCCTATAACTTGGTAATGGTATAGAGATTCAGCTGTGAAAAGAACTGCAAAAGCAGTTGCAAAAACAGGTAAAAGATTTAGAAAAACCCCCGCTTTAGAAGCTCCAATTATTGAAACTCCATAATTCCATGATAAAAATGCGACAATGGAGGCCATAAAGCCAACATAAAGCAGAATCCCAACCGAAAAAGCCGAGAAGGCCGGTCCTATACCAGAAAGCCTGTATTCAATCAAACTTAAAGGCGCCAATATCAAAATACCAAGAAATGAAGTCACATAAAAAGTCGAAAGCGCAGGCAATATGCCCGAATATTTTTTCCCAATAACTGAATACAAAGCCCACAAAAATACGGCAGTTAAAACAAAAAGGTCTCCCGTATTTATGCTCCAAGAAAGGAAAGAATCAATCGAACCCCTTGAAATGATGAACGAAATTCCGATTACAGATAAAATAATTCCGGTAATCTGCTGAAATGAGAGTTTTTCTTTCAAAATAAAAATAGCGAAGATTGCTATGAATAAAGGAGTTGTACTATTTACTACTGATGCATTTATAGAGGTTGTGTATTGCAGGGCAAAATAAATAATCGTATTATAGCCTGCCACCCCTGTCACTGCCAAAAGCAAAAGGACAGGTTTATGCTGCCAAAGAATTTTCCAATCCTTTTTAAGCGGCTTTACCATAAAAGGAGTAAGAATCATAAATGCAATCAGCCATCTGAATAAAGAAAAAAGCAGCGGCGGGAAATACTCAACTCCCAATCTGCCAATAACAAAGTTTCCTCCCCAAATCATATTCGCCAATATTAACAATAGAAAGCCATAATTTTTGTTTGCTGGACCTTGCACAGATAAAACCTCTTTCCCATCCTGATCTAATTTCCATTTTACCTCTCTTCGCAAAAGAGTTCATTAATTCCTGAAAATATATCATTTGGAATTTGTAACAATTGGAAGATAGAACCCGTCAATTGTTTTAAAAGGGGTGTTTAAAATGAAGAAAAAGTGGCTTTTAATAGGCGGTATGGCGGTCATTTTTTTTCTATTGGTTTCGGTTATCTTTGGGACCCGGTTAAAAGTGATTAGTGATCTAGCTGGAAAAAGTGAAGAACTCATTGTATTGAAAAATAAAGTTTGGGAGGTGGAGTTTTCAAAAGAACTGGATGCTCGAAGTGTGAATAGCCAAACAGTCTATGTGCTGGACCAAGTTGGCAAGAAACAGAATGTCAATGTATCATTGGACGAGGACAAAAGGACCGTACTCATCGAGCCCCCAAAGAACGGATATCAAGTGAATTCCCCTCATTATTCGTTAGTTTTAAAAAAAGGCATTAAAGCAGAATCCGGAAGAAGATTAAATCGTTCCATAGAAGCTGCTTTTACGGTTAAAGAAACCCTGCCGACCATAGAGTCAAAGGAAAAGTTAAATGCTTATTTTTTAAAACTTCTTAAAGAACAGAAATATATCGATGGCAGGGATATGGCTGTAAGCCTGGAAAGCAGCAATGAAAAAAGTGCGGCTGATACAGCTGAACAGGATCACTCAGAGACCAATGTTCAAGTTCAGGGAATTGACGAAGCCGACATAGTAAAAACAGATGGAACCCATATATATAGAATAAGCGAAGGGAAGGTACAGATTATTAGAGGAGTCCCTGCTGACAAAATGCAAATGGACTCAGTGCTTACCTTTAATCCATCCTTTTCTCCCTCTCACTTATTTTTGGAAGGAAACCAATTAATTGTCTTGGGCCACAGCTTTAAAGAGCTGACTAAAAGTCAAGACAAAAGAGCAGCTGATATACTGATTGCACCAGCATTTCAATCAACAAAAGCCATCGTATACAATGTCCAAAATAAACAGCAGCCAAAAATGTTAAGGGAGATTGAAATCGAAGGCAGTTTGCTTGCTTCGAGACTAATGGATGGGAAGGTTTTTATGATTACAAGCCATTATCCCGACTTTTGGATTCTTGAAAGAAATGAAGATGCCGATCTTCGTCCCCGATATTCTGATACAGCCCAAAACAAGGATCTGCAAATAATTGATTATAATGAAATTCAATACTTTCCAGATTCCAGAAATGCAAATTACACAAATATAGCCGTTATGGATTTGGAAGACCCAAAAGCTGATTTGGGCATAGCAACCTACCTGGGAAGCGGAACGGAACTATATATGTCCAAAAACAATCTATATCTGGCTGTTCCTAATTACCATCATGAACCTATTACAACAGACAGGGGCTTCAGCCCTGACAGCAGCATCTATAAATTCAGCTTAAACGGCCGAAAAGCAGAGTTTCAAAATTCCGCTGAATTAAAAGGAACAGTCTTAAACCAATTTTCAATGGATGAGTATAAAGGAAACTTTAGGGTTGTCACTACCAAGGGGCAAGCGTGGGATGATCGAAACCCGTCAACCAATAATCTCTATATTTTGGATGAAAATTTAAAGCAGATCGGCCAGCTCGAAGACCTTGCCAGGGGTGAGAGAATTTACTCTGCCAGGTTTATGAATGAGCGAATTTATATGGTTACCTTCAAGGAAACAGACCCGCTCTTTGTAATCGATGGTTCAAACCCTCAAAAGCCAATGGTATTGGGTGAATTGAAAATACCAGGTTATAGCAACTATCTGCATCCATTGGATGAAAATCATCTAATTGGATTTGGCCATGATACGAGGGTTATGGCTGGAAAGGGGTCTGGAGCCCAGCCAATTATTACAACAGAGGGAGTCAAAATATCACTTTTTGATGTTAGCGATATGAAAAACCCAATAGAAAAGGATACTGAAATCATTGGAGGAAGAGGAACTTACTCTCCTTTAAATTATGACCATAAAGCTCTGCTCTTTCACAAAGAAAAAAACCTGTTTGCTTTTCCAATCACTGTTTATAAAAGCGTTGAGGGCAGCCAATTTGAATCCAGATTCGAATTCCAGGGAGCCCATGTATACAGAATAGACCCTCATGATGGGATTCATTTGGAAACAACATTTACCCACCAGGAAACCGATGCGGTGTATGAGGAATGGGAAAATACGATGGAAAGGCTCATTTATATCGGTGATCAGATCTATATTTTATCACCAAACACGATTTCAGCCTACAAAATTAATGGCTACACAAAAACTGGTGAATTAAAGCTCCCTTAAATGTATAGAAGAAACTGGCTGTTATAAAGCCGGTTTCTTTTTTGGTAATATTTTTCCATTTAAGTGAATGAGTTTCCTTATTAAAGGGGAAACTAAAGTTATTAGTATATAAATATAATTTTTAATAAAATGGCTGGTGAAAATATGAATGGCAGCAATATTCCTAAATTAATATCATCTGAAATGGCAATGCTTTGGAATACTTATGTAGCAGACACAGCAGCAGTTTGCTGCATTCAGCATTATATAAATACATACGAGGATCCTGAAGTATTGCCTGTATTGGAATATGCTTTATCCATAGCCCAGAACCATATAGAAGACATTCGTTCATTGTTTAAAAAAGAAAATTTCCCTTTACCTAATGGATTTAATGAAACTGATTGGAGCAAAGAAGCCCCTAAGCTGTTTTCGGATGTAACTTATTTAAGATTTATGCATCATCTGGGGAGAACAGGATTAAACGCCTATTCACTTGCAAAATCAGTCTCAGCAAGAAGAGATGTCCGCAGTTATTTTAAAAAATACTACGAACAAACTGAAAAACTATTTGATATGGCATCAGATGCAATGGAAGAAAAGGGTTATTTCATTCGTTCACCTTATATTGATTATCCCAAAAAAGTTAAATATGTTACCGATTATCATTTTCTGGGAGGACTGGTGGGCAAAAAAAGGCAATTGCTCGCGATTGAAATAGCCCATCTTGGAACAAATATAGAAGTAGCGAATATCGCAAAGACAATGTTGCTGGCATACAGCCAGGTAGCAAGGCAAAAAGAGATAAGCAATTATTTTAAAAAAGGGTACGATATGAGTTTGGAACATGTTGAGTATTTTCTCAACGTATTGAAAAATGATGATGTGGCATATCCGAGCACCTGGGATGGATCACTTACTGATTCAACGATTTCACCTTTCTCTGACAGGTTGATGATGTTTCAAATCGCCAGCATCACGGCTATAGGTGTTATGGACTTTGGCATAGCAATTGGAGCCAGCGTGAGGAAGGATCTTGCAATCCGCTATGCAAAAATGATGGCCGAGGTTGGCACTTACGCAGATGATGGCGCCAAAATTATGATTGACAATGGCTGGCTGGAGAAACCACCTCAATCACTGGACAGGCAAGAGCTAAGAAAGAAATAAAGAAAGACAAGCACTCAATTATGGGTGCTTAATTTGTTTGGGATAATCTGAACTATTCCTATGAATGCAACCGAAAAAATGGGGTAATAGAATACTAGAATAAAAAAAAAGGAAAAGGAGCTGAAAGTAATGCGCAAATTGGTATATGCATTCTCTGCTGCGATACTGCTGACTGCTTGCGGGGCAGATGAAGAAGCTAATAATACTTCAGAAGAAGCAAGTATGGAAGATCATAATAGTGAAGACCATAACAAGCCAACGAATACAGAGGGGGAAGAGAAACCACTGTCTGTTGCAGAATTGGATGACCGCATTGATGAGGGAATGAATATAGATACTTACTCTGCCGAAGTTCAATCATGGGCAGAAAAAGGACAACTTGAAATGGAAGAAACGGTTATGATCGAAGAAGAAGAGCCTTCTTCAGCAGATATTCTCCAGCTTGCAGATGGTTTCCTTGGCGTTGCTTATGATGAGAAGGAGGTAACAGAAGTAAAAATGTTTCAATCTGTTGAAAATGCAAAAGAATATTTCGAATCACTTTAATCATGCCAAAAGACCTTCCAAATGACTGGAAGGCCTTTTTTCTTAGTCATGAGAATTAACCATAATTGCGGCTACCTGCATTAAACGTTCATAGAAGGGACCTGCAGCCGGGTTTTGGTCCAGACCTGTTTCTTTGAAGGAATATTTCATGCAGCTGAGCCATCTCTCTGCTCTTTTGGGGGTAATTTCAAAAGGCATATGACGCTGCTTCATAGCAGGTGGGCCGAATTCCTGGCTATAAAGCGGTGGCCCGCCGAGAAACTGCGAAAGAAACATGCGCTGCTTTCGCTTAATTTCCTCTATGTCACCTTCAAAAAGGGGACTCAATATGGGATCTGCATAAACGCGCGGGTAAAAAGCGTCCACCAACTTTTCAATGGTTTCTGTTCCACCAATTTCCTCAAAGAGAGTCTTAAATTCCTGTACCATTTCTTCACCTGCTTTTCAACATAATTTACATAATTTTATCGTCATTATATAGTAGGTATTTTAGCTTAAGTGTGATGTAAATCACAATTTGAATATTTGAAACAATTTTTTCCCTTAACCGTATAGTAAATAAAGAGATACGAAAGGGTGGATGGTATGAAGAAAAAAGGCTGTGTAAAATGCGGAAGCAGGGATGCAGGTCAGAAAGAAGTTGCCATGACAGGTAGCGGTCTTTCAAAAATGCTAGATATTCAACATAACCGCTTCCTTGTTGTTTATTGTAAAAATTGCGGTTACTCAGAGTTCTATAATAAAAATTCATCTTCTGCGGGTAACGTATTAGACTTTTTCTTCGGCGGCTAAACACTAAGTTGAGTTTGGATCAGTTTAACCAAACGAACTTCCCTCCATGGAAAAAGCGCTTCGCAGATAATCTTAAGCATTGCCGTTCATAAGGCAATGCTTTTTAATTTAACATATCCTAATACTTTAAAGCAGATAATTTTGATATACAAACAGAATGTGAGAAAATTATCCAGTAAGTAGATAGAAGAAATATGAGGTGATAGAATGGAAAATTTGCAATCAGCAACAACCTTACATAATGGCGTAAAAATGCCATGGTTTGGACTGGGCGTTTTTAAAGTCCAAGATGGCGATGAAGTGGTCCAATCTGTTAAAGCCGCTTTAAAAGCAGGCTACAAAAGCATTGATACTGCAGCAGTGTATCAAAATGAAGAAGGGGTAGGCCAAGCAATTAAGGAAGCTGGCGTGCCGCGTGAAGAGCTTTTCATTACAACAAAAGTTTGGAATTCTGACCAAGGTTATGAGTCTGCCATCCAGGCTTTTGAAACCAGCCTTAAAAAACTCGGCCTTGATTATATCGATCTTTACCTCATTCATTGGCCAGTTAAGGGAAAATATAAAGAAACATGGAAAGCACTTGAAACTCTTTATAAAGAGAAAAAGGTAAGAACAATAGGAGTAAGCAATTTCCATATTCATCATCTTGAAGACCTTTTACAGGATGCAGAAATAAAGCCGATGGTTAACCAAGTGGAACTTCATCCATTGTTAAACCAATCGGAACTAAGGGAATTCTGCAGGAAACAGGAAATCCAAATAGAAGCCTGGTCGCCTCTCGCACAGGGCGAATTACTTGATAATACTGTCCTAAAAGAAATAGCTGAAAAATACAGCAAATCGGCTGCGCAAGTTATTTTAAGATGGGATTTGCAAAATGAAATCGTCACAATCCCAAAATCTGTAAAAGAACACCGGATTATAGAAAATGCAGATATTTTTGACTTTGAGCTGACAGAAGAAGATATGAACAAAATTAACAGCTTGAACGAAAATCGCAGGGTAGGTCCAGATCCTGACAATTTTAATTTTTAATAAAATGGCTCTGTTTTAGCTAAATATTGTATTTTAGCACCCTGTTAATTGTAGCGGAAATCAAATAGGCCAAAATTCACAGAGCAAACCGGCTGGCATCCCATGCTCAGCCGGTTTGGTGTTTTAGGCTCTTTTCGTTTGTTTTTGGACTCTAAAGCTNNTCCCGCTCCCTCTCTTCCCGCAGGAGTCAAGTGCCTTCCGCTTCAATCAACTCAGTAATTAAAACACCAGTTTGTAAGCAACAGACTTTGCGAAAACAGGCTTTTTTTAATACTTTAAAGCAAGTGAAATCCTCAGTAAATTTATTACTCCTCAAAATAATCCCGAAATTCTTCAGTATCAGTTTCTTCTTTATTTTGGTAATAAGGATTGTCTTCAGTCGAATTCTTTGGATCAAGATTCGTCTTAATAACAAGCATGGGTTCATTGGTATGCTGAGCAATCATTCGATCATCGAGTTCTTCAAAATCCGGCATTTTTTTGCTTCCTGGTTTTAATGGATCCATCCTGCACCTCCCAATCCATAGGGTACAAAAAGAAAGAGGAAAATATGCATGATTTGGAATATTAAGGCCAAAAAAGGTTTGCGGATAAAGAAAAAAGGTAATTAGGGAAGAAGACAAGTTATTACCTATTAAAGCAAAATTAAAAAGACGTAAGTGTGTTAATTGTTACTGACCGAACGGCATTTTTTACTATCTTTATTGTAGAACCCAAAATAAGTCTTACAGTTGGCAGCTTAGTGTTAATGGAGGAAAAGACTATGAGTATTTTTGAAAACATTCTGGATATTTTAGAGAAGAAAGGCCCCTTATCAATACCTTCATTGCTAGATGAAATGAACAGGCTGAGCCGTTTTCAAAATACAAATGGTAAACCCCTTGAACTATCCCATGTTAAATCGGTAATAAGCAGGAAAAGAGAGCTTTTCAACATTAAAAACAATATTGTGACCATAGATCCTGATAAAGATCCGGTACTGTTAAGTGTCAATCTGGGCGGCTATCCGGGTCCGTGGTATAAAATTGAAGTAGATTTTATCAATGAGCGATTTATTTACTTTGAATGGCACTTAAGTTCTTTTTCACCGAGGAATGAATTGCCTAAAGCGTCAGGCAGCATAGAGAATTTTAAGAAGGAGCTATATCGGCTGAAGATCTGGAAGTGGCAGCCTGAATATAATCATCCTGGCATTATACTGGATGGAATCACGTGGTCCGTTAAACTGATTACGAAGGGAAATATTTTTGAGAGCACCGGCATACAGTCCTTTCCAAACGATTGGGAAAAATTTTGCAAAGCACTATCAATACTGACAGGTAAATATATATGTTAAAAAAGCTGCAGCCAGATATGGCTGCAGCTCTTTAATTTTCTAAAGATATAACCCTTAACACAAAGCACTGATTGTCTTCATCAATGAATAAGCAATACTCCTCTTCTTCAGATATATCCAGCAGGGATTGCAATTCTTTTGGAATATGGATGGAGCCATTTTCAGAAATGAGCCTTTTATTATGAGTAGAATCTAAATTGGCCTTTTTAATAACAATTTGATTTTGGCCGAAGCGGAGATCAGCCAGCCTGCCTGGCAGAAGGCCAAATTGGTTCCGCCACTTGCTGGGCAGCAGAATTTTTCCTGTTTTATTAAAATTCTTACATTTGTAGATTGTCAACATGCTGATCAGCTCCTTGTATGCTTGTTAATCTATTACACATATTGGAACTTTCAAAACACGTTTCTTATAACAAAATTAAATTCAGCATTAAGCCCTATTTCAAGATGAATAATTCCTTCCAGAAAGGCAAAACCTTTTAAAAAAGGTGGGGTACGATGAAAAAGAAGCTTTTTTTGGTCCTGATAGTTCTCCTTTCCTGGATGACTGTTCCTTTCATAGGCAAAAGAGATTTTAAAAGGTTTTATCCTGCAGCCATCTTTATGGGACTATATATATTAGGTGAGGGAGCCATAGCAGAAAAAAAGAAATGGTGGACGATCAAAGAAAGATTCCACCCGAAATTAAGCGGTGAAATGCCTATGATACTTGGGCCGTTCTTTGCCGGTTCCATATGGATTCTTAAATTATCATATGGAAAACCATTATTATATCTGTTGTTGAATGCCATTGTTGATGCCTTTTTCTCATACCCTTTTTATAATTGGTTTAAAAAGCTCGGTATATGGAAGCTCATCCGCTTCACGCAGCTCCATCTGTTCATTTTATTTATGCTGAAGTCTATCTTGATGTATGTTTTTCATGTTGTTTTTGTGGATAATAGGATCTTATACAAGCTTTTTAATGATAAGAGCCCAGGGAAAGAAGAGCCTATTCTTAACCATAGGAAGGAGAAAGCATAATGGAGAAAAGAAAAGACATTGGTTGTTCAGATGAGAAGGATATTCTTCATCATCTGATGGAACAGCAAATTGCCTATATTTGCGTTGATGAAGAAGAAGAACGAATGAGAGAAGAAGCAGAAAACAAATATGAATAAAAGCAGTCTTTCTGAAATGAGGGTTTTATTTGAAAAAATTAATGATCAGTTTTGCAGCCATGGCGTTATTAACAACTTCATATAGCATGCCGGCGTTCACCGAACAGACATTTGCTGAAAGGCCAGAACCGGCATACGCCAAGTGGGGAAGACTTGCCATGAAAACAGCGAAAGAAAAATATCCTTCCGCTAAAATACTCGACTACTTGCACATTGGCAGGGAGAAAAAAGAAAAATCCGATGTCGAGAAATTCAAGCTTTGGGTTGAAGATGGCGGAAAAGAATTCGGATTATATATAGATATTGAATTTGACCCAAAAACAGACAGAGTGATTCAAATTAATACTCGAAAGTCCTCCAATTAACTGATGCAAATCTATGCATCAGTTTTTTTATTGAAAAATTCAGGCAGTTAGAGGGAAACTCGATTATAATAGAAGGAAAATGATGTTAATTTGGGGGCGTGCTATTTGGAAATCAGGTTTAAAGAAATTACTTATCAGAATTGGGAGGAATGTATAGGACTTCAGGTTGCGGATTATCAAAAATGCTTTATGGCGTCAAACTTATATTCCATTGCTGAGGTGCAATTCTTGCCCGAATTCAAAGCAATGGGGATTTATTTCGATGATGTTATGATTGGATTTATCATGTTTGGATTAGATCCTGATGACGGGAATTACTGGATCTATCGTTTTATGATCGATGAGAAATATCAAGGAAAAGGCTATGGAAAACAGGCCATTATCCAAGCTGCAGCAATGATCAGCAATAATCCTGGCTGCCAGGAAATATATGTTGGCTATCACCAGGACAATATAGCTGCAGATCAGTTATATAAGAGCACTGGCTTTATAGACAAAGGAATTGCTCCTTGGGGCGAAAGGCTGGCCAGCTATGTAAAAAAGTAAGAAAAACCGCGGCCGGTTCCATTTTTAGCCACGGTCTTTACTAGCGATCGTTTCGAATTTGGAGTAACAATCGATCGCATAGTCTGCATAAGGGTTGGGATTGCGGAAAGCACAGGTAGGAATGCCAATCTTCCTGGCTGGTATTAAATCTGTGTCCTGATCTCCGATTGCAAGGTCAATATTATAACGATCATGCAGGTATTTATAGGATTCCGGGTGTGGCTTGAGCGAGAAACCATCAAATTCAGGACAGATGATTTCCTCAAAATATGGCGCCAGATTCCAATAGTCCATTAACTCCTCAGTGGATTCCCGATTGCGATGTGTCACGAGGACATTAATGCTGTTTTGCTCTAATATATCTCTTACATATGGAAATAAAGGTTTTTCAGCATGCGCAAAAGTTCTTTCCGTTTTACGAAAATCGGTTATTTTTTCAGGGGGCACTCCATACTTCTCAAATGCAGTTCCGTTTTTGAGCAGTGGGAGGACCTCGTCAGGATTAAGGTCTTTGCCGGAAATTTGAATAAAAGATTGAACCAAAGTAGGCCATGCATCCAATATGGTGCCATCCAAATCCCATAAAACATTCATCTCGATCTCTCCTTCCATTCATGTATGTATTCATTGTAAAGGTTTAAAAAGGGGAAAGGCAAACGTCACAAAAAAGCAAAACCCGGCTGCTGCCGGGCTTTGCTTTTATCTTATCTAAGTACATTAAAATATCTGGCTTCCGGATGGGCAAATACCATCGCAGATACGGATGCTTCCGGCTCCATCATACATCCTTCCGTTAAATGGACGCCAATGTCTTCCGGCTGGATAAGCTTGAATAGCTTTTTCTGGTCTTCAAGATCAGGGCAGGCGGGATATCCGTATGAAAAGCGCTGTCCCTGGTATTTGGCAGCGAAACGGTCTTTCATCGTCATTTCGACTGGATCCGGGAAACCCCATCGGTCCCGGATTTGACGATGAATGAGCTCGGCAAATCCTTCTGCTGATTCAAGGGCAAGCGACTGCAAAGCATGGCTTTCCAGGAATCTGCCTTCCTCTTTTAAGCGGTCAGCTACTTCCCGAATACCTCTGCCGGCAGTAACAGTAAAGAATGCCACATAATCCATTTGTCCGCTTTCTTTCGGCTTTAAAAAGTCTGCCAGGCATAAAAACGGCTCCGTTTCCTGGCGCGGGAACTCAAATGTTTCTATGATAGTAGTTTCATCCTCAGCATAGATATAAACCTTATCGCCATCTGCTTGGGCAGGGAAGAATTGATAAACGGCCTTAGGGTCAATCCAGTTTTTCTGCTTTGATTCCACAATCAGTTCATCAACCATTGTGTTCACTTTGATTGCCTTTTCATCACCTTCAGCAAGCAGCTTTTGAAGGTTTCCTTTTAATCCAAGATGATGGCCAATCAGCATTTGTTTATTAATATACGGTTCGATATGAGAAAGAGAATATGTCTTTAACAAATGGCGTTTCAGATCTTTAGGAACAAACACAGGCGCTTTTGTACTTACCGTTGGCTTCGGCTTTACTGCCACAGCAACGGATCCTCGGTCAAAAGGTACTGCATTGAGTGCAGCAGCCTGTTTTTCCGCCTGCTGGACCTTCAGCTTTTCAGCTTCTTCCGGTTCCTGCAGCTGGTTGGCTAAAGAAAGGCCGTTCATGGCATCTTTTGCATACAAGACAAGACCATCATATTCCTTGGAAATTTTAGTGTCAGTGAATTTCCTTGAGAGAGCTGCACCTCCTACTAAAATAGGAACATCAATGCCAGCCTGTTTCATATCATGCGCTGTGATGACCATCTGCTGTGCTGACTTAACAAGCAGGCCAGATAAGCCAACCATATCTGGCTTTTCTCTTTTAATTGTTTCAATTAGGTCGGCAGGGGAGACTTTAATTCCTAAATCAATTACTTCATATCCATTATTGCTTAAAATAATATCAACCAGGTTTTTGCCTATGTCATGCACATCGCCTTTAACCGTAGCCAGGACAATCTTCCCTTTGGAAGATGATTCGGCAGCGTCCTTTTCCATATATGGTTCAAGATAAGCAACAGATGCCTTCATAACCTCAGCACTTTGCAGAACCTCTGCTACAATCAGCTGATTATCGTTAAATAGTCTTCCAACCTCTTTCATTCCATTCATTAAAGGGCCATTGATGATATCAAGAGGGGCAGGATATTGTTCCAGTGCGAAAGCAAGATCCGGAATCAACCCTTCTTTTGTGCCTTCTAAAATATAATAGGCAAGGCGCTCCTCCAGTGTCATATCAGGCAGGACACTTTTACTTTCTTTCTTCTTATCACGATAAAAATCAGTGAAAACTGCAAGAGATTCATCCGTCGTTTCAAATAGCAGCTTTTCTGCCATTGCAACTTCTTCCTTAGAAATGGAGGCAAACCTTTCAAGCTTCTCCGTATTCACGATGGCATAATCCAGGCCGGCTTGTGTACAGTGATATAAAAATACGGAATTTAGAATTTCCCGGCCGACAGGAGGGAGGCCGAAGGATACATTACTGATTCCCAATATGGTCTGAACTTCCGGAAGTTCTTCTTTGATCAGTCTGATTCCATCAACAGTCGCCTTAGCCGAGCCGATATATTGTTCATCGCCTGTACCGACAGGGAAGACCAGCGGGTCAAAAATAAGATCCTCAGGCGGGATATTGTATTTATTCACAAGAAGATCATAAGAGCGTTTAGCGATTTCAAGTTTTCTTTCAGCTGTAACGCCCATGCCTTCTTCATCAATCGTACCGACAACAACGGCAGCTCCATAGCGGTGTATCAGTGGAACGATAGCCTCAAACCTTTCTTCGCCATCTTCCAGATTAATGGAATTAATGATTGCTTTCCCCTGAGAATAGGTGAGAGCTTTCTCGATCACCTTTTCATCTGTCGAATCGATTACGAGCGGAGCCTTGATTTTCTTAACCAATTCCTTCATAAAGTTCTCTACATCCTGCATTTCTTCCCGGTCAGGATCGGCAAGGCAGATATCAATGACATGTGCTCCGCCTTTCACCTGGGCACGGGCTATCTCAGCTGCTTCTTCAAATTTCCCTTCAGCAATCAGCCTTTTAAACTTACGGGAACCGATAACATTTGTACGCTCACCAACCATAATCGGCCTTAAAGTTGGGTCATCATAGATAAGCGGCTCAATGCCCGATACTTTGTGAATTGAATTTTCTTCAAATATGCGTGGGTTATATTCCTTTACGGATTCGGCTATCGCCTGAATGTGTTCAGGTGTTGTTCCGCAGCAGCCCCCGACAATATTCAGCCAGCCTTCCCTGGCAAAACCGGCAAGCTTGCTCGCCAATGATTCCGGTGTTTCATGATATTGGCCTTCCTCATCAGGCAAACCCGCATTCGGATAGCAGCTAACTGCAGTGCTTGCCAGTCCGGAGAGAGAACGGATATGGTCCTGCATGAATTCCGGACCTGTCGCACAGTTAAGCCCAACCGCAAGGGGATTCATGTGCTCAAGCGAAATATAAAAAGCTTCAATCGATTGGCCAGCAAGGGTAGTGCCCATCGGTTCAATTGTTCCTGAAACAATTAGAGGAAGTTTCTTTCCTGACTTTTTAAACGCTTTTTCAATACCGATAAAGCCAGCTTTCACATTCAGCATATCCTGGCTCGTTTCCAAAAGAAGAAGGTCAGCGCCGCCGTCAATTAAACCCAGCGCTTGTTCTTCGTAAGCTGCTGCCATATCATCAAAAGTTGCACCGCCTGTCACGCTTAAGGTTTTCGTCGTAGGTCCCATTGCTCCTGCCACATACCTTGGCCATTCAGAAGTAGAGATGCTGTCAGCTGTTGTACGGGCAATTTCCGTCGCCTTTTTATTCAGCTCATAAGCCATGTTTTCAAGATCGTAGTCTGCAAGAACGATACTGGTCGCGCCAAATGTATTGGTTTCAATAATATCTGCGCCGGCTTTCAAATATTCAAGGTGTATATGTTCAATCACTGCAGGAGCGGTCACGTTTAAGTATTCATTGCAGCCTTCATATTCCTCGCCGCCAAAGTCCTGCGCTGTAAGATTCGCTCTCTGAAGCATGGTGCCCATTGCTCCATCCATGATTAAAATTTTCCTCTTAAGCTGTTCCTGTAATGCTGGTTTATGCATGCTGTTTCCTCCTCGAAAGCCCTTCTGTCTTTTCCCGTGCGTAGTTTGAAAGTTCAACAGTCATTTCATAACGCATGAACGGGGTGATCAGATAAATTCCGTTGAATAACTCCGCTGCGGCATCAATCAGCGACTTTGCAATTGCAATGCCTTCCTGTCCCGCTTGTATCGGATCGTCCTTTAAGGCAGCCATCCGGTCTCTGATGCTATCGGCAATCTTTATTCCCGGCACTTCATTATGAAGGAATTCTGCGTTTCTGCTGCCCGTCAATGGCATAAGCCCTATATAAACAGGTGCTTTTAAATCCTTGACTGCTTCATGTACTTCCAGCAATTTTTCTTCTGAAAAAACAGGCTGAGAAATGAAATAGTCTGCACCATGGTCTATTTTTTTTTCCAGTCGCCCAACCGCTTTTTCCAGTGAACGGACATTGGGATTAAAAGCGCCAGCTACAGAAAAAGCGGCTTTCTGGCCCAAATCTTTTCCGGAAACCGATAAGCCTTCATTCAGCTGTTTAATCATGCTGATCAGTTCGAATGAAGATACATCATATACAGAGGATGCACCAGGGAAATCGCCGACACGGGCCGGGTCTCCAGTTACTGCTAATATATCATTTAATCCGAGTGCGTGCAGACCCATTAAGTGAGATTGCAATCCAATGATATTCCTGTCCCTGCAGGTAACATGAACAAGGGGGCGTAAGCCTGTTTGCTGCTTGACCATGTATCCCAAAGCAGAATTGCAAACCCTTGGGGAAGCAAGAGAGTTATCTGCCAGAGTGATCGAGTCGATGCCAGCTTCCTTTAAAGCTTTCGCTCCTTCAAAAAAACGTGTGGTATCCAGCTTCCGTGGAGGATCAAGCTCAACAATGACAGAAGGCCTCTCCTTCACAATTTCCTGAAGAGGAGGGAGGTCTCTTGATGGTGAAGGCTTTTCAGATACGATTATTTCTTTCTTCGCCTTTACCTCTTTTTCCTCAAGCGGGGCTAATTCTTTCAATTCATCCGCAAATGCTTTAACATGCGCAGGAGTAGTACCGCAGCAGCCGCCAAGAAGCCGTACGCCCTGATTGCGGAAGTCTCTTGCTGACTGGCGGAAATACTCGGCATCTCCTTCATAATGAAATTTGCCGTCTGTATAAGCCGGAATGCTGGCATTAGGGTAAGCAGAAAGGAATGCATGTTTAGGCAGAGGCACACTTTCCAGCGTTTTAAGCATATGATGCGGACCAAGTCTGCAATTTAATCCCACTACATCCGCTCCTAGGCTTTCAAGCCTTGAAAACGCTTCAGGGATTGGTGTCTGATCCTGGAGGACTCCTGCTTCATGGAGGGACACCTGAGCGATAATCGGCAAATCGGTTTCTTTTCTTGCAATGGCCAGCACCGTTTCCAGTTCTTCAAGGTCATAATAGGTTTCTAGCAAAATATTATCGACACCCTCAAGCAGAAGGCAATATAGCTGTTCGCGAAAGCTTCTTTTAATTTCTTCAAGCGAAACCATATTAGGCTTTATGCCTCTATTGCCTCCGATCGTCCCAGCAACATAAGCTTTGCCTTTGGATGCTTTCTTAGCAATCCGTGCTGCCGCACTATTGATTTCTTTAACAGAGTCTTCAAGTCCATATCTTTGCAGCTTCAGATAATTTGCTGCGTAAGTGTTCGTCTGGATCAAACCGGCACCGGCATTAATATATGCTTCATGAATGTGCTGGATTTGTTCAGACTGTGATAGATTCAATTCTTCAAAACAGCTGTCTGTCCCATAGGAGTATAGCAAAGTTCCCATTGCACCATCAGCTATGATAATTTCATTTTTCAACTTTTCCAGGAAACTCAAAGATGATCACCCCCGCTGTAAAATTGTTTGCTTTGTTTGTTGTGCAATTAATGCTGTCTTGAAATCTTCTATAATATCATCTGCATTCTCCAGTCCAACAGAAAGACGGAGAAGGCTTGAGGTAATCCCGCGCTGATCTCTTTCCGCCGGAGGCATAGCCGCATGCGACATTTTTGCAGGGTAGGAGAGGATCGATTCAACTGCACCCAGGCTCACCGCGAACACAGGGATTTGCACACCTTCAACAAACGTCCTTAAGGCCTGCTCATCTTCAAGCTCAAAGGAAAGGACAGCACCTGCGGAATTAGCCTGCTTTTTCTGAAGCTCATAACCAGGATGGTCCTCAAGTCCCGGATAATGCACCTTCTTAATAGATGGATGATCTTTAAGAAATGAAGCAATTTTCTCAGCCGATTTTACAGATTGCTCCAGACGAACGTGAAGGGTTTTGATCCCTCTTAGTACAAGCCAGGCATCCTGTACACCCAAGACTGCACCAAAGGAATTCTGCAGGAACGCCAATCTGCCAGCCAAATCTGGATCCTTAACAACCGCAAGGCCGGCTACAACATCGCTGTGTCCAGATAAAAACTTTGTCGCACTGTGAAGGACAATATCTGCACCCAAAGCAAGCGGCTTTTGCAGGGCAGGGGTAAGGAATGTATTGTCTACAAAGGTAAGAGCGTCATGTTCTTTGGCCAGAGAGCTAATAGCCTCAATATCTGTCACTTTCAATAGCGGGTTGGAAGGAGTCTCTACATAAAATACCTTTGTATTTGGACGGATCGCAGCCTTAACTTCATCCAGATTGGTCATATCGACGAACGTATGCTCAATCCCAAAACGTGTCAATACTTCTGTTACCATACGGAAGGTACCGCCATACACATCTTCGGTGATAACAACATGGTCACCCTGAGACAATAGAAGGAAGGCTGTAGAGATCGCAGCCATACCGGAAGAAAAAGCAAATCCTCTGGTTCCTTCTTCAAGCCCGGCGATTACCTCCTCCAAAGCTTCCCTTGTAGGATTTAAGCTGCGGCTGTAATCATATTTTCCGAAAGTATCAATATCCTTTTGATGAAATGTGGAAGCATGCTGAATAGGTACACTAACAGCCCCAGTTACAGGATCGAATTTTTGATTATTGTGCAGCAATTTAGTTTCGAAACTAAATGATTGACCTTTACTCATCGTAAAACCTCCTTTAAAACATTAGCAAAAGCATGGTCCAAATCTGCCTTTAAATCTGCAGCATTTTCTATGCCAACAGAGAAACGAAGAAGCCTGTTGCAAACACCCGTCTCTATTCGGATTTCTTCTGGGATATCCGCATGTGTCTGTGTCGCAGGATAGGTGATAAAACTCTCAACACCGCCAAGGCTTTCTGCAAAAGAAATGAGAGAGAGGCTTTGCAGGAATGGGTTAACCCAAGATTCATCTTTAACCCGGAAGGAAATCATCCCGCCTCTGCCCGGATACAAAACGTCCGTGACCGCATCATGTTCTGTTAAAAACTCCACTAATTCCTTTGCATTCTTTTCATGGCGCTCCATACGAAGGGAAAGAGTCTTCATCCCCCTAATCAATAACCAGGAATCAAAGGGGCTTAATACGGCACCGGCAGCATTATGATTCATAGCCAGTGATTCACACAATTCTTTTCCTTTTGCGACAATTAACCCGGCAAGAACGTCATTATGCCCGCCCAAATATTTCGTAGCACTATGAATGACAATATCAGCGCCAAGCTTTAACGGCTGCTGAAGAAGAGGGGTATAGAAGGTGTTATCAACAATTAATAAAATATTATGCCGTTTCGCAATCTCAGCTGTTTTCTTAATATCTGTTTGTTCCATAAGGGGATTGGTCGGCGTCTCAAGGAAGATCGCCTTTGTATTTTCAGTGATTAGGTTTTCAATCTGGTCTGGATTGCTTGTATTCACATACCTGCTCTGCAGTCCCCATTTTTTGAAGCCCTGTTCAAGAAGCCTATATGTACCTCCGTATAAATCCTTGGATACAATCCACTCATCTCCGGATTTAAAAAGCGAAAGAATCGTAAGAATAGCAGCCATTCCTGAACTGCAGGCGTAACCCTGGTCTCCTTCTTCCAGATCTGCGATGGCTTTTTCAAGCAGCTGGCGGGTAGGATTGCCTGTACGGCTGTAATCAAAACCTGTTGACTGACCGATCCCCTCATGGCGATAGGCTGTTGAAAAATAAACTGGCGGATTTACCGCACCTGTTGCTGTCTCACTTCTGTTGCCGATTTGTGCCAATTTTGTATCAAGCTTATACATATGTGTGAACACTCCTTATACGAAATAAAAAAAAGCCTTCTATAAGAAGAAGACTTTTTAATGTGATTAGCCATTCTTCTTATCTTTCAAGTTTTTTAAAAACTTGCAGGAATTAGCACCTTTTCAATCAACTTAAGATTGATGGTTGCTGAGGCGTCGTCGGGCCTTACCCTCGACCTCTCTGGATAAGAAATCTAATATTCAATTTTCTCTACACTTTACTACAGTAAACCGTTAATAGTCAATACTTTTTAAAAATATTTGAAATAAAATTAAATTTTTTAGGGTGGTTTACAAATAAAAAACTCCCATCCTAAGGTGGAAGTCTTTAAAAAAGGCTATTTTCTAAAAGATTGTTGTTTTTGAATAGCTTGGTAAATAGAAACATTGAAAAATAAGGTTGGTTGATTGGAGCGTAAGGTGCGAGATCCTCGAAAATGCATTCGCATTTCCTTCGTGCGGTGATGATTCGAGGATGCTTATTCAAAGTCCTGCGGGAGGAGTGGGACAGGTGAGACCCCACAGGCGCTGTGCGTCGAGGATGCTCACCGCCCGCCCCGCGTTCGCTGAGCATCCTGGAGCGGAAATCAACCACTCCTCACTACTTGATTATAAAGCAACAAAGTTTGCGAAAACTGAAAGAGATTTGAATTTATTCTTCAATTAAGCTGTTTACATGGACATCCATTTCATTTTCTGGATCTGCTTTCGTATAAATACGGGCCATCTTTGTCTGCTCATCCACATGCTGAATGATTACAGGATTGCCATTAAATATGACACCTACCATATCAGCAGACTCTGATATTTCTCTAGCTCTTCCAATATTCATGATGATACCTCCTGTATTAAATAATAGTAATTTGTCTTTAAAATTAAAATTTATACTTGGCTGAATCTATGGCATAAACTGTTAGGTCTGTACCTCTTTAAAGTTCAGAATATTTGATTTATAATAAAAGAAAATAAATATCTTTTCTTGTGGAGGGAAGTTATCATGCAAGAGCATAGCCACTGTCACCATCGCTTTGCAGAATTCGGAGGACCAGCGGTTTTCCAAACGGAAGACGGAATTGAGGTTAACATTTCAGGTACAGCGTTTCAAAAATGCACCACTTGCGGCCACGTTGATTTTCCGGTTGATACAAGAGAAGTAATTGAATCTTCCCTGAAAGAAAACAGAAAGAACCCAAATGCGGTTAAACAAATTTATATTAACCTAGTGGAGACTTTTTAAAGCCGATAAAAAATCGGCTTTTTTTATTTTTGTGATAAAAATATTGCCCAGTTTTTTCTTATTTAATAAATGTACATAGTTTAACAAATCATTTTATTAATATAAGTAATTCACCAAAAAAATTTTTAATAGTTTTCCACTATATTCATGTTTTAATCTTTGTACAACAAGATTTTCCGTGTTAGAATAGCTGTGGAAACGTTTTATCCTCTGAAAAATAATATTATTCGTAAAAATAAAACGTTAATTCATTTTTATAAAGGGTAATGGTATCAGAGGACAAAATTGTATTGAATTATTTATTTAAAAACAGTTATGGAGGTAATTTTCCATGAAAAAGCCATCTAATGGTGAGGGACCTTTTGAACAAGGATTTCATGGCCCCAACCTTGGCTATGTTATTGAATTATATGAGAGATATTTAGAGGACGCGGGTTCAGTGGATCCGGAGATGAAAGAGTACTTTGAAAGAAATGGGGCCCCAGTACAAGATGAAGGGTACTCGAAACCTTCAAACCAAGTGGATGCAGCCTTAAATACCGGGCAGCTTGAAAAGACACTTGCAGCGATTCGCCTCGCTGATAATATTCGCACGTATGGCCATCTGGCTGCGGATATTTATCCATTGGGAAACCATAAACCTGAAAATGAACTATTTGAACTATCCAAATATGGATTAACTGAAAGTAACTTAAAAGAAATTCCTGCAGGTCTTATTACGAAGGATGCAACATATCCGCTGCGAAATGGCTTAGAAGCCATTGAGTTCCTTAAGAGCGCTTACATGGGGCCTATTGCCTTTGAATTTCAGCATATTTACGATGAAAACGAAAAAAATTGGCTGCGCAGAAAAATAGGTGCAAACAGCCATAAGCTTACCATGAAAAAGGAAGAGAAAGTCAAAGTTTTAAAAAGGCTTACTGAAGTAGAAGAGTTTGAAAAATTCCTTCATAAAACTTTTGTCGGCCAAAAACGATTCTCAATAGAGGGCCTTGACACAATGGTGCCATTATTGGATGAAATCGTATCTGAATCCGTATCTGATGGAGCAAAAACCATTAATATCGGAATGGCTCACCGCGGAAGGCTTAACGTGCTTGCCCATGTGCTAGGAAAGCCATATGAAATGATTTTTGCAGAATTCCAGCATGCGCCTAACAAAGAGCTGGTTCCATCCGAAGGATCCATTGGGATAAACTACGGCTGGACAGGTGATGTGAAATACCATCTTGGACTTGATAAGCAAATAAAAGATGAGAACACAACCATTGCCAGAATTACATTAGCAAATAACCCGAGCCATCTGGAATTCGTTGGTTCCGTTGTAGAAGGATTCACAAGGGCTTCACAGGATGATCGATCTCAGCCTGGATATCCGAAAGTAGATCCTAGCTCTGCATTGGGAATTATCATTCACGGTGATGCCGCATTCCCCGGCCAGGGAATTGTTGCAGAAACACTAAATCTTGGACAGCTTACAGGATATAATACCGGCGGTTCCATCCATATTATTGCGAATAATACAATCGGATTTACGACTGAGTCACATGATTCACGCTCAACCCGATATGCAAGCGATCTTGCAAAGGGCTATGAAATGCCTATCCTCCACGTGAATGCAGATGAACCGGAAGCTGTAGTTGCGGCCGCAAGGATCGTGTGTGAGTACCGCGCAAAATTCCAAAAAGACATCCTGATTGATTTAATTGGCTATCGCAGGTTCGGGCATAACGAAATGGACGAGCCCATGACCACCAATCCGCTGATGTATAATATCATCCGCGAGCGCCCTACTGTGAAAGCACTTTATGCAGAAAAGCTTTTGAAGGAAAATACTATTTCGCAAGAAGAAGCGGTAAGTATTCAAAATGCTGTATTAGAGAAAATGAAAGCAGCAAACGAAAAAGTGCCAAAAGAAAAAAAGGAAGCTGAGCCATCCAATCCGCCTGAAACAGTGGAGAAGGGTCTTCCTATGATAAAAACAGCCGTTCCGATTGAGACACTTAAGCAGATCAATGAAGAGCTATTAACATGGCCTGAGGATTTCAAAGTGTTTGACAAGCTCGGCAAAATTTTGAAACGCCGAATGGAAGCGCTTGAAGGTGACGGAAAAATAGACTGGGGACTTGCTGAAACATTGGCATTTGCATCTATTTTATCTGATGGAACACCTGTCAGATTGACTGGCCAGGATTCAGAAAGAGGAACGTTTGCACAGAGGAACGTAGTACTTCATGATCATACGACTGGTAAATCCTATTCACCGCTGCACAAGCTGTCTTCTGCCAAAGCTTCTTTTGCTGTTCATAATAGCCCGTTATCAGAAGCGGCAGTTGTGGGCTTCGAGTATGGCTATAATGTTTTCGCGCCAGAAACTCTCGTGCTTTGGGAAGCACAGTATGGTGATTTTGCTAACGCCGCCCAGGTCATGTTTGATCAATTTATCGCGGCAGGCCGTGCGAAATGGGGACAAAAATCAGGTCTTGTCATGCTTCTTCCTCATGGATACGAAGGCCAGGGACCTGAACATTCCAGTGCCCGTCTGGAGAGATTCCTGATCCTTGCTGCAGAAAATAACTGGACAGTCGCTAACCTTACTTCATCAGCACAGTATTTCCATATCTTAAGAAGACAGGCAGCCATCTTAGGGAAAGAGGAAGTTAGACCACTAGTGATTATGTCTCCTAAAAGTCTATTGCGCAATCCATCAGTTGCTTCAAACGGACTTGAATTAAGCGAAGGTGAATTTAAATCCGTTCTGGAACAGCCTGGATTAGGCAGCAATCCTGAAAAGGTAAAGCGGATCATTCTCGGTACAGGTAAGATTGCCATTGATCTGGCGGAAAACCTGAAAAACTATGAAGATCAGGAATGGTTCCACATTTTACGCGTGGAAGAGATTTATCCTTTCCCAATGGCTCAAATCAAAGAAATCTTAAAACGCTATCCGAATGTAGAAGAGATGGTATGGATTCAGGAAGAGCCAAAGAACATGGGAGCATGGAATTTTGCCGAGCCAAGGCTGAAAGAAATCGCCGGCAGCGGAATTGATGTAAGGTATATTGGAAGAAGACGCAGATCAAGCCCTGCAGAAGGTGATCCAACCGTTCATAAAAAAGAGCAGGCTCGCATTATAGATGAAGCATTAACACGCAAGCAAGAAGGAGGAAATTAAGGTGGCAGAAATAAAAGTTCCAGAATTGGCTGAATCAATTACAGAAGGTACAGTAGCGCAATGGCTTAAACAGCCAGGTGACACTGTCAATAAAGGTGACTATGTGGTTGAACTGGAAACAGATAAGGTAAATGTAGAAATTATCTCTGAGCATAGCGGTGTATTAAAGGAAATTAAAGCACAAGAAGGAGATACCGTAAACGTAGGCGAAACAATCGCCATTGTCGATGAAAGCGGACAGGCATCTCCTGCACCTGAAAAGGCAGAAGAACAGCCTGCAGAAAAAACAGAAAAAGCAGCACCTAAAGCTGAACAACCAAACGGACAGGAACAGCCTGCTGCAGAAGAAAAAGGAAGCAGCCAGCGCCCGATTGCTTCTCCGGCAGCACGTAAATTGGCAAGAGAAAAGGGGATCGACCTAAGCCAGGTTCCTACTGCTGATCCACTTGGAAGAGTAAGGGCTCAGGATGTTGAATCCTATAATCCTGAACAGACCAAACAGCAGCCCGCAAAGCCATCGAAACAAGCGGCACCAGCCAAGCCGGCTTCACAGGAAACAAGCGGCAAAGAGGTGGAAAGAATAAAAATGTCACGCCGCCGCCAGACCATTGCAAACCGTCTTGTTGAAGTACAGCAAACAGCTGCAATGCTGACAACATTCAATGAAGTTGACATGACAAATGTTATGAACCTTCGTAAAAAACGCAAAGATAAATTCCTTGAAGAAAATGATGTTAAGCTTGGCTTCATGTCATTCTTCACAAAAGCGGTTGTTGCTGCTCTTAAGAAAAACCCATTCCTGAATGCTGAAATTCAAGGGGATGAAATAGTCCTAAAGAAATTCTATGACATCGGTATTGCTGTATCAGCCAAAGAAGGACTTGTAGTCCCGGTTGTTCGCGATGCAGACCGCAAAAACTTTGCAGAAATCGAAAAAGATATAATGGATCTTGCCACAAAAGCAAGAGACAATAAACTAGCATTATCAGACCTTCAAGGAGGAACATTCACCATTACAAATGGCGGAATCTTTGGCTCTATGATGTCAACACCAATCCTGAACGGCCCGCAGGTTGGTATTCTTGGAATGCACTCGATTCAATTGCGGCCTGTGGCTATTGATGCAGAACGAATGGAAAATCGTCCAATGATGTATATTGCGCTATCCTATGACCACCGAATTGTGGATGGAAAAGAAGCAGTTACATTCCTAAAACGGGTTAAAGAACTAATTGAGGATCCGGAAAGCCTTCTTTTTGAAGCCTAATAAACCCAGCAGAGCGGAATAAATCCGCTCTGTTTTTTATTTAGGAAAATAATTTTGCCTCAAGGAAACATTGTACTTGTTGTGAATATTATATTAGTAAAAAGCAGGTGAGAAACATGCGGAGACGGCAAATGAAAATACTGCAGTATTCTGCGGTACTGAAGAAACTGGGAGTACTTACCGAAGAAGAATACAAAAATATCAAGCATGCTAATAAGCTAAATGACAGCATGCGCAGGCATTAAAAAAAGCGGGAATAGCTCCCGCTTCTAACTTTCAAATTAAGTATTTAGCAAACTGATAAAATATAGAACCGCTACTCTTTAAACGGCTTTAAGCCCCGTTTTTGAATCTCGGTTTTTAATATCCTAATCCATTCCTTTTCAGACCCTGACTTCAATGCATCACGATACGAGACGACCAACTGTTCATTACTCATAATTTTCATTCTGCATACCTCCTGGTAAATGGATTGAATATTCTATTTTTTATTTATTGTAAAGGTTTTCTTAAGATTTGTGAAGCCGATAATTTAAAATTTTATATTTCATTCTGATTACATGGATTTCACCTCGATACATGGATGCCTTATATTGGACGGGCCCAGGCAACACTTGTATGATTTATTTAACAGAGAGCGTATAAAGGAGGAGTTTCTAATGGAATTAAAGCTTGATCATATCGTCCATTTTACTGGCGCCCATCCAGCAGAAGCAGTGACTGGCTGGAAGAACCATGGATACCACGCTGTTATGGGCGGCAGCCATGAAAACTGGGGTTCTTATAATAGTCTCCTGTATATCGGCCATTCTTACCTGGAATTTCTCTCTATCGAGAATAATAAAATTGCTGCTCAGTCAGATAACCCCCTTATCACGCAGCTTACTCAAGACCTTCAAAATGGGGAAGGCGTCGGTCAAATTTGTTTCCGAACGAATAACATTTACGAGCTGCAAAGAGAACTTGAAAATAAGGGATGTGAAACGCATCCAATATTCCAGGGCAGCCGAAAGCGGAAAGATGGCAGTACGATTTCTTGGAGTATGCTTTTTATTAAGAATAATCCAAACCAAGCTTATCCATTTTTTATCGATTGGGGAATGGTAGACGAGATGAGATTTGAAGAATTGAAGAAACTGGGAATGCTGGATGAAAAGCTCGAAAATGCTCATATTCAAGCCATATTTATAGCGGCAAAAGACAGTGATAAATCTGCAAAAGAGTGGACCAGGCTTTTTCCATTTAAAATGATGGGTACCTACAAAACCAGCAGCCAAAATGAAAAAAGAACTTCTATTCAGGCTGGCTCCGCAGAAATTGTCTTTTGCCAGCCATTACATAAAGAAAGCAAGGCAGCTGAAGTTTTAGATACTCGCGGAGAAAGGCCTTTTGCCGTTCAGTTTGCACCTTCACTTGAAAAAGAAGTAAACCTTTTTGGATCAAGCTATTTATAAGGGGGAAGAGCAATTGTTAAACAAGTTTACAATAAACACCTCAATGCGGGATGAGTTTTATGAAATAACATCCCAAATACAGAAATTCATAGCAGAATCCGGTCTAAAGGAAGGGGCAGCAGTCATTTATTGCCCCCACACAACTGCCGGGATTACCATAAATGAAAATGCCGAACCGGATGTAAAAACAGACATGATCAGGCGTTTTGAAGAAGTTTATCCCTGGGAGCATAAAGAAGACCTCCACATGGAAGGCAATACTGCTGCCCACATGAAAGCAAGCACAGTCGGCTCTTCCCAGCATGTTATCATTGCAGAAGGAGAATTGCTTCTTGGAACATGGCAGGGAATCTACTTCTGCGAATTCGATGGCCCCAGAACCCGGACTTTTTATATTAAAATATTAAATTAATAATAGTTTTTATCAGACTGCTCTTTAGTTTGGAGCAGTTTTTTTTTGGGAGCTTATGATTGTTTAATTTCGCCTGTGCCTGGAGGATTTCTGGGCGGGCAATTGAACATTACAACCGTGCCTGAAGTGTATTTGTACGGCTCAATCGACCTCATATACTCTCCAGTTCCTTTATTCATTCCCGCAGACCCCTTATCAAATATTAATCCACCCCAAACATGTTCTTCCTTAAAGCATCCTGCTCCCAAAGATAAATATCTTTAAATCATCAACCTTCAACTCCACAAATATTTTTCTCCATATTTTATTCCGAAACCCTGCCAGCACAGGTTTCTAACATCATAAGAATATTAATATACGAAAATATTGAATATTCAGCAATATATGATAATATACAATGTAAGCGTTTTATTTTGACATCATAGAAGAATCTCTGCATAAGGATTAGATCAAATTCTAAGGAGGATTTCTGGATGACGGAATTGTTAAATCTCACAGTAGGGAAGCTCCTCGAGGAGAAAGCCAACCTTCACCCCAATCATGAAGCTGTAGTCTATGCGGACAGAGGGCTGCGGATGACTTACAGGGAGTTTGATGAATATTGCCGGCTTGCAGCAAAGGGTTTTATGAAGCTGGGCCTTGAAAAAGGGGAACATATTGCAGCATGGTCGACTAACACGCCGGAATGGCTGACATGCCAGTTTGCAACAGGTAAAATGGGGGCTGTGCTCGTAACAGTTAACACAAACTATCAAACTGCAGAGCTTGAATATCTTTTAAAACAATCTGATACAACAACCATTGTTTTAATGGAAAATTATAGAGATACCTCTTACATAGAAATGCTATATAGCATTGTTCCGGAACTTAAAACATCTGAGCCGGGAAAGCTGCAAAGCAAGCGGTTGCCTTTCTTAAAAAATGTCATTGTCCTGGGCGAAAAACGCTTCCCTGGCGCATTCTGCTGGGATGATATTATTAAAATGGGTGAATGCGTCACCGAAGAAGACCTAAATCAGCGTATGGAGACTCTAGAACCCGATGATGCCATAAATATGCAGTATACATCGGGAACGACAGGCTTTCCGAAAGGCGTTATGCTAACCCATACTAATATTGTTAACAATGGCTATAACATCGCCAATTGCATGCGCCTGACAAAAGATGACCGATTATGTATCCCGGTTCCGTTCTTCCATTGCTTCGGATGCGTACTTGGAACGATGGCATGTGTATCTGTAGGGGCCACCATTGTTCCCGTTCAGGAGTTCAGTCCCAAAGCAGTTCTTCAGACGGTACAGGATGAGAAATGTACAGGTTTGCACGGGGTTCCGACTATGTTTATTGCAGAGCTTAATGATCCGGAATTCAGCAAATATGACTTATCCAGCCTTCGTACAGGCATAATGGCGGGCTCCAATTGCCCAATTGAGGTCATGAAAGGTGTTATCGAAAATATGGGCGCCAGCGAAATAACGATCGCCTATGGCCAGACAGAATCTTCTCCAGTCATTACCCAGACACGAACAGATGATCCAATCGAGGTGAGGGTCGAATCTGTTGGCAGAGCCCTGCCAAATGTAGAAGTAAAAATCGTGGAGCCGGGTACTAATAAGGAAGTGCCCCGCGGGGTACAGGGGGAGCTGTGTACAAGGGGCTACCATGTTATGAAAGGGTATTACAAGAATCCTGATGCCACAAAAGAAGCCATTGATGAAGAAGGCTGGCTCCACACAGGAGACCTGGCCGTAATGGATGAAAACGGATATTGCAAGATTACAGGCAGGCTTAAAGATATGATCATCAGGGGCGGAGAAAACATATATCCCCGCGAAATAGAAGAGTTCCTTTATACACATCCAGCCATTCTTGATGTCCAAGTAGTAGGTGTTCCGGATGCTGTTTATGGAGAGGAAGCAGTCGCCTGGGTTATTTTAAAAGAAGGTGAAGAAGTAACAGCTGAAGAACTGCGTGAGTATTGCAAAGGTAAAATATCACGTCATAAAATTCCGCGCTATATTGAATTTATCGATGCTTATCCAATGACCGCTTCAGGTAAAATCCAAAAGTTCCGTTTGCGGGAACAAGCAAAAGAAGTAATTGAAAAAGCCAATACATTAAAATAATTTTTCACAAAAGCCCTGTTGGCCTCCCAGTCGAGTATCAACAGGGCTTTTTTTGGAAACTAAACCTTCTCTCATTCAAAAGTCTCAAAAAATCTCATTCCCTCTGCCAATGCTTTACAAAAAGAGAAAGGATAGAATGAGATTAAAGATGAGAAGAAGGGAGCGTTATAGAAATGTATGATGAAATTTATGTAATGGAAACTTTGAATAAACTAAAACAAAAGGATTTTGAATCAGCAAGGCAGCCTCAACTACTTCAAAATCGTAAAAACGAACTGGTCTGCAAGCTTCCAATCATTAAAAATTTGGAAGTTTGCCAGTGCCAATCCTGAACGGGCGGAGAATCTTTCTCCGTCTTTTTTTGGAAAGAATCTTCAGAAAATGGTAGTATAGTAAACAAATTCGGATTTAGCAGAGAGGAATAAGGGGGATCATAACGAATGACAGCACAGAAGCTATTTGTTTACGGAACATTAAGAAAGCATGAATCGAACCATTTTGTTTTAAAAGAGAGTCCCTGTATTGCCGAGCAGGCATGGGTATACGGGGAATTATATGATACAGGACTTGGCTATCCCTCCATGAAGGCATCGCTTGACCAAAAGGTATATGGAGAACTCTATGAAGTTCATCTTGATCATTTCTCTGATCTGGATGAACTGGAAGATTACATACCAGGCAGAAAAGACAATTTATACGACAGAGTCGAGCAGACTGTCCATACCGATACTGGAGATGTCAATGCACTTGTTTATGTTTCCAACAGGGATGATTTACTGGCTGAACCGATCTTGAACGGAGACTGGAAGCTCCATCGCTTAATCAAGGACAAACCTGAAAAAACGTTCTACTTTGCATATGGGTCATGCATGGACGATGAACGATTTAGGTTAGCAAGTGTTGATCAGCATTTCAAGTCTGTCGTTGGCGGCGGGTTGCTAAAAGGTTATTCCATGCAATATTTATTTTCACGTGACGATGGCGGAAGAGCTGATATTGTAGAGGATGGAGGAGTGACCGAGGGAATTCTTTATAAGCTCCCGTATCAAGCGGTTGAATATCTCTTCCATCGAGAAGGCTTTTATGGTGAATGGTACCGGCCAGCGTTTGTAAATGTGCAAGTTGGCGAGGATTTGTACTCCGATGTGTTAACATTCCACGTTTATAATAAAAAGGGAGAACTGCCTCCGCCTGACCATTATGCACTGGAGATTCTTCGAGGGGCAAGAGGCAGAGTCAGTGAAGAATATTTTAAAAAGCTTGAAGAACAGCTGGTGAAACTTGGAGTAAAAATAAACCTGGATGCTTAATAACACTAAGACTAAAGGATGAGCTGATGTTCATCCTTTTCTCTGTATATCGCTGCCAACTCTTTTTTTTATAATAAAAGCAGAAAATAAAAAGGGGGCCTTACAAATGCAGGGAGCAAAACTGTATGAAGCGCATTTGGATACATCCGATTTGGAAAGAAACATTCACTTTTATGAAAATCTGGGTTTTACAATGGCATACAAAATTGAGGATAGAAGAGCAGCATTCTTTTTCCTGGGAGAAAACAAAGAAAATATGCTTGGCATATGGGAAACAAAAGATACTACAATCCGGCGGAATCATATTGCTTTTTCTGTTTCACCTGAGAAACTGAAAGGGGTTATTCCATTTTTAAAAGAAAAAAACATTGAAGCAAGGGAAAGTTTCGGACTTCCACCAATAGAACCCATAGTTCATCCTTGGATGCCCGCTGCTTCAGTATATTTTTATGATCCGGATGGCCATTCATTGGAGTATATCGCTGTATTAAATGGCAACTCAAAGCCAGATTTAAAACCGATGTATTTAAGTGAATGGGAAAAAATATGATAGGATTTAATGCAAAAATATTCATTTGATGTTTGAAACAGGCTAAGTACGTGGTAAATAACCTTTGCCATCATCTTAGAAAGAAGGTCATCATATGAATATAATTGCAGATAATGGCTTTTATGAAGTGGAGTACGATAATGAGCACTACGAACATTTGGAATTTGTACGAATAGATCATATCTGTGAAATTACCTATGTTACATTAAAAAACATTTTAACCGGAGAAGTATATACTTTCGATACGGAACGAATTAAACGATTCCGGAAAATTATGAAGGTTTTGCCATCGTTTAAAGAGAATCCTGTTGCAGACAACAGCTCGTATTCTTTATAATATTTAATAACGGGGCTTGTCTATGAATTATATAAAGCAAGCTGGTTAGGCAGAATAAGAAGGAGTGGCAGTTTTGATTCATTTAACATGGCATGAACGCGATACAGTAAAAAAAGTAAAATGCGTGCATACAGATGCAGCAAAATACATTGTAGACAGAGCACTGACAGCAGGAAAAGTTTATGATGTTAAAAATGAAACCGAAGAATTCTATTTTATATTAGATAACTCTGGAAAAGTAAGCGGCTTTTACAAAGATTATTTCCAGAATGCTTAATAATAAGAAGAAAAACGGCCTGTATAAATACGGCCGTTTTCTTCTTTAATACATACTATCTTTGAGTCGGAAAAATTCTGCGTACGGTTTCGTTAAACTCATCAAAGAATCCCTCTACCGGCTGTCCGCCGCGGATATCGTCCGTATATCCAGTCATTCGATCATAAAAGTCAGGATTTACTGAAACATATACATTATCGATATCCTGATCGACAGACTTTACTTGATCGGCTATTTTACCTTCAATATCTCTTGTCAATTTCCCATTTCCATTATCCAATCGTGCAGCCACGTAGGCATTATTATCTGTAACAATCACGTTTGCTGTTTCAACTTCAGGGATGGCTGTGATTTTCTCGGCAGCTTTATCAGCAACCCTCATTCTAGGGGATTGTTCTCTTTTTTGATTTTCTGTACGGGTACGGGTCAGATCAATCCCCGGTTCTGTTGTACGCCCATTTTCCCCGTAATTGCTATCATTAACTTTGGTCGGCTGGCTCAAATCTCTGTTTCGCTGTGCTGTTTCATTCATATCAGTGTCATTCATCCCACATCCTGCAAGTACCACAGCTGTCAGAGCACCAGCAAGAATCGCTTTGCGCTTTAGCATTTTTATTCACTCCTTTTCTGTTTTTTCATCCTTAGGATTCCTATAACATTTTTTGTTATTCAATATTTTTTCCAATAAAAAGATGCTAAAATGATTGTTGGAAAGCCATAATGAAAGAGATGGTCATTTTGAAAGTTTTCATTTATATAGGAATGGGGGGCATGGCCGGAAGCCTTTTAAGGTATGTTATTTCTGAACAGTCCACCCATGCTTTGGGGAGCAGTTTCCCGTTCGGAACGTTAATCGTAAACCTTGCAGGAGCGTTCATTCTTGGACTTTTTACTTCACTTGTCATAAGGAAAAAACGACTTACAAATGAATGGCGGCTGGCAATTGGAACAGGGGCCATAGGTTCTTTTACCACTTTGTCCACCTTAAGCAATGAGACAGTTATGCTAATTGATGAACAGGCCTATATAAAAGCACTTCTTTATATCTCAATCAGTTTAGTTGGGGGACTTGCCGCTGCATTTGCAGGTTATCATGCGGGCTTAGGTAAAAAGGAGGCGGCCAGCCATGATTAATTTTCTATGGGTGGCTACAGGAGGTTTCCTTGGAGCAATCAGCAGATATCTGACTGTTCTGTATGTAAAAAGGAAATTTACATCAGATATTCCGGCTGGTACTCTGGCTGTAAACCTGTTAGGGTCTTTTTTATTAGGATTGTTAATTGGTTTGGATTTTAATGAAAATCTTTTTTTGCTTCTGGGTGTCGGTTTTATGGGGGCTTTTACAACCTTTTCAACCTTTAAATTTGAAACATTTGAGCTTTTGGAGGGAAAAAAGAAGAAACAAGCTGTTACATATTTAATTTTCACCTATGCGGGTGGCATTTTATTTGCATTTGCCGGATTAATATTAGGAAAAATCGAGTAGGAGGGGGTGACTAACCCCCGACCTCTCACACCACCGTACGTACCGTTCGGTATACGGC
>JAGGRA010000052.1:62033-76577 GCA_018613035.1 Pseudomonas sp. ISL-84 | reverse complement strand
GTCGTCATGACAGCTCTATGGCGACCTTTTTCGCTTTGCTTGGTTCCATGAAATCTTTGTTAGCCGCTTCACCGAGTTTCGTCTACGATATTCAATTATCTCCCCTGCAAAAACCAAAAGGAAAGGACACTCCCCAATGAAGTGTCCTTCCCTTTCTGCTATTTAGACGCAACACTGCCCTGAAAAACTCGATTTAATGCATCTGCCGCCTGCTCAATGGATTTTCTTCCCTGCTCGAGAGCTCCCGGCATCCAGAAGAAGCCATGAATCATGCCGTCATAGCGTTTCGCTTCGACTGGTACCCCTGCTTCTTTCAGGCGCTGTGCATAGGCTTCGCCCTCATCGCGGAGCGGGTCGAATTCCCCTGTGAGAACTAATGCAGGAGGAAGTCCGCTTAGGTCTTTTGCTTGCAGCGGTGAGGCATACGGATTCTTTCCGGCCTCTTCATCTTGTAAATAATGGTTCCAGAACCAGACCATGCTGTCTTTCGTTAACAGATAGCCATCTGCATTTTCAGTATAAGACTCAGTTGCATAGGAGTGGTTGGTTACTGGATAGATGAGCATTTGATAAGCAAGTGAAATTTCACCTTTATCTCTTGCCATCAAGGCAACAACCGCTGCGAGGTTTCCGCCGGCACTGTCGCCGCCTACTGCAATCCGGCTCGGATCTACAGCAATCGAAGCTGCATTTTCCGCCACCCACTTGGCTGCTGCATATGAATCATCTGCCGCTGCCGGGAATTTATGCTCTGGAGCCAATCTGTAATCCACTGAAACTACCACACAATTGGCCAGATTTGTTAATAGCCGGCATGGCACGTCGACTGTTTCCAGGTCACCAATGACCCAGCCTCCGCCATGATAGTAAACTAGTGCGGGAAATGGTCCTTCCCCTTTTGGCGTATAAATCCTGACCGGGATGTCTCCGCCTGGCCCCGAAATTTTTTTGTTTTCAACCTTTCCTACTTCCTCAGGCTCTCCTGCCAGCGCACTAAAATCTGTAGTCTGCCTTGCTTCTTCTGGTGTAAGAGAGCTCATTGGCGGCGCACCCATTGCCTCCATTTGTTCCAATAAAAATTTTGCCTGCGGATCTAATGCCATATTCTTTTTCCCCCTTAAATATTTATTAGTTATGGGTAAGGCTAAAGCTTGCCCTATCCATGATTCCCTTAGTTCACAGCGCTTTTCTCTGCGCTAGTCAAGGTGAAACCTTCATAGCCTTTTTCTGCCACTTCATCACAGATGTTCCGGTATGTCCCAACTCCGCCAAGATAGATTTGGAAGCCCCGCGCTTTTCCTTCAATATTTGCACCCATATACCAGGAGTCCGTTTTGGTGAATAGGGTTTGGTCGGCGATTTCCCGGCAATGCTTGCTCCAGGTATTTTCCGCTTCTTCCTTAACCTCAATGACCGCCTGGTTATGGTCGTGTAAATAGTTAATGCAATCGGATACCCATTCCACATGCTGCTCAATGGATACCATCATATTGCTCAGCACGGATGGGCTCTCAGGTCCAGTCAGCATGAACATGTTCGGGAAGCCTGCTGTACCAAGCCCGAGGTATGTCCTTGTCTGGGAACCCCCCGCCCATTTTTCTTTCAGAGAGACGCCATATTTTCCGCGGATATCCATTTTAAACAGCGGGCCGGTCATGGCGTCAAACCCTGTGGCAAACACAATCATGTCAAGCTCATATTCAGCATCTGCAGTCCTCACACCGGAAGCTGTGATCTCCTGGATCGGCGCTTTTTTGACATCAACCAGCGACACATTATCACGGTTATACGTTTCAAAATAATCGGTATCAATAATCGTGCGTTTCGTGCCATAATAGAATCTTGGAAGTAGTTTTTCCGCCACCTCCGGCTTTTGGACTGTTTCCTGGATTTTCGAGCGGATGAACTCAGCCACAATTTCATTTGCTTCTGGAGTTACGGACAAGTCATTATATGTGTAAGTCAGGGAAAGAAGTCCTCCTTTTTGCCAGGCTTCTTCAAACACCCTATGCCGTTTTTCTGGGGTTTCGTCAAACACTGAGATATTTCGAGGGGTTTCAGGTATGCCGGTTATGGAATGACGCATTTTTTCTCTGATTTCACTGTAATTTTTGCGAATATCTTTCAGGTATTCAGGATCGTTCGGCACATTTCTGGCTGGGCTGCTATACTGCGGAGTTCGCTGAAATACTGTGAGGTGCTGCGCTTCCTTTGCAATGACTGGTATGGCTTGTATGCCACTGGAGCCGGTTCCAATAATACCAACACGTTTTCCGTTAAACTCGACTTTTTCATGAGGCCAGTGGCCAGTATGGTACCATTCACCCTTAAATGATTCCAAACCTTTAAATTTAGGTACATTGGACGCTGACAAGCAGCCTACAGCTGTAATAAAATATTGAGAAGATACAGTTTCACCATTATTTAACTGGACATTCCATCTGTTTCTCTTTTCATCAAATTGGGCTGAAAGCACGCGAGTATTGAACTGTACATCTTTACGAAGAGCAAACTTATCTGCCACAAAATTTATGTAGCTCAAGATTTCAGGCTGTTCTGCGTACTTGGCGGACCAGTTCCATTCCTTCAGAAGCTCTTCAGAAAAAGTGTAATTATAATAGATGCTTTCAACATCACAGCGGGCACCGGGGTATCTGTTCCAATACCATGTTCCGCCTACATTATCGCCTGCTTCAAACACACGCGCTGAAAAACCTGCCTCACGCAGACGATAAAGCATATACAGTCCTGAAAAGCCTGCCCCTACGATTACTGCATCAAGATCCGTGAGAGAGTTCGATTTTTGATTGGATGACATACGTTCTACCTCCTCATCTTTTTAAGCGAGCTTGTTTCCACCTTTGAATCGGACATTAAGCAACTCTCATCTTTGTAAGCGATTACATTTTTTCGTGAAACTTGCCAGGTCCTTGCGATCCTCCTCTCTAAGAATAAGTATTGACTCTAGTTAAAGCTTACTACTTTACTTTTAATTTGAATATTCATAATTTTCTATATATAATATCCCTATAAAGAAGGTGATAATATGACAATTGATCCTACCTTTTTGGATAATATCCAGATTTTAGAAGAGGTGGACACGCATGAAGAGAAGCTGTATAAAATTCTTGAAGTTTATATGAATACCTTCCCTGTTAAAAACGCCTATTTATTCAGGTACTCCCCTTTAGGGTTCATAGGAGAAGGAATTATTGCAATCACTTCTATCGGATTAATGCATATCAGGGATATCCGGGATGATATCCGGTCCCTGCCGCTCATTTACTCAGCTCTTTATGAAAGAAAAGCCAAATATTGTTCAGGGCTTGAGTATCTTAAACAAATAAACATTAAATACATAACCACCTCCAATGTGAATTCATTCCTGGCAACCCCCATATGTTTTGGCTCCGTCGCAATCGGATACATTTGTACAAATGAGTTTGACGATGGTGTAAACATAACGGATCAGCTGGTTGCCTCTTTTACCAAATATGGGCGCCAGGTAGGAAAGATACTCGAAAAAACAAATGGCCCGGAAGATCCGCAGCTATTAAGCCGAAGAGAAATGGAAGTCATGAAGAGGATTTCCTGGGGGGAAAGCATAAAAGAAATGGCAGATTCGATGTTTATCAGTGAAGTCACCATCAACCAATATATAAAAACAGCCATCAAAAAATTAGGTGCGCAAAACCGGACACAAGCAATTGCAGAGATGTTTCGGAGAGGGATCATTTCTTAAGGTTACCAATAAAGGGCGGACTAAAAATTTTAATACCTAATTCTTTTTCCAAATAGTTTGTTCTGGCATTACTTCAGTTTTGAGTCCAAAAAAGCCCTAAAAGAGTCAAACTCTTTCAGGACTTTTTGTCATTTTTTTAAATTAAAAGAACTCGTTAGTTTCATAAGAAAGCCATCTTGATTAAAAACCATAGGGTATGGGCCAGGTACCAATAATTCAAATCGATCATTCTTTTTCAACTCGTTCCATAATGCTTCTGAAACCTCAATTTCTGCGAGCTCAAGTGTATTTTTTATCCTAACCATTCTAATTTCATCTGCTTTTTTGGGCTCGACAAACTTTAGAGCCACATCCATAAGCTCCCTATCGTTTTTTAATGTAATCGGAACTTTAGCAAGCTGTGGGAAAGCGGCAGTAATTACATTGGTATATGTATAGTCAAAGTTGATTTTGCCGGTTAGCCTGCGAGTGGTCAAATCAGCATAACCAATGCCTATAGCATTCCCATTCGTTTCTTCAGTCAAATCAAGAACACCTATAAAACGGATATCAGGAGAATCAGGCTCCTCTTGTCCCCTAACATATATACGGCCAATAATATTCGTATCCATCCCGGTCCCGCTTATATTTTTACCCATCTCATCCACTATTAAAATATCAATGTTATCAGATGGAAGGCTGGCCATTAGTTCCTTTGCTGTTAAAAGCAGCTTCTTCTCGGTTTCCAGCAATTTTTCAGCCTCAATCGCCTGTATATAGGCAGTTTCATCATAAGCGTTTTCAATAATAGCAATTCCGAAAGAAATTGGCATTTTTTCAATGAGCACTTGACTCATCTCCGGAATGAGATTCTTCAAACCATAAATACCGAAACTGTGAATATGTGATGCACCTATATGTTTTCCTAAACCGATTGTCAGCATTTTACAGATACCGCTTTCAATTTCACTTTTGAAATTGGTATGCGGTTTAATTCGATTCACAACAATCACGGCATCTGCTTCTGATGCAAATTTATCAATATAGACGGGAATGCTGTCCCGAGTCCTTCCAATTTCAACTACTTCCATAGAAGAACAAATGGGTGCTCCAACCTTTTCAGGAGTAATCCCATAACTGTGCAAAACCTCTTCCTGCCCCTTATCTGTAGCGCCTCCATGACTTCCCATAGCAGGAATAATAAACGGATTCGCACCTGCCTCTTTTACTTTTGTTACTATTGTCCTCACCACTGTCTGTAAATTGGCAATTCCGCGGCTGCCAACCGCAATGGCAACATTTGCACCTGGACGAATACGTTCTGATATCTCTTTGCGGTTTAATTCTTTGGCTGTTTCTGCTTCTGCATTCTCAATTTTTGGAGCGTAAAATTTCTGCCTGATTTTTATTAGATTGGGATATTCCTTCAATTCACTTCATTCCTTTTTAATTTTATTTTTGAAAGACTCTTTTCTAAAAGACTATTGTTCTTGTATAGCAAAAAAGGTTGGTTGATTGGAGCGCAAGGTGCTAATCCCGCGAAAATTCATTCGCATTTCCTTCGTGCAGTGATGATTCGAAGATGCTTATTCAAAGTCCAACGGGAGAAGTGGGACAGGCGAGACCCCACAGGCGCTTTTGTCCAGTGGGAGGCTCACACCGCCCACCCCGCGGTTCGCTGAGCATCCTGGAGCGGAAGTCAACCACTACCAACCACGTTGTAATTAGCAAGAATGTTTGCGGAAACAGCCTTTTGAAAAGATGTTATATAATTCCGGACTTACCCAAAAGCATTACATTATAGAAGCGGCCTTTACACAAAATTCTTTTTGATAAATATTTGCTGAAACTTTTTAACGTGTATAGGCTTATGGATCTAAATGTGTGAAACTTAGTGAACTTATTTTTCCATCATTAATTTCAAAATTAATTCGTCTGTATGATGAGTTCCTTCATTTCCGAGCTTGCAAAAACTTTCGATACTTTTTTCCACATCATCATGAATAAATCCATCTGTGGACTTAATTTCTTGATTGTTTAGTGCAAGCAAAGCAGATTGTACGGCAGCGTTTGAACAGGTGGATACTTTCATGGCGCATCCAGCCTTGGCTCCGTCACAAATCATTCCAGACACGTTCCCAATTGTGTTTTGAATCGCCGCTTTGACTTGCTGCAGGTGTCCATCCAGCAAATAGACAATAGCTCCGCTTGCTCCCATTCCTGCTGCTGTAACACCACATAACGCGGAAAGACGGCCAAACTTTGATTTTATATGAATTGTAATAAGATGGCTGAGTGCAACCGCCCGAATCATCTTCTCCTCCGTAACCTGCAATTTCTCTGCGACTGCAACAACTGGAAGGGTGACGGCTATCCCCTGGTTGCCACTCCCGGTGTTTGCCATGACAGGTAGAGTAGAGCCTGCCATTCTAGCATCTGACCCAGCCGCTGCCAAGGACATCGCGGCAGTGGCAATATCATCTGATAAAATGCCTTTCTTTACATTTTCCCTGATTGTTTTTCCGACCTTTAGCCCGTGCTCTCCCGTAAGGCCTTCTCTTCCTATGATTCTATTTAGCTCAATACTCTTTTTCACAAGAGATAAGCAGCTAAGATCGGTGTCATGAACCCATTCATAGATTTCATCAATTGAGAGAGAGATTAATTCCTCTTCATCCGACTGGATCCCAATATTCTCGCATCCCCCCTGGTAAATTAACTTACCATCAGCCTCTATTAAGGAAATATTACTATGGTTATCAGAAATAACAACTCTTGATGTATGCTTATCTGTTTTAAGACTCACTTCGATATAAAGTCGTTTCGGCGTGTCAGCCTGGCAGGAAACTACTTTGCCATCTTCTATTAGTTTTAGCGCGGTTCGCTCACCTTCAGGGCTAACTCCATTTAAAACCTCAAGCTGTTTATTAGGATCTCCAGCAACCGCCCCGATGGCAGCCGCGAAATCCAATCCGCTCGAAGTCATGCCAGGAATCCCGACGGATTTAGCATTTTTGATAATATTACCGCTGGCTTTTAAGCAAATCTTTATTATTTGCCCTTCTGCATAGCTCCTAGCCGTAGCTGCTGCTAAAGCAATCGCAACAGGTTCTGTACAGCCAAGGGCAACTACTAATTCTTTTTCCAGTATTCTTAATATCTTGTGCTTCGCCATTATGCTCAACCTCTGCTTTATCATATTTAAAATTGAGAACAGACTTTTTGGGAATAACTAATTTTGCAGACCTTATCTTAGTCTAAGCCTGGTCAAATTTTGAAGTTATTAAACTCCATTTATTATAAGGCAATTTAATATAAAAAGAGAGATGCAATATTTCCTATGCAAACGACCAACATAGCGGTCTGCACATTTTCCGGAGCTGAAGCCTTACCCGCCTAAAAATAACTGTCAAAAATCCCATCTCCATGCATATATAGATATAGATGCATTGGTGAGGGAGATGTGATGCGAATGAATGATCGTTATATCGTTCAGCCCGGAGATTCGTTATATACAATAGCGCTAAAATACAAAACAAATATTGATGGCATTAAAAATGCTAATCGCCTATCGACAAATACCATTTATATTGGCCAGTCATTGGCGGTTCCAGTACACAATGAACGAAATACTTATATGGTTCAGCCTGGAGACAGCTTGTACACGATTGCAGCGAGATTTGGTGTTACCATTGAAGAATTAAGAAGAGCGAATCAACTGCGGACTAATATCATTTATGTTGGAGAAAATTTCGTTATTCCAGAAGCAAAAAATGGTGAAGAAAGACAAACGGAATATGTGGTTAAAGCCGGAGATTCTTTATATGAAATAGCCCGGAGGTACAATACCACTGCCGAGAGTATTGTGGTTTTGAATAATTTAGAAAGCGCGGATTTGTCAATCGGCCAAAGACTCAGGATCCCGGTATATTCGGAGGTGGTCGTCAGTGCAGACAACGCGAATGTAAGGCAGCGGCCAGGCACTGCTTTTAATACCATTGCCCAGATGGACCGCGGAGCAAGGCTGCCACTGCTTGGTGTTCAAGGAGATTGGTATAAGGTTGCTTTATTCAATGGGGATCCCGGATGGATTTCCAAAACTGTATCCACCTTAAGAGCATTTGATGGCTCTGAGCCCACTTTACAAATTTTAGGTTATTACACCTTATCAGAAGGCCCTACATTGCCAAGTTCTTATGAGTCCTTTGTGGCAAACACAGCGAATATCTCTCAGAATGGATTATTCTTATTTAGGATCAGCAAAGATAATCCAACAACCATTGAAAAGTTTGGGGAATTCACCGATGAAGAAGTACGGCAGCTAGTCCGAATCGGCCATCGCAATAATGTAAAAATGCTGGCTACTGTCCATAACCTTTTATATGAAGAAGGAGTTGAACTGGCAAAGCAGGTTGTTCATGAACTGGTTTCATCTGAACAGAATATGAATGCTTTTGCTTTAAATTTAGCCAGATTAGTTGAAAGATATGGCTTAGATGGTGTCGATATTGATATCGAGGATGTCCTGGAAGAGGACCGAAATCGCTTAACGCGGTTATACCAAATCATCGGCCGCGTTTTTGATGAACGGGGGTATTTCTTCTCAACCGCTGTACCATCCAAAACAGGACCAGAGGATCCGAGTGTTTTTGCGAAGCCATTTGATTATCCAAATCTTCATAAGCCAACTGATCAATTTGTCATTATGCTTTATAACGAGCATGGCTGGCCTGGAAGCGGTCCGGGACCGGTTGTGTCTATCGGGCGAATGGAGAGAGTCCTGCGCTATGCGATGACCGTCATGCCGAAAGAAAAAATCGTGGCGGCTGTGTCTGTATTCGGTTTTGATTTTAACCTTGAAACAGGCCGTGCTGCCTATGCATCATTTGACCGTGCGATGGCACTGGCGGAGCAATATAATAAAGAAATTATTTTTGATGAAGAAACACAAACCCCGATGTTCGCCTATACAGATGCAAACGGGGTTAATCATGAGGTATGGTTCGAAAATCGGGCAAGTATTAAAGCCAAAGCTGAACTTGCAGACCGCCTTGGCATAAGAGGCCTGGCACTTTGGAGATTAGGAATGGAAGATGAAGGCATGTGGGATATGCTTGAAAATGAAGCAGTCGTTAAAAAGCATGGATTAGAGCAATAAAATCTTTACCAAAACAGATCAGCCCAGGAAAAGGCTGATCTGTTTTTAATCGGGTTACTTTTTTCTGTTTATACAAGCTCTGACAAATGCATGAAAAATGGATATTGACGTACCATCTTTCTTTTGGGTCATGCATTCAGGGTGCCATTGCACACCTAAGACGAAGGTATGCTTTTTACTCTCAAAAGCTTCGATAACTCCATCATTTGATATTGCACACACTTCGAAGTTTACCGGCATTTTTCTAACAGCCTGATGATGATAGCTATTCACCTTAAATTTTTCTTTTTGGGCAATTTTGTACAATAGTGAATCTTTGTTTACATTTACATAATGGGTAGCATGCCATTTAGGAGATTTTTGGGAATGCTGCAGCAGAGTTCCGTCCAGCTGTGTATAGATATCCTGATACATATCTCCTCCAGCAGCAATATTAAGGATTTGACAGCCTCTGCATATGGCTAAAATGGGTTTATCAAGAGTAAGCATTTTATGAATAATGCTTATTTCGAAAGCGTCTCGTTCGGGACAGATATTTCCAAGTTTTTGATGTGGTTCTTCTCCAAAAAGGATCGGATCAATATCCCCTCCCCCAGTAACAAGCAGACCGTCCATTGTTTCAGTTAATTGATCTGCATTCTCTTCATCCAACAGATTGGGAAGCACAATAGGAACAGCTTCAGCGTTTATTAATGAGATTATATTATCCATTGAAAGGGAAAGAAGCTGGTCATGTAAATCAGAAGTAACACCAATTACGGGTTTCATTTAGCACCTCATATCCACTGTTTTTAATCTTTCCTGAAAATGGAGCTAAGATTCTTTAAAGTATACAATCGACCGGCCATCATGAATAAGCTGTTATCATTTCTTTCTACATACTCATCAATAATGCTCAGCCCTTTTTTAAATTGATTCACTAAATAATGCGTGTACTTTTCATCCCAGGTAAACCGATTAATTCTTATCAGCTCATCTGCCAGAATATGAAACTTATAATCCTCCACAATCAGCTTGATTTGATATAATTTATCCCTATCCATAAAAAAGATATTGTTCTCCAAATTTTTATGGATGAAGCCTATAAAATCCTTTATATTTTCCGCCAGCAGATTCGCTTTTTGCATTTCGAAATTCATTGCCCCACCACCCCTGCATTTCTTTAAAAAATGTATGATGTGAGAGGACATTTTAAAACCTGCAGTACCAGAAACTTTATACTGCTTTATAAAAGAGGGCCTAAACGCATGTGCGGTTTAGGCCCCCTTTTATATTTTCATTTCTTTGTTCATATATGATTGGATGCAGCTCCTAACCTTATTGTTTATGATCTCTGGCTGAATCCCCCAAGCTTTGGATCATTTTACTTAACCCAGTCTTAACGCGAGCCGCTTCCTTTTGCCAGAGGCAGCCATTTTGATATAAAGCTGATTCTAGCAAATTCGATTTTTTAGAAGGTCGGAGGATGTGGCCTTTGGGAGTAGAAAGATTTTTCTGAAGCATTTCAGTAAGCAGATCTTTCGTGTTAGACTTCTCTTTCACCCATACTTCACAACCTTGAAATGGATTTGCAGTACCAAGATAGAGATTGCCATTTTCGGAGACAAACAGATTGCGGCATCCATAGTTTTTCGGGTTGCCAAGGCCATTTATCGTAACGGGGAACCAGTGAATACCATCCGGTGATTTCCATAGAGAGAAGCCAAAGGTCAAACGAGTTGCCGGAGAAATTAATGCAAAGAAGATGTCAGACAAACATTCGATCGGTATTAAATTTAAAAGAGGATATTCATTTACGAAGCTTTTGAGCACTTCAGGCAGAAGCGGCGGAATAAGATCTGTCCAGTCCCATGTTCCAAGATAAAGCGAGCCATTATACTCTTTAAGCTGCCAGCAATAGCCATTAGCTATATTGCCAAAGCCTGATGGCCATCCGCTGATTGCCGGACCACGTGTACCTGTTTCCGGATCTGCCGGTTCAACAGGCGCGCTGCCGATGACAAGTTCCCAGTTATCATCTTTGTCAATTCTGATTAAGTCAAATCCCTTTGGAGTTACAAGTCTATCATTCGGGTCTAGGCTGAAGATTCCAAAATAAACTGCTGTTCCAAGGTACAGGTGATTTTTATAGATTTCCAAGCTTAAAGGCACTTCATTCCTCGCATCGCCTGCTCCCTTGTCAACAACTTTTATCCAGCTGTTTGCTCTAGGATTTTCATCTTCTGAGCGCCAGAGTTCGAATCCTTCAGGCAGGGCTGTCCCAATATACAATCTATTATTATAGCTAGTCATGATAATTCCATTGCCTTGAGGATTTCTTTCAGGATCACCTGTTAAATCAATTTGCTCCCAGCCATCTTTCTCAGGATCTTCACTTACATATAGCAGCGTATTGGATATATTCAGCTCATTCCCTGGCAGTGCAGCCAAATATAGCTTATTGTTATGAACGACCATTGTTCTAGTTGACCCGCCCGCTAATAAAGCTGGCAGCGGACGCCAACCTTCCTCATCCGTATACTTCAAAACAAGCAAATTCGGACTAAAAGTGGCACAGCCCGCATATAGAGCTGTTTCTCCTGAAGGTGATTGGTAGGTAATCATAAACCTGAAGCCGATAACACCAAGTGACGGATCTTTAAAGACCCGCTCCCACTTTTCGCTTCCATCTTTCTTATAACGCCAAATCTCACCGCTAAAATCAGGATTCTTTGGGGTCAATTCCTCTGGCACATCAATATCGCCAATTACTGCACCGCTCGAAAGCACAGAATACACTATATTACGGCCTGTCCCAACATAAAGGTATTCTCCAAATTCAGCAACAGACCATGCGTAATTATTTTGCATGGCATTGTCTGGATCGGCCTTATCAAACCCATTTACCGGGGTAATCTTCTTAAACCCAGTTACATTCAAACCCAATATTTAACACCCCTTTCACTTTTATTAATAGATTATGCGAACGCTTATAAAGCGAAGGGGCGTATGACATGGACAAGGAAAGGAAATAGTTTATTGCCCTTTTATATAACAGGTATTTACTAGAATTCCATAAGGAAAACCGTTTGGACTCTTTCCAAACGGTTTCTCCATTACTAATTCAGCAATCCTTCTTTTTCTAAAAACTCTCTGGCAGTTTCTTCAGGACTTGCACCATCAACATTTACTTTATAGTTCATTTCACGCATTTCTTCATCGCTTATTTTCCCGCCAAGCTGGTTTAAGGCTTTTACCAATTTCGGATAATTTTCTGCAGTTTCTTCTCTTAACATAGGTGCACCTTGATATGGCGGAAATAGATTTTTATCATCCTCTAATACAGTAAGGTTATACCTGGCAATTTCACTATCTGTAGAGTAAGCATCCACCAGGTTTATTTCACCTTTTTCAATCGCACCATAACGAAGTTTAGGTTCCATTGTCAGTACGGTTGGAAAATCAAGGCCGTAAAGCTTTTGAATGCCTCGATATCCGTCCTCCCGATCGGAGAATTCAAGTGTAAAGCCTGCTTTAATATTTTGCTCGACAGTCTGAAGATCCGAAATGGTTTGAAGCTGAAACTCACTGGCCATTTGATCAGGTACTGCCAATGCATATGTATTATTAAAGGCCATTGGTTTTAGCAGTTCCATATTAAACTGTTCCTGCATCCCCTTTCTTGCCTGCTCATATACTTCTCCCCGGTCCGTGCTCACGGCTGTTTCTTTTAAAAATTCAGCAATGGCTGTTCCGGTAAACTCGGGATAAACATCGATGCTCCCAGACTTCAGAGCATTAAATACAAACGAAGTCTTCCCTAGCCCAGGCTTTAGCTCTACGTTAAGATCTGTTTCATTTTCAATCAGCAGCTTATACATATTGATAAGGATTTCCGGTTCAGATCCCATTTTTCCGCCTATGACGATATCCTCTTCAGGTTCTTTTGCCAGTAACGGCATGGCTATTAACACTATCATTGCTGCGATGAATACACCCAATGCAGTTAGCGACTTTTTAAAGGACATATGCTCAAATCTGCGCAGAAGCATATCAAAAAGAATGGCCAGTAAGGCGGCTGGTATCGCTCCAAGAATGATAAGGGTTGTATTATTTCTGTCAATTCCAAGCAGTATGAGCTCCCCTAGGCCGCCTGCCCCAATAAGGGCTGCAAGAGTAGCCGTTCCTACTATTAACACCATAGCCGTGCGGATTCCGGCCATAATGACTGGCATGGCTAAAGGAAGCTCTACCTTCATGAGCCGTTTTCGCCTATTCATTCCCATGGCACTTGCCGCCTCTAGGATGGAGGAATCAACTTCCTTAATGCCTGTGTATGTATTTCTTAAAATAGGCAGCAGTGCATATACAACCAGCGCAATAATGGCGGGCACTTTGCCAATTCCAAACAAAGGAATCAGCAGTCCGAGCAACGCTAAAGAAGGAATTGTCTGTAAAACGGCTGTAACCCCAATGATCCCCTCTGCGATTTTTTTCTTTTTTGTTAGATAAATCCCTAGCGGAATCGCTATTAACACGGCGAAAAATAAAGCAATTAAAGAAATTTGAATATGCTCAATCAGAACACTAAAAAGCTGGCCTTTTCTTTCATTAAAAACAGAACTGAGGGTACCCATTTATCTCACCTCTTTTTGCATTTCGCCAGCCAACTGGCGAATGATTGCCTGCCTGTTGATGATTCCAATTACTTTTCCATCTTCTTCAACAACAAGCTCATCATATTCTGCTAATTCTTTAAGTGTCTCATCCATTGAAGTAGATGCGGAAATTGTACGGTCAATTTGAGAAATTTCATTCTCTGATGCTTGCAAAATGAGATTATGTAGATTAAAACCTGACATTGTGATTCCCTGCTCTTCCCCAACGAAATTTCGGACAAATTCATTTACAGGATTGGCAAGAAGGTCCTCTGGAGTACCAATTTGTATGATTTCTCCATCCTTCATCACACATATCCTGTCACCAAGCTTTAAAGCTTCCTTCATATCATGTGTTACGAAAACGATCGTTTTTTTAATTTTCCGCTGAAGATGCAATAGGTCATCCTGAAGCTTTTCCCTGCTCAATGGATCCAGCGCACTAAAAGGCTCATCCATTAGAACAATTGCCGGATTGGCTGCTAACGCCCTCGTCACACCCACTCTTTGCTGCTGTCCCCCAGAAAGCTCGTGCGGCATGCGATCTCGATAGATTTCCGGCTCCAGTCCAACCATCTCCAGCAGCTCATCGATCCGCTTTTGAATTTTATCATGATCCCATTTTTTCAATTCCGGAACGATAGCGATATTTTCCCCAATCGTCATGTGCGGGAAAAGAGCAATCTGCTGGAGGACGTATCCGATATCCCAGCGTAATTCATGAATATCATAATCGCTTACCCTTTTGCCATTGATCAGGATTGTCCCCTCTGTTAGAGGAATAAGCCTATTGATCATTTTTAACGCAGTTGTTTTTCCCGATCCGCTTGGTCCGATAATAACAAAAAACTCGCCTTCCTCTATGTTTAAATTTATTGAATGAACAGCATGAGTACCATCAGGATACTGTTTTGACACATTGTCAAACTGAATCATTACTCCACCCCTTTTTATAAATCACTTCAGAAATATTACCAAAGAACTCTTTGGTAAAGCCATTTTAGATATAGGCTCTTTTCGTATAGATT
>JAGGRA010000052.1:0-62024 GCA_018613035.1 Pseudomonas sp. ISL-84 | reverse complement strand
ACATTGAATAAACTCCTTCGAGTAGACACCGCACGAAGGAAATGCGGCAGCATTTACGAGGATCAAGTGCCTTCCACTCCAATCAACTCAGTAATTAAAACTAGTTTATAAGCATCAAACTTTGCGAAAACAGCCTAGATATATTATTTTTCACAGTTAGACGTGTAACTATAATACATATAGTAAATATGTTTTTCCACTATTTAAGGTTTATGAATGTGCAGGCTGGTCTGATATTAAATAAAGGCGGGGCTTTTATGCAAAATCCTTTTTGAGAAGATGGCATTCTATATGTTTCTTTCCTTTAGACTAAACATAGAGCTGAGCACAAAAAAGGACAGTCTCACTAATACAGAGACTGCCTTTTTTCCTCATTTAAATAACTTCCTATAAAATTGACTTGTCACATTCATTTTTATTTTAAACGCAGCCAGAGGGCAGGTACTAATTTATTGTATAATCCTTTTCAACTGGCAAACTGAACCTTTTTAAATAATCCCGGAAAGTCATTTACGATAATTTTGCGAACATTTCTTATGTCCTTAATAGGGTATGTTTGAACTTTTTGTAAAGTGGAATTAGAATTTCCTTTATATATATTAATGGTCCTTTCAACAAAGCTTTCCTTTTGAAACAGATAATTATCTTTCATTTCAAAAACCTTATTCTCTGTTTGTTCATAAATGATGTAATAGTCTTCCATGATCTCACCACAGAACAATTCCTTGGTTTCAATTACTTCGTATACTTTCATCGTTATCATCCTCCCTTATTTATGGACTATCAATGACCAAACAGGTAATTGACGCAAGCAAGTAATTCTATGTTCGTTCTGGTCCCGATACCAAGCCAGACATCCCAACCGCGGGCGAAAAAATTCTATTATTATTGGTTTACCAAATCACTCTTTAAGATTTCCTTTCGGGCAACTCCTGTTTCCTGGGCAGTCTTCACTACAGCATCTCTAACAGCCGGAACCACTCTACTATCCAGCGGACCCGGTATTACATAATCCGGGGACAATTCACTGCAATCAATTAAACCTGCAATAGCTTCCACAGCAGCCAATTTCATTTCATTATTAATATCGGTAGCCCTTACATCTAATGCACCTCTGAATATTCCTGGAAATGCTAGAACATTGTTTACCTGGTTAGGCAAATCAGAGCGGCCAGTTCCAACAACTGCAGCACCTGCCTCTTTGGCTTCATCTGGCATAATTTCCGGTATAGGATTGGCCATTGCAAAGATGATCGAGTCACGGTTCATCGTTTGCACCATTTCCTTTGTTAATGCCCCCGCAGAGGAAACCCCAATAAATACATCAGCACCTGCAATGACATCCTCCAGCAGCCCTTGGCGTTTCGTTTTGTTTGTGATTCTGGCTACAGATTCTTTAATCGGGTTCATTCTTACTTGCCGGCCTTCATAAATGGCTCCCTTTGTATCACACATAATGATATCCTTTACACCCATAGTTATTAATAGTTTTATAATCGCTATTCCGGCAGCACCCGCTCCATTAACTACTACTTTTTTTTCGCCAGCCTCTTTATTTACCAGCTTTAACGCATTTATTAAGCCTGCGGCGGTTACAATAGCTGTTCCATGCTGGTCATCATGAAAGACAGGTATGTTCATTTCTTGCTTAAGTCGTTCCTCAATGTAAAAGCAATTTGGTGCAGCAATATCTTCTAGATTAATGCCTCCAAAAGATGGCTGCAGCAGTTTCACGGTTTTTATAATTTCATCAGGATCCTTTGTATCAAGGCAAATAGGAACAGCGTCAATCCCCGCGAACGCTTTGAAAAGAGCAGCCTTCCCTTCCATAACAGGCATGGATGCCTCTGGGCCAATATCTCCGAGTCCCAATACGGAAGTTCCGTCAGAAACGACCGCAATTAAATTGCCTTTAATGGTATAATCATAGACTTTCTCAGGAACATTATGAATCTGCCGGCACGGTTCTGCCACTCCTGGGGAATAGGCTAAGCTTAAATCCTTCATACTATTCAGCGGCATTTTCACGTCGATAGATAATTTCCCTTTAAATTTCTCATGCAGTAATAGTGATTCTCTTTGTAAATCCATCTTAACCAGCTCCCTTTATTGTTGATTTGAATATTAATAATTTTCAGTATTCTAATATTGTAGTTTATTATATAATGAGAGTTACCTATAAATGAAATACATATAATCTATATACTTTATTCCTTTTGGTTATAGGGAAAACATAATTAAAGGAGAGAGTTCTGTTGGACATAAGGCATTTAGAGTATTTTGCGGAAGTAGCCCAGCATTTAAGTTTTACAAAAGCATCGCAAACACTGCATGTAACACAGCCTTCTATTAGTAAAGCCATAAAAAATTTGGAAGGCGAATTAGGAGTTCCATTGTTTTACCGGTCATCGAAACAATTAGAATTAACCGATGCAGGTAAAGCGGTTTTAATCAATGCAAAGAAAGTACTTCACGCCTTTAAAAATCTGACTTTGGAGCTAACAGATATTATGGAGCTTAAGAGCGGAGAGATAAGGATTGGCATTCCCCCAATAGTAGGTGCGGCCTTCTTTTCAAAGTTGATCAGCCAGTATAAAGAGAAATTTCCTCTTATAAAGTTTACATTAACTGAAGTAGGAACGAAAAAAATCAAAAAAGGTGTTGAAGACGGTTCTCTGGATATTGGCTTGATTTGCACAGTACCGGCACAAGGCAGCAGTTTTGAAATCATTAATGTCTTAAGGGATCCACTAAAGTTAATTGTGCACCGAGAACACCCTTTGGCTTCACAAAAAGAAGTCCACTTCTCAGAATTAGCAAATGAGCCCTTTATTTTATACCGAAAAGACTTCACACTTTACGACCTGATTATAGAAGAATGCTCGAAAAACAACTTCCAGCCCAATATCGTATGTGAAAGCTCCCAAAAAGACTTCCTGCTGGGAATGGTCGAAGGAAAACTGGGAGTCGCATTATTGCCCAGTAAAATATCCAGTGATATTAACAATAGAGAACTTATTGTGCTCCCTATCTCTGAATCTGCGGTAAATTTGGAGCTAGGCATGATTTGGAAAAAGGATAAATATTTATCGTTTGCAGTCAGGGAGTTTATAGCAGTATCTGAGGATTATTTGGAGAGTGAGGTTTAATGGATGGATCAGCCACGGAATCGGGCTGGTCTTTTTTGTGGATGTAACGAAGAACCACTCTCTCTTTTTTATGTCTTAGGAATAGGTCTTTATTTCTGTTATTGCTGATATTTAACGCATTGGGGCTCAGGCTCAGAACAAGGACATGAAGCGGGTAAAAATGAAGGGCTGCCCTTCAGTCAGATTGACTAACCTTCGCGACAGCCCTTGCATCTTTAGACTATGATTAATATGGATCAGTTTCGTGGCTTTTCTTCACAGCTTCTTTAGTTGCTTCGTTCTCAGCGATTGAACCCTGTCCGTATTTCGATTTTCCAGCTTCACGGCCTGGAATTTTACTTTCAGCGCTCATTTCCTGCAGTTCGTTCATTACTTTTTCGATTCCTTCCTTCACACGGCGGCCATAATCTTCATCAGCTTGTGTGAAGTGCTCAATCATGGCATCTTGAATTCTTTTGTCACATACTGCTTCGGATAAGTTTTTGATTAGTTCATCGCGCTCCCAATCATCAAAGCTGCGGTATGTATGTCCCGCTTGACCGTAGTTGTTTGGGCGATCAATTGGTGCACTCAAGGCTGCCGCATTATACGTTGGATGATGAGGTGAATAGCCTTCTTCAGGAGCTTCCTTAAAGCCGCCTTTCATTGATGGTTCATAGTTAATATGCGGATTCTCTCCAGACTCTTTTGGATCACGAATATCCATTTGACCACGATGCTGGTTCGTGCGAACAGGTGCTTTCGGTGCGTTCACTGGCAGTTTCAGATAGTTAGCACCTATGCGATAGCGCTGTGTATCGGAATAAGAAAAGGTACGGCCTTGCAGCATTTTATCATCAGAGAAGTCCATTCCATCGACTAGAACGCCTGTACCGAATGCGGCCTGCTCAATCTCTGCATGGTAATCCACTGGATTGCGATCAAGTACCATACGGCCAACTGGCAGCCACGGGAACTTATCCTCCGGCCAAAGCTTAGTATCATCGAGCGGATCAAAATCAAGTTCAGGATGGTAATCATCCGCCATGATCTGCACAAAGAGCTCCCATTCCGGATAGTCTCCACGTTCAATGGCTTCAAATAAATCCTGAGTTGCATGACCGACGTTCTTCGCTTGAATAGAGTTTGCCTCTTCCTGTGTTAAGTTACGGATCCCTTGCTTCGGCTCCCAGTGATACTTCACCAGCACGGCCTCACCTTTTTCATTTACCCATTTATATGTATTTACACCGCTGCCTTGCATGTGGCGGTAAGTTGCTGGAATTCCCCATGGTGAGAACAAGAATGTAATCATGTGCGTAGCTTCTGGTGTACGGGATACAAAGTCAAACATCCGCTCAGGATTTGGTACATTTGAAACTGGATCGGCTTTAAACGCATGAATCATATCAGGGAATTTCATCGCATCACGGATAAAGAAAATTTTCAGGTTGTTCCCAACCAAATCCCAATTGCCATCTTCCGTATACATTTTTACTGCAAAGCCACGAGGGTCTCTTGCTGTTTCCGGAGAATCTTTCGCTCCTGCTACGGTGGAAAAACGAACCATTAACGGTGTTCTCTTTCCTGCACCAGAAAAGACTTTCGCCCGGGTATACTTCTCAGCTGCTTCATCTCCAACTTTTCCATACGTTTCAAAATAACCAAATGCGCCAGCACCTCTTGCGTGTACAACACGCTCCGGCACCTCTTCTCGATCAAAATGGGAAATTTTTTCAATAAAATGATAGTTCTCTAATGTCGCTGGGCCTCGGCTTCCAATCGTACGGATATTTTGATTATCTTTTACAGGATGACCCTGCCGCGTTGTCAGTGTTTCACGTTTCGCATCTTGTTCGTTTGAGGAATTCATATCTTTGTTCTCTGCCACAATTAAACCTCCTTAAATTGACTACCCATATTTTACCTCTGTTTTAGAAGTATATATCCGGGTGCTTTCCGTTTTACCATAGCTTCTTTTTTATTTTTGCTTAGTAATCAGGTGGAATAGTTGTCCATATTAACAAATAATTTCCAATGTTATCATACCCTTTGGAAAGGTAATTAAACAAAGGCCTTTCGCAAACTTTGTTGCTTTCAAACAGTAGCGAGGAAAGGTTGATTTCCGCTCCAGGATGCTCAGCGAACCGCGCTGCGGTGAATATCCTTTAATGTAAACAAACCTGCAACAAAAGTCACAACTTGAAAAAACTGCAATGATTATCTTGACTGTCCGAAAATGTCCCTGTTATTCTTAGTCCGTTACAAGGGACACTGCGGACTGGTTTTACGTGGGAATATTCGCATATATAAGACTCGGAGGTTTATTTTGAAACAAGTAAAAAAAACATCTTACCATCAATTCTACTTGTACATCGTTTTGGCACTTTGTATGGCAGCATCGGTTCTATTTGTATATCACAATGAACCTTTCTATGACAGGCCAATTGCTGAAGTGGTAGAAGCTGATCTGATTCACTCGGAAGAGGTAATAGATATTTACGATAATGAGGACAAGCTATATGAACAGAAAATAATAGCCGAATTAAAGAATGGTGAAAAGATGGGGCAGCTGATTCATTTAAAGAATCAATATTCTGCATCTAAAGCTTATGACCAGGAGTTTCATGAAGGGCAAAAAGTATTTGTTTCAATAAGCGAGAATAAAGAAGGTGGAACAGATTTAAATGGAACGATAATAGACCTTAAACGGGATCATTACATATTAATTGTCGGTTGGATCTTTATCCTTATCCTGCTACTTGTTGGAAAAAAACAGGGACTGTTTTCGATTATAAGTTTGGCAGTCAATGCTCTATTGCTCTCTTATGCATTGGATATTTATTTGGTTAATTCTGAAACAAGCCTCTTACTGATATGCAGTGTAGCGGTTATTTTATTTACGGTCCTTTCCTTGCTGCTCGTAAACGGTTTTAATGAAAAGACCTATGCAGCCATTGTCGCAACATTGCTGGCTACATTTTTTTCGCTTTTGGTCACCTATCTTGTCATTTGGGTAACCTCTGGAAAGGGGCTAAGATATGAAGAGCTGCAATTTATCACACGCCCCTATCAAATGGTTTTTTTAGCAGGATTATTTATCGGATCTTTGGGAGCTGTTATGGATGTAGCCATTACCATGTCTTCTTCCCTGTTTAGCTTGTATGAAAAGAATCAAAACATTCCAGTAAAAGCACTTAAGCGTTCTGGAATGGAGGTTGGAAAAGATATTATGGGCACCATGACAAATATCTTGTTTTTTGCCTACATAAGCGGTTCCCTTCCTATGCTTGTTTTGTATATAAAGAATGATTCACCATTAGGGTTTACGCTTTCCATGAACCTTTCATTGGAATTAGCCCGGGCACTGGCTGGCGGCATCGGAATCGTACTAACCATTCCGATCGGCCTTTATATTTCTATATTTTTTATAAATAGAAAGAGGGCAAGAACATGAATGCATTAGTTTTGCTGGCTGCCATATTATTTATTTTGATGACCCTGATCGGCGGAAAAAAAGGAGCAAGATCCTTTTTTGCTATATTCTTCAATTTTGGTATGATTATTTTTGTCCTGTTTTTTATGAACGATCCAAATATTAATCCGATTATCGTCACATTGATTGCATGTGCTGTGATTAGCTGCATCAATCTTTTTTACATAAACGAAGTGAACATTAAAACCAAAACAGCATTTTTGTCTTCGGTCATCACCATTGTAATCTTGATCCTGTTTATTGTCATTGTTACAGAAAAGGCGATGATCCAGGGATTTGGTGAAGAAGAAGTAGAAGAACTGAGTATATTTTCCCTTTATATTGGAGTCGATTTTGTTAAAATTGCCGTATCAGTCATCATCATGAGTACAATCGGAGCCATTACGGATGCTGCCATCGCCATCTCTTCTCCGATGCGGGAAATCCATTATCATCATCCGGACATCAGCAGGAAGGAATTATTTCAAGCTGGCTTAGGCATTGGAAAGGATATCTTGGGAACAAGTACGAACACGTTATTTTTTGCTTTTTTTGGCGGATACCTGGCATTGCTTATTTGGTTTAAAGATCTATCCTATTCTGCAGGAGAAATCGTTAATTCAAAAATCTTTAGTGCCGAGATGCTTACAATCTTTAGTGCGGGAATTGGGGTAACGCTGGTGATTCCAGTCACTGCCTGGATTACTGCAGCATTTTTAGTAAAAAATAGAAATAAAAATGAAACCGTTGAATAGATTTATGAATAACTGCAAACATCCCTTATTTCCATAGTTGAAATAGGGGATGTTTTTTATTCTGGTTCAATGATTAAGTTTGTCTGAAGCCTGTATACTGTCCTTTCTATGTACCAATTTAACGTGAAGCTACTTTTTAATGGTTTAGAAAAGTTTCGTTCATAGTTTGTTAATATTTACGCATTATAATAAGGTTTGTACCCGAAACATCATACAGCCCTTTTTCTTTACCCCTTCAGATCCGGCCGTGTATTTGGCCGGATTTTATATTTTCCCTTTTTCTTTATCCAGGTTTGGTCCTTCCAGAAGCAAAATAAAGAGGAATGCCGACCTCTATTTGATAGAGATCAGCACTTCGTTCATTCGCTATATGATTAACGTGACGCTTTTGGCGGTTGGCACACGTCGCATTTGCGTTGGTTATTATTTTTAAATTTTGTAAATGTTTTTTCAAAATTGCTGCCACATGCACATTTAAATAATAACTTTTGAGAAAAACCGTGATATTCCGTCGTAAGTAATTTACTTTCCGAATTTTTCTCAACAAACTCATTAATTTTGCCGATTGTCCATCGTTTATTCATTCTCTTACACCTCAATTTTTTATCGCTAGGCGGAGGCTTTTCTTGGCATCCGTTTCAAATATGGGCTAAAGTCGTAATTACCTAAGTTTCTCATTATAACATGCAATGGCACACAATTAAAACAGATTGTTATTTTGAACGCTTACTGGGGCTTTTCGAATATTGCATCTACCTTTTTTCTTATATTTCATGAAAAAGGGCCATTAACATTTATAAGAATTGACTGGCATTTATCTTAGCGGAATTTTTTCCCTTAACATGCTTTAACGTCGCCACAATAAGAAAGCTAACAATCACTAATAAGAGCCACGAACTCACCTTTCCTAGATGAACGAGACTCCATGCATCAGTTTGGTTTGGATATTCCCAGGCTCCAAAGAACGTTGCGATATTTTCGGCAATCCATATAAAAAATCCGATGAGCACAAAAGAAAGTGCAATTGGCATACGGTAACTAATCCCATCAACCTCGTATTTGACCCATGATTGCCAAAAGACGATGATGACAAGTCCAGATAGCCACCAGCGAACATCAATCCAATAATGGTGGGTGAAAAAATTCAAATAAATCGCAGCTGCAAGAGGTACAACCACCAAAAACGGAGGCCACTTAACCAGTTCAACCTTTAACCTCCTCCACGCCTGGCAAAGATAACTCGCTACACTTGCGTACATAAATCCGCTAAACAAAGGCACTCCAAAAATCATGAAATAACCTTCCTCTGGATAAGACCAGGATCCCATATGTACCTTAAAAAGTTCTAGAGAAAGTCCAATAAGGTGGAATAATGTGATTACCTTTAGTTCATCCCGTGTTTCAAGCCCGGACCGCACCATCCACCACTGCATCAGAAGGCAGATGATGAGCAGCCAGTCATAACGCGGCAGGAAGGGAAGCGGCATGAATTGTGTAAAAGCCAAAGAAGCAAAAATAACGACAGGAAACAAACAGGATAGGGCCTGGTCCCAGCCAAAACGAACGAGTTGTTTGATTGCTCTTGTGATTTTTGCCTCCAAATTTTGAATGGTTACATTCATATGTAACTCCCCTTTTATCAAAAGTCAGAAAAACCTTTCTTTTCCTATCAATGTTGAATATTCTTGCTTTATTCATCATCACATCGGTATTCTATAATATCTCCGGGCTGACATTCTAATGCTTTGCAAATTGCCTCTAATGTTGAAAACCTTATTGCTTTTGCCTTTCCATTTTTTAAAATAGAAAGGTTCGCCATTGTGATTCCAACCTTCTCAGAAAGTTCTGTTACGCTCATTTTCCTTTTAGCCAGCATCACATCAATATTAATAATAATAGCCATTGTTTTCACCTCAGACCGTTAAGTCATTTTCTGATTTTATATCAATCGCTTCTTTTAACAGTTTTTGAAGAACAGCAGCAAAGACTGCAATCACCATTGAAGCAAAAATAACGACCAATCCGATTACTATAATACCTGGGGCGTCGTCTCTTTCGGCCATAAGATAGAAGAGAGGCATGCCTGCCGCATACAAAATACTGATGGTAATTGCACAATTTTTTATATTCTTTAAAGATTTTACAGATAAGTCCGAGAAGGCTTTATTCTTGTCAATATAGCTTAAAAGTTTAAAGGCTTGATAAAGAGCAAAATAAAAAGGGATCGCCGATGCATACAAATCGATTAAAATGAGATATTTCATATATGCATGTTCCGAATACAGCTCTGCTGCAAAATTTGCTATCTCAGGCACCAAAAAAATGCACAAAGCAAGAATCGGAATTCCAATCAGAATAACAGCTATCTTTAAAAAGAGTGTTGTTCCTTGTTTCATAAAATGCACCTCATTCATTTAATGTATATTGATTATAAAACGATTTTTATCGTTTATCAATAAAAAATTGCTGATTATAATTATATTTTTATCGAGGTTAAAAACTCCCCTTTGTTTTTATGCAATGTGATTGTTTCCATTGATTACAGCGCTATTTATATTTTCTCCCCTCTAACTGAACCCGTTAACATTTTTGCAGGATTTCTTAATACACTTCTTTTAGAGGTGATAAAAATGCCAAGAGTACAATATACAGACAGTGACGTTGCTTTAATGGCAAGGATGATGAGAGCAGAAGCGGAAGGTGAAGGAAAACTGGGGATGCTTATGGTTGGTAATGTAATTGTAAATCGACGAAAAGCTAATTGTCTCGATTTTGAAGGTTTAAGGACAATACCACAGGTGATTTTTCAAGTACAAGGAGGAAATTATTCTTTTGAAGCGGTACAGAAGGGTAATGTTTTTTATAACAGAGCAAGAAGTGTAGAAAAAAGATTAGCCAAACAAACCTTAGACTATTGGAGACAACATCCTTCCAAGTATGCTCTTTGGTATTTTAATCCGTATGCTCCATGTCCACCTACATGGTACGATCAGCCATTTGCAGGACAATTTAAACTACATTGTTACTATGAACCGAAGGCTAATACATGTGAAGGTGCTTATACGTGGTAACAAAAAGAGGGTGTCCCGAAAGTATCGCTTTTGGGATACCTTCTTTTTTCCAAAGCAAATAGCTTAATAGAATTTGCCTCCCCTCACTACTTGTTAAAAAAAGCCACAAAGTTTGCGAAAATAGCTAATATAAATAAACAGGGTGCAAATATCAACTTATCAGCTTGAACACAGCTTTTACATAAAACATATGCAGCAATAATTAATTGTGATTAAATTGAACTAATTAAAGAAAGAGTGGATGAATTGATGGTGTATATATTAAATAAATCTTTTTCGTAAAAGTTTCATTATCCGAGTTATCACCTTTTCAGTACCCCTATAAGCTAGGTGCAACGAAAATAGTTATAAGGAGAAAGCTATGAGATCATTTCAACTTAACGAAATAACAAAAACCTTTTTATCCGCGTACAATCTTTATGAAGAGGATTTTATCCAACAGATTCAGCTGCAGCATCGTTTGAGTTTAGTGGAAGCTTTTAATATTCAAGAAGGAATGCGTGTCCTGGAAATCGGCTGTGGGCAAGGGGACACGACCGCTGCAATAGCAAATGCAGCAGGAGAAAGCGGACATGTAACCGCAATTGATATTGCCAGCCCCGATTACGGATCACCATTAACATTAGGCCAAGCAACAGATCGAATTAAGAAGTCTCCCTTAAGGGAACGTATTACTTTTCATTTTGAAATGGACTTTATGAATTTTTCCGAAACGATTACACCGTACGACATCGCAGTATTATCGCATTCTTCCTGGTACTTTAAGGATCCGAAAGATCTTAAGAATTACTTCCAAAGACTGCGTAAAATGACTAAGCGTATATGCTTTGCAGAATGGGACCTTGATTTTACCAGCATGACTCAGCGTGCCCATTTTTATGCCGTCTCTATTCTAGCGTTGTATTCCAGCTTTGTGAAGAATGATGGAAACATTCAAAACCTGTTTGACAAAACGCAGATTAGACATTTACTTAAACAAGCAAATTTTCAAATTGAGAAGGAGCTTACAGTCGACGCGACATACCTGCAAGACGCACAGTGGGAAAAGGATTATGCAAATATCATCCAAGACGAATTCACTAATACCTCTGCCATGATGCAAACATTAATCAATAGTTACTATGAACTGATGAATCGTTCTAGTGGTAATGAACAATCATTGAATAGTTTCATTCTGTGTGCTAAGTAAACTCGTGAATAATGAGGCATTACTTAACAGCTTATACCTGATATTAAAGAAAATGGGTGCCAGTCCCCTCATTCGCTCATGCCTTAGCGTAACTGGGACTGGCACCCTTGAAAGCAACCCGATAGACTAGCTTTTCTTCTTTAGTTAAAGTTGTATTGCATCATTATCATCCATATTTTGAATGTGGTCTAAGATACTCACGCCGTTCTGTTTGTTCCTATAGTTTACGAGATATGTTATATCCTCTTTAATTAAATTCTTACCCCATGTTCTTTTACTAAAATCTTAGTTTCAATTGATACTCTTTTGACATATTCGGAGGAACGACTACAATAAACGCTTCTTCATTCTCTTTTGAATAACCTTTTTCCAAAACTTTAACGATAGCGGTTGTAGAACTTGTTGTAAGTAAATTATTAGAGATAATGTATAAACTAATTATCGCAATAACTAATAACGACATTACTATTTTTTAATTTCGCATAAAACTCACCTCTTTAATCTCTACAATTTATATCTAGCTTCTTGTAACAGGCAACAAACCTGACCTTTTCTACAACAAATGAAGCCTGGTATGATAACAATGGTATGTAATCACTGGAGACCAAACAGGACTTGTACATCTACATATATAATTTCCAAATAAGCATAATATGAGTAGAATCCCTATTTAAAGGATGAACGTCAATGGAAAAACAACGTATCGAACAATTCGATAATATTGTAAAAATGGGAAAAGAGGGGCAAAAGGCATTAAATGAATATTGGCTCGATTACTTCCTCTACACGTCCTTTGAATATTGGCTGATGGTCTCTTTACTTGTTGTTCCGCTAATTATTCTGTTTTTCCAAATTGATAAAAGTAAAATTTTTTTTATGGGCTTTTACGGGTACAGCATTCATGTTTTATTTGGTTATATTGACCTATATGCAAAAAATTTAGGCTTTTTGCATTACCCTATTCCAATAATTCCAATGATACCAGGATTATCCCTTGATTCGAGCTTTATTCCTGTAACCTTTATGCTTGTATACCAATGGACATTAAATCATAAAAAAAATTATTATTTTTTCTTTGACATCAGCAGTTTTGGCATTTGTTTTTAAGCCCCTTCTTGTAGGTCTGGGACTTTTTAGATTATATGGAAATACAAATTATTTATATCTTTTCTTGGGTATATGATCTTAATCATCTTAGCCAAGTTCATAACTAACGTATTTTTATGGACAGAAAAATATTTTCGTAATAAAGGTACAAAGGCTCCTGTTTAACTGCTACATTCGTTTGGAAAGAAGCTGCAAGTTTTACAGCTGGCTCTTTAATTCCCTTAGTTCAATAATAAAACTTATTTTTTGCTAATTAACCTATATATAAATAAGCCAGAAACTAGAGATAGGGCTAGACCAAGCAAAATCCTAGTAAATGAAACACTAACCGCGTATGTATCATAACTGGTCTGTTCCCCATTAAGAACAGTCCACCAATCAATTTCTGCAGAAAAATAAATAGAGATGAAAAAGCCAAGTGAGAAAGGTTAAAAAAACAAATAAAGTGACAGCTATTTTTTGTTCAAATTTATCCACGTAATTCTCTTGTTTTCTATTTCATTTTTGGAAAGGAAGAGGAGCGTAACCACCCTGGTATAAGCCGATAAATGGAAAGCTCAACTGGAGTATTTACCAGAAGTATTTTCTCCCATTAAATCAATCGTGTAAAGTTCTTATACAGCTCCTTTTCATTAATCGTTATCCTGATCGATAAGTCTTTAGTTCGTAAAACAAAATCTTTAATTCCAATAAATTCGGATTCAGCAATCAAATAAAATTGTGTGCCCTTTTTTAATCCTTTAAAATTATTCTTCAGCTTATATCTCTTCATTATCTTCCCTAGCTACTCCAATACGTTTATTTCAATCTGGCACTTACTGAGGATTTATCGCTTTTACGATTGTGCCAGCTCCATAGTACTGTCTATTACCAAAAATCCCGGTAAAACACTTCACCATCAGCTTCTCATAAAAACCTTTTAAAATCTATTTAAAAAGTGTGCCCACAAGATCAATTATTGAACTTTACAAAAGCAATTCTCAACATGATCCAACTACTATACCAATCAAATGACTGAGGATGAAAACAAATTTTAAAAAATAAACCGCACGAGTGAAAATCACTGTGCGGTTAACTATGAAAAATAGGTGTACTTATCTAACTCACTAATGCTTTAATGAAGTTGGAGGCAGGCACCTATATAAGCTTCTTGAATTAGACCGATCTTCTTCCAAGCCTATAGGACTGCCTAGCGGATTTCATGCTTTCACCAGTCATTGATTTTATTTTGCATTCGCATCTGGCTGATGAATGCCGAAAACATTCCCTTCTGTATCAAGATAGTATCCCTGCCACGCCATTCCGGGCAGAGCATATTTAGGCATGGCGACTTTTCCGCCATTCTCAAGAATCTTTGCTTCTGCTGTATCGTAATCTTCCACTCCCATTGTACAAGCAAATCCATTTAAAGCTTGGTTAGCTTCCGGCGGAGGACTTTGCCGCTGCATCAAAGCACCATTGATCCCTGTTTCATTCTCATCACCGGTCACTGCTCCAAAGTAAGGCATTCCTGCGTAATCACTCCAATCCTGAAATGACCATCCGAATACCTCTCCATAAAACTTCTTTGCCCGCTCCATGTCATCCACATGAACTTCAAAATGAACTAATCTTCCCATGTTTACCTCCTAGTGGTTTATTAAAAATTTTTGCTCTATATAATCGTAATTGTCATGGTAGTCGATTCTTATTTCGACAACTACAAGTAAAAACCTGCCCTATTAGATGAAAAAAAGCCTTCCCTTCACAAAAAATACGGTCAGGCCATTTATGTTTCTATTTATAATATCTAGGTGATGAAAAATATCCTATTCCTTCTCCTGAAATCCTGGATATTGGGTCATGTCTCTATCATCGTATAACGTTTCTCCCCCAAGCTTATTGCTGACAAATACAATACTTCCCTATGAAACCGCTGAACTAGGGCTAATAAAATTCCTGTCATTATATGTACCCCATTTTTTGGATTTTAGGAAACGGTAAATATATTTTTAGATTGGGCAACGGTGAAAGTTTATTCCTCAAAGTAATTATTAGACCATTTGTCGTGAAAATTTATGCGGAAACCTTTGTTCTTAAGCAATAAGCCATAGGATTTTAAGCCTTACAAATATTTCAATATAATAATTTATCGCACAATTTTAAATATTTGTGTTAAACTATCTGATATTGCTGTTGTCAAAAACAGTGATAGGCCATTTTATCTTTTTATCTACTTATTCTAAAGAATTTCGGAGGGTACTTTTATGAAAAATGCAATTCGGAAGTGGAACCAAATTAGCCTTGTCAAACGGATCCTTATAGGTATTGTAATCGGTATTGCCCTGGCTTTAACGGTTCCGGATGCAGCAAAATGGGTCTCAGTTTTTGGTTCATTATTTGTAGGTGCATTAAAGGCGGTTGCACCTGTACTAGTTCTGTTCTTGGTTATGCATGCGATTTCCAAACACAGAAGCGGCCACAAAACAAATATGAAATCCATTGTAGCCCTTTATGGAATTAGTACATTCCTGGCCGGGTTTGTCGCAGTTGTCGCAAGCTTCCTTTTTCCGGTTACCTTATCACTTGCACCAGGTGCTGAAGATGTGACTCCTCCAGGCGGAATTGTGGAGGTCCTTCAGACGCTGCTCTTCAACATTGTGGACAACCCGATCAATGCCCTGTTGAACGGCAACTACATCGGGATCCTGACATGGGCGGTTCTTCTTGGCATCGCCTTAAGAAATGCAGCTGATACGACAAAAAACATGCTGGGCAACATCTCGGATGCGATCTCAAAGTTAGTAAAATGGGTCATTAACTTAGCTCCGATTGGGATCATGGGCCTAGTATTTGAAGCGATAGTCACAAACGGTCTTTCCGCTTTGCTCGACTACGGCAAATTGCTTGCTGTTCTGCTCGGATGCATGTTCTTTATCGCACTTGTTATAAATCCTATTATCGTGTATATCAATATTCGCCAAAACCCTTACCCGCTTGTTCTAAGATGCTTAAGGGAAAGCGGAATTACAGCATTCTTCACACGCAGCTCTGCTGCAAATATCCCGGTAAACATGAGCTTATGTGAAAAACTTGGCTTGGATGAAGATACGTATTCCGTTTCAATCCCATTAGGGGCGACCATCAATATGGCAGGCGCAGCTGTTACGATTTCTGTCTTGACGCTTGCAGCCGTTCATACACTTGGCATTCAAGTGGATTTTGGAACTGCATTGATTCTTAGTATTTTAGCTGCAGTATCCGCTGCCGGGGCATCCGGTGTAGCTGGCGGTTCCCTGTTGCTCATTCCTTTGGCATCCAGCTTATTCGGAATTCCAGATGACATTGCCATGCAAGTGGTTGGAGTAGGCTTCATCATCGGTGTCCTGCAGGATTCTTGTGAAACGGCACTTAACTCTTCATCGGATGCGCTTTTCACCGCTACTGCGGAATATGCTAAGAAGCGTAAGCAAAACAAGGTTGTAAAAATGACTGCATAGATCTACCTTACCCGGCCATATGAAGTGGCCGGATTTTTTATTCCAGGTTTGGCTCTTTTCACTTTTCCTAAAGTTTAATTACCCTCCGTGCTTGCAGCTTTAACAAAAAGGGTTCAGAATGAGACCATTCTAAACCTCTTTTGTCGACAAATTGAAAACCGCATCGCTAAACATTACCGTGCGGTTTTTAAAATACTATTTCAATACGGGTTGCTTGCGTTATCCCTCAATTAAATAATGGGCATTCCGTGGCGTTCTAATGCAGCAGCTTCTAAGATAGACATCCCTTGTTTTTCTGCGAATGCAGCCAGCTTATCTGAAACAGCAGGAGCAAAGGAGGCTGGTGGAGCTGCATAGCTCATCGTCCGCTGGCGTGCAGCATTTCTTCGCGCGAAAGGACCGGTGATCGCAAGCGTAATCCCTGGGCTTTGTATATTAACGAATAGTGTATTGCCATCTGGTGAAAATGCAGGTCCTGCAAATTCAGAACCATTTAATGTATTCTCTGCAAACGTGTAGACATTTCCTTCAGGAGTAAGGCCAATAATTCGGTCATTTCCGCTTCCATCTTCAGCAATCCATAGATCTCCCCAAGGAGTAATCGTTATATTATCCGGCATCTCCAAGTCGTCGGAAGCGGCAGATTCATAGAACAGCTCCAGTGTATTAGTCGCTGGATAGTACCGATATACACGTCCAAGTTTTCCGGTGCCCGCACTGGTATCGTCAAACCAAAGTGTGCCTGCTGCAAACCAGGCTCCTTCTAAGCGGCTAAATCGAATACATCCCATATCACGTGCATCTTCTTTCGCACGCTCTGGATTAATTTTCTTCCAAACGATCCCAAATCCTTGTCCATTACTGAAGGAACTGGCTGATGAAGAAGGCAATTCATCAATCGCTGCCGCTTCAAGAATTCCGCCCTTTTGCAGAGAACCAAGTTTTTGGCTTCGGTCATTTGGAGTAAAACGATATAAAAAGCTTGGATTGCTATCCTCCGTTAAGTACCAAATACCAGTTGATGGATCGACCGCACATGCTTCATGGGAAAAGTAACCCATATCCCGAATAGGAGTTTTTGACATAGCATTTTCGGGATCATGAGCATTTACCTCAAAAACAAAACCATGTCCAAGCTCCCGAGTCTCCTCGCATGTTAACCATGTACCCCATGTGGAAGGTCCTCCTGCACAGTTCCTGATGTTTCCTGAATTCGTCACATACTCGCTAATAACCTCGTTATTTTGTCCAACAACCAGAGCAGTTGTTCCGCCTGCAGCCCCTTTGCTCCATGGATTCTTTCCGTTAACAGGGAAATCAGCATTCGTTCCGAGTTCATGATTCCTCACAAGGACCGTTGTATTTTTTGGACCTTGAAAGGCTGCCATACCATCAAGATTGCCCGGAACCAAATCTCCGTTAGACATTCGATCTCCTGTTTTAGAAATGATTTTGTATTTAAATCCCCGAGGAAGATCCAGAATACCCGCTGGATCTTTGACTAAGGGACCGTAGCCTCCGAAACCGCCAGCAGGATTTGGTGCTGCAGCAAGCGCACTGGAGGCTTCGCCCAATGAAAAAAATCCAGTAGACCCAAGAGTGACTGCCAATGTACTCATTCCGCCAATTTTTAAAAAATCTCTTCTGTTAAGATCCCTGCTTCCAACTAACATAAAATATACCTCCTATTTTTTTGGAGCTGTCTTTCTGCTGAGCTTTTCTATCAAATAGGTTAACAGAATATTCTTAAGAAGAAGTTAACACTTTGTAAAATAAGCATTAACAAAAAAAACAGGAGTTCAGTAGGAGGTTTATTAGCTTGTTAACAGCAAAGATGCAATGTTTATCTAGCTTCTGACCTCTTTAAGAGTAAGATCTTAATAAAAAACGATAAAAGACGGGACTTTGGAACTGCAAGTTTATTTCGGTTCAAATAATAAACGATTATAATTTTATAAATTCTTAATAAGTTTTTTATGACTAAATTTACATTTTTACATATTGTTCACCATATCCTCTATAAGAGAATTTCATAAGAGATTTTAGCCTTTCCTTAGTAGCTATTAATTCTCTAGAGACATCCTTAATACGCTTAATAATGCGTAAGTTAAATGCTTCCGTTTATTAAACCCAACCTTTACCAACATATTAACAAAAAAAGGTGCCTGTCCCTAGCTCACAGCCTTTATAGCCAGCAGGAATCAGACACCTTTAAGTTATATTACACCAGGGACTATACGGATTATTATTGTTCAAGAATGGCTTTGATTTTTTTCAAATCCTTCATGTTTGCTCTTCTCATCATTGGAGCCATGAAAAGGGACATGATCCTACTAAAGCCATTTGGGTTCCCTATATTTCTTAAAGTCATACGAGTATGGTTTTCATTGATAGCTTCCCATTTATAGATGGTCTCCATTGGAAATGGCCCATTAGCTGTTTTCATCACAAATTTCTTTTCAGGAATAAATTCGGCAATTTCATAGACATATGCTAGTTCCCGGCCTAGAAACTCCGCCCTGAAAGCTATTTGGGAACCTAATTTGAGTGGTTTTGGTGTTTTCCACTCAACTGACTTTATATTTTCATACCATTCAGGAGCATGATCAGGGTTTGCTGCATATTCTGAAACTTGTGAAATAGGGCTTTTAATTGTTATTCCTGTTAAAACATCTACCATCTTGGCCTCCTATTTACTTTCCACGTATTTTTTCAGCAGGGTTCCAAGCAGATACTCCCAGCCCTTAGAATGGTCCTCTTCCCATTGCTTCTGAATAACACCAGAGGCTGTATGGGAAAGCTGGAGCAGTGTTCCTCCTTCTTTTTCAAGAAGTCGATACGTATAAGCACTGTTTACCGCTCCCTGCATGCCAAGATGGCCATGCATGCGAATTTCTTCAGGAGCATTTACAAAATAAACATTTCCCCAGATTGCCCCTTCTTTTTCTCCCCATTTTTCAATAAATTGGCCGCCCGGGACAGGATCAAAAGTAAAGTGGGATGTTACTCCATTTGGAGCTATCCGAAACTCCCACCAATCTTCCACCTTTTCGGTTAATGCTTTGAATACTTCTTCGCGTGGTGCATCAAGAAATAACTCCTGTTCAATTCGAAAATCCTTTGTTGATTCCATCGATTCTCCTCCTTTTTCTTCTACAGCCCTCCGTAAATTCAATAGCGAGCTGGCAGTGGATTGCATATATTTACCCACCCAGCGCTCATGCATTTCCTGAAGCGGCACTGCATTAAGAAAATGCCTTTTATATTTTCCTTCTCGCCGTACCACGACTAAATGGCCTTCCTCTAAAATATTTAGATGCTTCATAATGGCATACCTTGTGACTTCAGGAAATTGGTCGTTTAGTTCTCCAGTCGTTTTTGGTGATATCTTTAGAATATCGAGAATTCCCCTTCTGATCGGATGTCCCAATGCTTTAAAAACGGTGGATAGTTCGTCGCCCATTACATCGACCCTTTCGTTAATATGTGACTAAAAAGTAACGTGTTTTAGATGTGACCTTATGGTAACATATCGGTTGTTACCGGTCAAGATTATTAGTTTTTACCTCCATAAAAAAAGGTGCCTGTCCCCTTACATTCGCTAACACTTTACACAGCCGGGGTCAGTCACCTTTCTTTTGTTATTTCTTCTTCTGCCGATACAAATCAACTGACTTATACCCTTGCGATAAAATATCGACCATTTGTGCTTGGCGTTTATCACGTGTTTTCTGCTGCTTAACAGAAAAGATGTAGCGAGCCCAATCCCTTTGATAGCCTGGCGTAAGTTCCTGATAAAATGTTAATGCATTTGGATATTCTTCTAAAATCTTTTCTATATCCTTCACGTTATCTTCGTAATCAGCCACACATTGACTGGGAGCAGATGACTTTTTCTCCTTCTTCTTTTCACGCTTCAATCCAACAACCGTAAAGACATCATCCATACTGACCATCCGCGAGAACTTCACATCACTATGATCCACATACCCATCTTCGCCCACTTTCATCGTTGGGAAAATATCATCTCTATGAACGAAAGAATCATACCGTTTATTTCCTTTTTTCGGATAGGCTAAAAATAAATAGCCTTTTTCAAGCAGCTGTTCCTCATCAATCACTTTTCGAGTATGCTTTGCCATTTCATCTATGGTTTCTACAAAGATGAAAATTGCATCATGCTCGCCTGATAACGTGGTCTTATATCCATTAAATACATCATAATCACTTGGCTGGTTAAGTACAGCCATATTTTTATATTTATTCAGTTTTAATTTTTCAATGATTGTCATAACATACTCCTTTGTTAAACCCTTTATTCTAAAAATATATCACTTAAGAATTGTTAACTGATAAAAATACTACTATACAACCTAGACAATATCTATTTGTCATTGACTTGTATATAACTTATACTTCTAATTAATTCAAACAACATTTTTTGAAACGAGAGGATGATTTAGATGAGTAAGGAACAACAACATACATCGGAGCTCACCCTTAAAGAGAAAGCAGTTTCTTTTCTGCAGCTCGTAGCCTCTGGGGAAGTTCGTGATGCATATCAGCGTTACATTGGCCCTAGCTTTTCCCACCATAATCCCTTTTTCCCTGGCGATGCAGATTCACTCATGATTGCGATGGAAGAGAATGCAGCCCAAAATCCAAACAAGATATTGACCGTTAAACTCGCTATCCAAGAGAATGAAACCGTTGCCGTTCACTCCCATGTGAAGCAGAATCCCGAGGATCTAGGAGGAGCTGTTGTACATATTTTCCGTTTTCAAGATGGCCAGATCGTTGAACTATGGGATGTAGGGCAGCCTATACCAGAGGATTCCCCTAATGAAAATGGAGTTTTTTAAAATACTTCCTATAATGCCAAAAAGGTGCCTCCCCTTTTTACATGTTAACGTAACCGGTCACCTTACTATGGAAACAGCGTCAATCCGGATACAAAAATGGATAAAAAGGCTGAACGTCCTGCGCTAAAGATCATGATTTATCTGTTTGAATGTAACCTTTAGTCTAAAAGAGAGCTCGAAAGAGTGGCAATATCTTAAAGCATGATTAATAGATTTTACTATCGATGTTCTTGTGCGAGCCGTCACAGTTGGGCTTTTTTTGAGATAGTCCACAAGTGCAATCCTTTAGTCCCTTTCCATCGAGAATTTTCGGCATACATTTTACAATCCTTGATTCTCGGGTTTTGGATTGTTTGGGCTGAGAAAAATGAAGAATGTATGCTCTTTGCCGCCCTGGCGTCAATCCTTCAAAAGCAGTTTTCAAGGCAGGGATTTCATTGAGCTTATTTTGAAGTTCATCAGGAATTATGTATTCTTTATGCTCTTTAGTTTTCACTTCCAAACCGGCTTTTTCAACGTCAATGGCTTCATAAATATAGGCTTTCAAGATACTTTCCATTTCAGCAATTTCCTGGACATTGGTGAACCGAATTTGGCGCGCAGCCTGTACATTCTCCGTTTGCTGGATTAGAATCCCATGGGCATCCTTTAACAACGCACCTTTGTGAAACAGAAGCGCACAATAATCTTTAAATCCATGAATTAAAACGATGTTTTTATTCTCAAACGTGTAACAGGGATGCATCCACTTATACTCTTCGGTCAACTCACAGTCAAGAACGATTTTTCTTAACTTCTCATATTCTTCTTTCCACTTTTCGGCTTTATTTAAAAATTCATCAACTTCAGGATTCAATCTGCTAGTTGTCATCAAGAACACCCCACTTCAATTTTTCGATCCGCTGAAAGTTAAGAATGATCATTCTCAGGTTCACCAATTCTTTTGGTCACTTTTTGGCTTTGTTTGAGTATTCATCAACCCTGAATCATTTACCATGATCCGCTTGGCAAGAAACGACGCTCCCCAGTCTGCGAATCCCCTCTGCAATTTCCTTTTCATCCTCAAAACTAAAGGAAAGCCGAAGAAATTCCGTCCCATCCGATTGGTCCAAGAAAAAGTATTTACCAGGAATAAAAGATACCCCCTCCGCAAGCGCCTGCGTCAGCATTTTCGATGTATCGACACCAGGAATCTTCATCCAAACGAAGTAACCGCCTTCTGGCACATACCAGGAAGCTGATTCAGGAAGGTACTGTTCCAGTGCCGAGAGCAGGACGGCGCATTTGGACCGGTATGTGTCTCTCAAGGTTATGAGTCTCTCCTCAAAATTGGTGTTTGTTAAATATACAGCCATGGTGGCTTGAGCAAATGGATGGTTCAGATCTTTTTTAAACCAGTCCGATGCATGAATGATTTCCCTTGCTCCTGCTATCCATCCAATACGCATTCCTGGTGCCACGATTTTGGATAACGAACCGACATGCAGAACTCTAGACTTTTTATCCATAGCTTTCAATGTTGGCACATTTTGATTAAATGATAATTCCCCGTAGGCATCATCCTCAACTATTAAGAAATCATAGCTGTCGGCCAGATCTAATAGGTGCTGCCTGCGTTCTTCTGTCATTGTCGTTCCTGTTGGATTTTGAAAAGTTGGAATCGTATATAGAAAACGCGGCTGAGCTAGCCCTCTTCGTTTCCTTTCTGCTAAAATTCCTTCTAGTACATCAGTTTGAAGTCCATGCTTATCTACAGGAATACTGATTTTACGCTTAGTATAATTTTGAAAAATTTCTAAAGCCTCCATATAGGTGGGAGACTCTACTGCCACGATTGACTCCTCATCCAGGAGAATGCGGGCAATTAAATCGATCGCCTGGCAAGCGCCTGAAGTTATCAAAAGCTCTTCTTCCGAAACAAAAATATCCCGCTCTTTCAATCTTTTTAAGATCTGTTCCTTTAGCTTTAATATTTTGGGACTTCCAATATAGTGGAGCGGCAAATCCTGCTCCTCTTCTAATAGACTGGCAACAGCTGCCTTTACCTCCTCAGCCGGAACAAGGGCAGGTGCTGGATAGCCGCAATGCAGTCGTATACAATCTTCAGGAATCTCCGGAATCCACTCCCCAGGAGGATTATTCTGGAGAGCCCTTTTGATATTCTCAGGAAAAAAAGAAGCAGCATTCACTTCTATCCACACCTTTCTAGTAGCTTTTACTATCGATTATAAACTTCTTGCCTGGGATGCTCCACCAATTCAACAATACCTTAATAAAGCAAGCGTTCTTCGAATTGTCTTTTTACTTTGTCCCACTCTTCCTTTATGACACTATATAGGACAGTATGACGGATAGTCCCTTCTTTTCGTATCATATGATTTCTAAGGATGCCTTCTTTAACCGCACCGATTCGTTCTATCGCTTTTTGCGAACGGATGTTTTTATGTCCGGTTTTAATTTGTACACGGTTAAGGGAAAGTTCTTCGAAGCAATATTTCAATAATAAATATTTACAGTTTGTATTAATATTTGAGCGCCAATAAATAGGGTTCACCCAAGTTGAGCCGATTTCAAGCCGTTTATGTTGGTTTGAAATATCGAGAAACCAGGTTGCACCGATGATCTTCCCTGTATTTTTATTTACAATGACATAAGCAAAATCGGTGCCTTGCTCACGTTTTTGTATAGCATCCTCAACATATTGAATAACCCTCCTTTTGTCAGTTAAATCGACAGACATATGCTCCCATATGCGTTTATCCTGAGACGCTTCATAAATCCCTTCTATATGCTCAAGTCCCATTGGAATTAACTGTACAAAATTGTTTTTAATTTTTTCATAATATCACTCTCCTTGAATCTATTAAAATTGATTTCTGGTATGATTTAAATAACCAAAAATGAATTTTAATATAATACCAAGGAGTGATTATATGGAACTTCAAATTCTGCTTTCGGATCATAAAACAAAATATAAGCAAATCTATGAACAAATACAAAAAGCGATTTTAGATAGAAAATTGCCAGCTCATGCTAAACTTTCTGCAAAGCGGCGTTTGGCTGAACAATTAAACGTAAGCATCATGACTGTTCAAATGGCTTATGAACAATTGCAGGGTGAGGGATACTGTTATTCAGTGGAACGCAAAGGATATTTTGTTTCGGAAATTCAGGATGAATGGCACTATAGTGAGAATGATACAGCTACTTTTGAGAAAAGAGTTCAGGATGAGTATCTTATCAATTTTAAAAATGGGCAGGTTGATGCCTCTGCCTTCCCCTACAAACATTGGAACAGACTATATCGAAAAGAGCTTAGTGAATCCAATGGCAGCAATGCACCGTGGCAGGGAGAATATTCTTTCCGTGTACAAATTGCACAATACCTGCAACAGGCTAGAGGGCTGGCCTGCCAGCCTGAGCAAGTGTATGTATTCAGCGGTTTTCAGCAGCAATTACTAAACGTATGTTTGTTTTTTAACCGGAGAGCCATCGGAACAGAGGATCCTGGTTTTATTCGGGCAAAATCTGTTTTTGAACAATTACAGCTGTCATGTCATCCGATTTCTGTGGATGAAGAAGGATGCCGTGTGCCTAATGAGCCAGTAAAACTATTATATTTGACACCAGCTCATCAATATCCGACCGGCACGATAATGTCTATTGCTAGAAGGGCTGAGTTATTAAATTGGGCAGATAAAGAGGATGCTCATATTATCGAGGATGACTATGATTCTGAATTTCGCTACAAAGGAGCACCTATCCCGACATTATCCCATCTGGATTCAAAAGACCGTGTGCTTTACTTTGGCACCTTTTCAAAAACATTGCTGCCGTCCCTTCGAATAAGTTATCTTGTTATGCCAGCTTCTCTTCAACAAGACTTTGAAAAGTTTAATACTTATCAAAAATCGACTGTTTCAAGAATCGACCAGCGGGTTGCTGCAAATTTTATGGAAGAAGGAAATTATACATCTCATATAGCAAAAATGAGAACTCTATACCGAGGCAAAAGAAACTGTTTAATAGAAAGCCTATCAAACCATTTGGGAGAACAATTTGAAATCATAGGGGGTACAGCAGGCTTACATATCACCGTGACATTACCCGAAGGATTGAATGAATCAAAAGCAATCGAACTGGCAAAGGCAAGAGGAGTTGAAATTGATGCTGTTTCACCTATGTATCTGCTTCACAAGCCAAACCATCAAGTGATGCTTGGATATGGTGCACCCACTATGCAGGAAATTCAGAGAGGGGTCCATTTAATCGCTAATGTATGGCAAGATTACTTAAGTAATTAGGATTTCTTACGATTCTTAAAAAAAACCCCGAGGCATAAATTCAAATATTTTCGCCCTTTTTAATTTATTAAAACCAAAACCTAAGTTGAAAAGAGCGCTTATCTTACAGGATAATGCTCTTTTGTTGAAGTGGAAAACAAGCACATCTTTTCCTTAACAGCTACCATAAAATCAAACATATTCATGCCCTGAATTTGCTGGAATTTGTACAAGTCTTGGTTATAGTACAAATGAATATGCTTTCCTGTGATTCCTCTTTTTTCTGAAAGGGAAGCGATATTCCTATACTCAAATTCTTCAACAAATTCCTTGTTTGTTTCTGATACCTGGATTCCACAGAATAGCAGTCTTTTGTTCGTTGCCGCAAAGAAGCCTGCCTGCGGTGCTAAACAGTAATGTGCTACTAATGAACAGCTTAAACATTCAATAACGCTTTCACCCTCATGCAGTACATGTTCAACCTGATTTTTCACAAGATTCATGAACGATCCCCCAATTCTAGTGATAATTTCATTCTATAAATTAACCCCAGTCTTAACTGCCAATATCAGCCCGGTAGACCAATCTAATTCTGTAATGTCCAGGTCAGGTCTGTCCTGCAAAGTTTTTAAGAGTTTAGTTGCTTTGATTCTATATTTTTCTGGTAATTTCGATTGCGGAAACACATTATGAATCACATAAAATCCGCCAACATTTAAATGGTCCAACGTTTTGTCCAGCAGCTCGAATTTTCCCGGCCACGTATCTGCAAAAATAAAGTCAAACCGTTCTGATAGTTTTTGAATAAAGGCTGCTCCGTCCTCGCAGCAAAATGATACTCTCCTGTCATTCCCCAGGTGCCTTCTTGCGATGGACTGAACTCTTGAATCAATGTCAACCGTTGTAAGCGTGCTGAATTCATCCATTCCATCGATGATCCAGGCAGCAGACGCTCCTGTACCTGTTCCCAGCTCTAAAAAGCTGCCCCCTGGTTTTGAGGCAGCCAAACCCTTTAGTAAAAAACCTGTTTTTCGATCACATGACTGCTCAAAGCCGAGCAATTGTGATTCCTGTAATATCTTTACGTAAGCTTCCGGTACCTGTATAACGCTGCTTTCCATTATGTCCATTCCTCCTCTTTTATAGGTCGTATCTTTAAATCAAATAAATCACATTCTTTTTTATGGCTGTTTTCTAAATAATTGTTTTTTGAGCTTGAAAATGATATCCGTTGATTTCCGCTGCAGGCACTTGCTTTCCGCGGGGAGGAATGAGAGCCTCCTCGGCTTTGCCTGTGGGGTCTCTCACCCCCTCTCCTCCCGCAGGACATTGAATAAGCTTCCTCGAATAGACACCGCACGATGAAAATGCGACAGCATTTTCGAGGATCAAGTGCCCTCCGCTCCAATCAACTCAGTGGCTAAACTCATTTAATCGCTTAAAAGCAACTAACTTTACGAAAATAGCCTTTTATAAAAAGGCAACAAAAAAGACCTCTTATTACAAGAGGCCTTTATACTTTAAAAACGACCTCTCATCTCCCAGAGCGTTAACTCTGTTGGAATTAGCACCTTCCTGAAATAATCAGGGGTTGCTGAGGCTTCGCAGGGCCAGTCCCTCCACCTCTCTGGATAAGAATTTGATTATAATATTGATTTTTCAAACAAGTATTGCATAGTTTCAGAAAAATGGCAACTTGAATATCTTCCTTTATAAAATTTTTTTCCTTTTTTTGCAGGCCCGAAATATGAGTATAAAGTTTACTATAAAAAAGCTGCTGAATACACAAAAGTCCTGCTAAACAGCAAGACTGATGTGAAAACATCCATAACGCTACTTACAAAGAGCTTCTTCATTACAATAAAGAGCTCTTAAGTGTTTTATTTTCTTCATTATTAAATGGTCCAGTCTCAGGAAACAGTTTTCTTGTTAACCGGGGGACATACATCGCTAAAAAGACGGAACGCCCTGCACTGAAGATCAGAAAGGACAGCCATAATCCATGGTTTCCGGCGATCGGCACCACCAGAAAATAAACAAGTAAAAAAATGGATAAGGCAAGGAGCATGGAATCCCGAATAGGTGCGGCTTCGGTTGCACCGGTAAAAACTCCATAAAGAATAATACCAAAACTTATCGTAAGGGGAAACACGATAATCCATATTTCATAGCTTTGGGCCGTTTCTATGATCCTTGGAATATTTGTAAATAACCTGAGAATATAATCATTCAGCAAATAATAGACACTGGCTATTATAACCGATGAATATATTGCCCACTGCCAGGATAACTTGAGCGTCTGCTGATACAGTGTTTTATCTTTTGAGCCAATTGCTTTTCCTGTCATAATACTGGATGCATTGGCAAAACCATCATAAAAATAAGCCATGATGTAATGGATTTGGAGCAGGATTGCATTGGCAGCCAATGTTTCTGTTCCAAAGGAAGCACCCTTGGCAGTAAATAAATTAAAAACAATTAACAAACAAACCGTCCGAATAAACAAATCCCTGTTCACTTTCATCATTTTCTTGAACGATGACGAGTCTATCACTTTATGAAAAGATGGAAATGTTCCTTTGAATGGAGAAGCTTTCCAAACAATCACTAATCCGATGGCAAAAGCCGTTATTTCAGACAGTAAAGTCGCTGCTGCTACACCGGAAACACCCCACGAAAAGCCAAATACAAAGAGGATATCCAGGACAATGTTCATGAGGTTCATCAACACTTGCACTAACAGCGATATTTTGATCATAGACATTCCCATCAGCCAGCCCAGAATGACATAGTTTAAGAGAGCAAAGGGCGCACCCCAAATCCTGATCTGCAAATAATCATCGGCAAGTGACTGTACATGAGGATCCGGGCTTAACAGCGGCAAGAACACTTGCATAATTGGCAACTGAAGGGCAATTAAACTAATTCCTGCTATAACAGCGATAAGGAAAGGACGGGCGATTGCCAGCATTCCGCCTTCCGTGTCCTTTGCACCATGAGCTTGAGCGGCAAATCCGGATGTGCTGACCCGCAAAAATCCAAACAGCCAGTACAATGTATTAAATATAATCGTACCTACTGCAACTGCAGCAATGTATGAAGGATCCTGCATCTGGCCCACCACCGCTGTATCAACTGCCCCTAATAAGGGAGTGCTTATGGTTGAAATAATGAGTGGAATAGCCAAAGTGAGATATGCCTTATGATTCATGATGATCCCCCTTACCCTTCAAAAACATACAGCAATTCCTTTGTATATGGATGTCTTTTCACTGAAAATAAATCATATTTGCTGAATTCATCTACTACCTGGCCTTGTTTCATCACCATGATCCGGTCGCTCATGAAGTTCACTGCAGCCAAATCATGCGAAATAAATAGATAGGACACGCCTAAATGCTGCTGAAGGTCTTTTAATAGATTCAAGACTTTGGCCTGAACCGAAACATCAAGACTCGCTGTGGGTTCATCCAGAATGATAAGCGAAGGTTCAATACTTATGGCTCGGGCGATCGTGACCCTCTGCTTTTGACCTCCGCTTAATTCATGGGGATAACAGGAAAGATATTTGGATGGAAGCTCCACCATCTCAAGCAGCTGTTCTGCTGCCTTTTCTCGCTGCTGCCGAATTCCTTTTAAAAAAGACGGCTGGATATTCTTTTGAAAATCCAATGGTTCCATCAGCGAATCGATGACTTTCAGTTTCGGATTCAGAGAGGCGGCAGGGTTTTGAAAGGCTGCCTGGACTCCCCTTCTAATTGAGCGAAGGTCCTCTTTACTGGCCGTATGCAGCGCCTTGTTCTTAAACCAGATTTCACCTTGATCTACTTTTTCCAATGCAAGGAGACACCTCGCTAATGTGCTTTTCCCGCTCCCGCTCTCCCCAACAATGCCCAGACATTCGTCTTTCTTTATGACAAGAGATACTTGATCGACCGCAATTTGCCCAAACGAATACTGCTTCGTAATATTTTTTGAAACCAGTACCTCAAGTCCAGCCGTATTCATTTATTCACCCGCTTCTTTAAATCAAATTTTTTATCGTTACCAGTCGTTCTTTCGTCTGCTTCAAAGAAGGAATGGCAGCTATCAAAGCTTTCGTATAGGCATGCTTGGGATTCATTAATACCGCCGTTTTCATTCCGGACTCGACAATCTCTCCCTTTCGCATGACAGCCATTTTATTGGCGAATTTCCGTACATGCCGCAAATCATGAGTAATAAATAATACTGCACAGTTTGTTTGCTTTTGCAGCTCAGCAAGCAGCTGAAGAACATGGACTGCAGTAATGCTGTCAAGAGCGGTTGTCGGCTCATCTGCAATGAGCAATTTCGGCTTAAGTATCGTCGCCATGGCAATGGCAGCCCTTTGCAGCTGCCCTCCGCTTAGCTGAAATGGATAGCTTTGATAGACCCTTTCTCCAGGCAGATTTACATTGTTTAAACACTCCAAAGCCCTTGATTTTCTTAGTTGTTTCGAATCATTCAAATGTGTTCTCAGCATTTCATCGAATTGAGCACCGATGGTCATAAATGGGGTGAAAGCTCCCTGATAATCCTGAAAAATATAGGAAATGGCTTTCCCGCGATAGGTGCGCCATTCTTTTTCCTTTAAGCTGGAGAGATTTACACCGCCATGATGGATGCTGCCAGACGAAATGATGAGCTCACGCGGCAGCAGGCCTCCAATGGAGGAAGCTGTTACACTTTTCCCGCTTCCGCTCTCACCGACTAGCGCCACCCAATCCCCTTCATTGATGGATAACCCGATATTTTGTACCAGGGTTTCTTCCCTATGTTTTATGGTTAAATTCGAAATGGTTAAAACAGACATCATCTGCCTCCGTTCTGGTTTTTCACATCATAGTAATCTCTTAAATAATCACCAAACAAATTAAAAATAAGGACAATCACCATAATGGCTAAACCGGGAATGAGCATTAAGTGTGGAGCATTATAGAAGAATGCCTTTGCTTCATTCAGCATCGCCCCCCACTCTGGAGTCGGAGGCTGAGCCCCTAATCCAATATAGGAGAGAGAAGCGATCATTAAAATGATTTTTCCGGCATCCAGGGTCGCAAGAACCATCACATTCCCTAAAACATGAGGAATCATATGTCTGCGCAATATATTCATCGAGCCAACACCATTTACTTTAGCTATTAAGATATAATCCTTTTGTTTTTCCGTCAGAACGGTACTCCTGGCTAATCTGGCATATCCGACCCATTTCACCATGACAATGGCAAAGATTAAATTGAATATCCCCGGTCCCAGCAGGCCGCTCAAAATTATCGCGGCAATATAATCAGGGAACGCCATAAAGGCATCGACCACCCTCATGAGAATACGGTCTAATCTTCCTCCGATATATCCAGAGACGAGGCCAATTGGAACACCAAGAAGCAATGAAATAGCCAATATCAGAAAACTTGTACCAACTGTCGTTTGGGCACCAGACAAGATTCTGGAAAAAACATCTCTCCCTAAATGGTCAGTTCCCAAAAAATGTTCCAAACTCAATGGCTTTAACCGGTCGGCCATATTCACCTGATTCGGGTCAAATGGAGCAATAAAAGGAGCAATGATGATGGCAATAAGAAAAAGACCCATTAATAAAATGACCGAATTTGTTGTTCGCAAACGATTTATCATCCCTTGTCCCCACCCCTCAATCGGATTTCCGGATTCAGGTATCGATACGAAAGATCAACCAATAAATTAATCATCACGACAAACAGCCCCATGAAAAGAATATACCCCTGGATAACCGGATAATCCCTTCTAACGATTGCTTCTACCACCAGTTTGCCAACCCCAGGATATGCAAAAAGAACTTCAATAATAACTGTTCCGCCAAGCAAACTCCCCAGACTTACCCCAAAAATAGTTATAACCGGGGTAAGGCAGTGGCGAAAAGCATGAAAGAAAAAAATTCTTTTTTGTGAAAGCCCCCGTGCCCTCGCAGACTTGATAAAATCCTGTCCCAGGCTTTCCAGCAGACTGGACCTCAATAGCCGAACATAAACAGCAGCCATCGCAATTCCCAATGTTAGGGATGGCAGCAGCAAATGAAGAAAAGTACCTTTTCCCATAGCAGGCAGAATTCCCAGTTTAACAGAAAACAGCTGCATAAAAAGCAGCCCCAGCCAGAAGCTGGGTACTGAAGCACCAATTAAAGCAAAAATCCTGCTGAGGTGATCAATCCATTTATTCTTATACAAGGCAGCAAGAGTTCCTATCGGTGCAGCTATCAGCATCATAACCGCCATTGATGAAAAAGTTAAGGAAAGTGTGGCAGGAACTTTGTTAATCAGCTCCTGCAAAACTGGCTGTTTCGTCATATAAGATTCCCCCAAATCAAACTGAAAGAATCGGATCAGCCAATTCCAATACTGGACATAAATGGGTTCATTAAAGCCAAGCTCTTTTCTAAGCTCTTCAACCTGTTCATCTGTAATAGAAACGTCATCAATATTCAGCATATACCTTACAGGGTCACCAGGAGCTGCCTTCATGAACACAAAACTTATAAAGGATAATATAAACATGAAAAGCACAAGCTCAAACAGTCTTTTACCAGCCTGTTTCATTTTGTCCTCACATCTAGATCCTTAGTTAATGCGTAGTATTCACTTGTACTGGTCTGCCAATTTAGGACGTAATCCTTATATGCAACAAAATTATTGGGATGAACAAGAAAGGAGTGCAGTTTTTCCTGATCAATGATCTTGATAGCTGCTTTTGATAGTTCATTCCGTTTTCCATTATCAGACGTTTGATTCAGCTCTTCTATTAGCTCTGTAAGCTGATCATTCTGAATTTGCCCTGGATTAATTGCTCCCCCTGCCATATACGCGGAATTAAGGAAATAGCTCGCATCTCCCCTTGGAGCAGTAATCAAACTGTATGTGGCTATATCCCAATCCGTTTTCTCTGCCAAATATTCATCAATATTTTCAACCTGCTGAATTTCAATGGCAATTCCTAGTTCTTTTGCATTGGATTGCAGCAATTGGGAGATTAATGGCAATTCAGGACGATAGGAATAGGTCATGAGCTTAAGAGTAAGCGGCTTTCCGTCTTTTACCATCTTTCCGTCTTTCATCTTATATCCTGCTTCTTCTAAATATTTTTTGGCCATTTCCATGCTAAAAAATTTCTTTTCATAGTCTGGTGAGTACGGTGACTCTGCCAGGAATGGCCCTTCGGCGACAGTCGCTTGCCCCGCCATAATATCATCTGCAACCACTTGACGATCAATCAAGGCGTCAAACACTTTTCTTACATTGACATCCTTAAATGTTTCTTTGCCTGAGTTGTACATGAGAAGATGCGTACGAAGACTGGAGACCACATCCGTTTTGATCGATTGATCACTTTTAAGAATCTCAATGCTTTCAATGGCCGGGCGATAAACAATATCTGCATCTCCCGACTGAAGCGCCGTTGTCCGTGCATTCGCATCCTCGTTAAAGGTCATCGTTGCTCGATCAAGCTTGACCTCCCCGTCCCAGTATTCTCTATTCATTTCCAGTTCCAGCTTGCTGTTCGGTTCAAAAGAAACAACTTTGAAAGGGCCAGTTCCGATTGGTTTTTGTTCCATGTTCTCCACGGAACTATCCACTATAGCGGTGTTGGGATGAACAAGCTCGGAAGGAAACTGTGGCAATTTCTGTTCAGTTGTAATGCTCAGGGTTTGTCCATCCGCTTCCATTGTTTTGATTTTTAATGCCGTTTTCATGGCTTCGCTCACTTGTATGTTTCGTTCTAAAGAAGCTTTTACAGCGGCTGCATCTACTTTCTTTCCATTTTGGAAGGTAATGTTATTTCTGATTTGAAAGGTCCATGTCTGACCGCCAACACTTGTATCCCAGCTTTCCGCAAGCCATGGTTCAAGCTCTTGATCCTGATTGACTTTCACCAGTGTTTCGGTTATCCCTGCCCTGACAGCGGTATAGTTCAGGTGCGGATCAAGCGTTTCACTTGGAAAATTGGAAAGGAACGTGACTTCTTTCTTTTTTTCTTCTCCATTTTTTTCCCCAGATGGGTTGGAGTTTTGTGCGGAACAAGCTGTAAGCAGCATCAAAAGCACTGCCAAGACTAAGCTAATGTGTGTATTCTTATTCAATGACCTTCCCCCTCAATTAAAATCATACTTTGTCCCGCTAACCTGCAGCGGGATGGCTAATTCTCTCTTTATTTAGGCATAAACTTTTCAGTATAAAATCTGCTAAACAATTAGGTGGTTATTTTGTTTCCCTATGTAATGTACGTTTTTTTAAACGTGGTGAATATTTCATTAATTCAATGCGGTCAGGGTTATTCCGCTTATTTTTTGTAGTAATGTAATTGCGGTCTCCTGTTTCAGTGCATGCTAATGTAATTTTTACTCTCATATTGAATTCCTCCTGTATTGTTTTTTATTAAGCGCCATTGATGGCATTCTTTTTTTCTCACAATTGGTTCATGAATAATTAGTAAAGTTGTTTTGGTTGAACCTAAATAACTACAGTAACTGGCAGTTTTTTTATTTCTCACCTCATTCTACCAAATCAAAATCATTACGATTTATAAGTTATAGATGGTCCTCTTGCTCTCTTATATGTTTGTCACCATTTAAGCAATTTCCACCTTTGTCCTATCTTTTCAACTATTCATCAAATCGTAACAATTACGATTAAAATCTTACTCAATTTTTTTCTCAAATGCAAGTTTTTTTATAAATAACGTTCAATAGTCCTTTCCCCGAATTTTCATAGTTAAAGATTCCAAAAATAAAAGATTCATAAATTCATTTACAAATTCATAGAGTTAATTTAGAATGTAAAACGAAATAATTACGATTTACTATAATAAAATAGATTGGAGTTAAAAAATGAGAATCAAGCAGTTAGCAGCCACTTCAATTCTGACCTGCAGCCTTATTCTAGCCGGCTGTGGAAGTTCAGAAACAGCCAGCGAAGGGGCAGACAAAGAAAATAAAGAAGCTTTAAAAGTCTATACGACCATTTATCCTCTGGAGGATTTCACCCAAAAAATAGGCGGTGAGTTTGTTGAAGTGCAAAGTATTTACTCGCCAAATGTCGATGCCCATTCTTACGAGCCTTCCACAAATGACATGATTAGCCTGGCAAAATCAGATTTATTTATCTATACAGGAGTCGGCATTGAGGGGTTTGCAGAGAAAGCCTCTAAAGCATTGGAGAAGGAAAGTGTAAAAATACTAAAAGCCGGAGAAGGAATTGAACTTATTGAATCCGCCCATGATGAGCACAATCATGAAGACGAAGAAAATCATTCAGAAAACGAAGGTCATGAGGGTGAACATGGGCATTCAGAAAGCGAAGATCATGAAGATGAACATGGCCATTCAGAGGGTCATGAAGGTGAAGAAGCTGAATCACATGAACATGACGAACATATTCATAGTGATAAGGATCCCCACGTTTGGCTAGATCCAATTCTATCTATTGATCTTGCGAATACGATCAAAAATTCGTTAATTGATCTGATGCCAGAGCACAAATCTGAGTTTGAAGCCAATTTTAATCAGCTGAAAAGCGATTTAGAAAAACTGGATAAGGAAATTGAAACGACGATTGACAGCTCCAAAACGAAATATATATTAGTCGCCCATGCGGCCTACGGTTATTGGGAAGAGCGTTACGGCATCGAACAGATTGCCATTGCTGGTTTATCGCCAACACAGGAGCTCTCTCAGAAGGAACTGCAAGCAATTATCAACGAATCATCTGAGCATAACCTTAACTATGTGATTTTTGAACAAAATGTATCCCCAAAGGTGGCAAAAATAATCCAAAAAGAAATCGGGGCAAAATCACTCTCTCTTCACAACTTAGAGGCTATTACTGAGGAGAACATAAAGGAAAATGATGATTACTTCAGTATCATGCGTAAGAATTTAGAAACGCTTAAGACTGCTTTAAATGAGTAAAAAAGTTATGAAAAAGGCAATAGCTGATTTGCTATCGCCTTTTCTATTGATTCCGCAATTCGAAGTTTCATCAGTTGTGTAGTTTTATATTTTTCAAACACTCCTATTAAAGAGCCTCCTCCCCCTGATAAATACGAAACGCCGGAACAATCGTATCCGATACGATCTCTTTCCCTTTTTCCCGAATAAAGTCCAATTTATAATACGCATCAAACCTCTGGCTGATTTCTGTTTTCACCAGTTCAGGGGGCGTGACGACGATGAATTGGAATTTCAGTTTATCGGCTACAGCGAAGATTGGGTCAAGCACATGGGCCGATGCCGCCTGGCCAAACGGATTATCACAGACTAACGGAACCCAGCTTTGGTCGGTTTCACTCTTAACAGATAGAAGCATCATCATCATGACCATTCGGGCAGATAGCTTTTGGCCGCCGCTGCCATCGGATTTTGTTTTCGAACCCTGGTTGATCGTCTGCCAGGTTGAATAATGTTCGCGCTGTGGCTTACCATACATAAAGGCATTGTCTGTACGCATGTTATAAACCAAAAGCTCTGGGTATCGATTTCTGAGGGAGACAAATAGTATCTGCTCATCACTGATGAGCTGCTTGATTTCCTGATCCAGCTCCAGATTACTGTCGTCAATTATCTCGAATCGCTTCGTAATCTTGTTAATGGCTGAAACAAAATGCTGTTTCAGCAGCGGTTCGACCTCTTCCGCTTTTTTAGGCAGGATGTCTTCTTTTAGCTGAACAAGCGGGAAAGATCCCCGGTCATTTTTCAGCTTCATTTTCGCAATCATGGAACGAATCGCTTCTGCAATGCTCATCACCTTCATGCTTGCACGGCTTGCCCAGAAGTTTTGCGCTTTTTCTGCCCGTTCTTTGTCACGTTCCAACTGCTCTAAGCCGCTCTGTGAAAAACGCTTCATGTTTTGAACGACACTTTGAATATGAGCATAATGCCTTGTATCCATATGATCAAGGGTGGTTAAAACTTCATTCTTAAAACGGACCTCCCAATCCTTTCCTTCAATTGAAAGCTTTAAATTGCGCAGGGATTGTTCAATTTTCGCGTGCTTCTCCTGGCCTTCTTCCTGAATATCCTGATGTTTTTCACTCCAGAATATAATACTTTGCCTTCCTTGGCTCTTAATTTTCTCGACATCTTCTTCCGTAAAGGCAGCCGGTTCCTCTTTCAGAATAACGGACAAAGTTAACAGATCGCCTTCGAAACCAGCAGTGTTTTGTTCGGTTTCTTTTTTGCGCTCTTCTGTTTGCTTCATTTCTGCCTTCGCCTGTTTTGTCTGGTCGTTAATTTCAACCGTCTTTACTTCCAAATCAAGGTCTTCCCATTCTTCCGGCTGTTTGTCATGCTTGTCCACTTTTTTAGCAGACTTTTTACGCTGATCAGTTGCATGCTTTAATGACGTTTCTGCAACGGTTACGGCCGTTCCCTGTTCACGTTCCTCTTTCTCCACTGCCTTTGTTTCCTTTGCAGCCGTCTGGACCATGTTTTCTAAAATGCTCATTGGTTCATCCGGTTCCGAAGCATCCTTCCACTCTTCATTAAGAGCTTGAAGTTTTTTCTCCAGCTTCTTTTGCTGCTTCTGTTCGGAATCTCTTGTCGCTTGAATGGCCAGTAATTCACTGGCTTGCTCTTCTTTCGATTTTTGGAGCTGTTTTAGTTCATCGATACTTCCGTTGATCTCTTCCAACATGTGCGAAGATAAACGCGGTACCTCTTCAGAAGCTTCAGCTTTCTCTGCTGCAGGAAAGACAGCACTTTCAATAAAAAAGCTGATCTCCTTAATATTTTGCTCGGTTGATAGCTTCCATTCCAGATACGTTTGACTCCACTTTTCCTGCAGGTCAACAATCGTTTGGTGCTCGCTGCCAATCTCTTTCTGGGCGGCAGCAAATGCTTCCTTTTGTTTCTCTTTCTCTAGCTTTACCCGCTTATTTTCCTGAAGCAGCGCCTTTTCACGGTTAAATCCCTCTAATGTTTCCACATCTTTTGTGAGCTTTTCAATCTTTTCCTTTGTCTTCTCCAGCTGCTCATTAAGTCCCAGCTGCAGTTCTTTTTCTTTTTGCTCCTGCACGATAATTGCCTGCAATTCCGTCTTCTTGGCAATCATCGCTTCCTGTTCCTGATTCAGCGTACGATCAATCTCACTGGCCAGCTCATTAGCAAGGAAGCGGTCGACTTCTTTTAAAATTCGCCGTAATGAGGTTTCCGTTTTTTCGATCTCTGCAAGTGTTTCTTTCTTTTCTTCTATTTGTTTCGCAATCTTAATTTTCCAGTTAGTGAATTGGTTTTTATCGGTCAGCAAATCCTTCTCCGTGCCGGTAATCATCACAAAGGAATCCTGCTGATTTTCGCTCGCCATTTCCTCCCGCATAAAAATCGGTACCGGGCTTTTAAACATTCTTCCTGACAAAACCTGCTGATTTATTTTCTCCCATTGCGGCCTGCTGACCACTAAACCATAAGGAAGGAGCGGATGCGTAAGCAAATGATTCGCCATTTCGTCAGGTTTTAAAGATTGAAGAAATTGGGACCCGTAAAACACGTCAATGCCCGTCTTCTCATCAATCCATTCTTTTAATTCCTTCACGTCATTGTTCGCAATCCAGAAGTGCTCATCATTCAAGGCATAATCCAGCTGTGTCTCCCAAAGCGCTTTTTTAATTTCTTCCCCCTGCTCCCGATTCTGAACTAGGAGCTCCTCCACTTGTAAAGCATATTTTGATAAAAGTGCGTTCGTGAACGGAGCTGCGACTTCATCCAATAACCCATGCAGCTTATCGGCCAGCTTCGCTTCTTTGCGATGCTGCTCTTCACTTTTGAACATTAACTCTTCACATTTTTCTTCAGAAAACTGAATGGATTGAGCGAGCGTACCATGTGCAGATGCAAGCTGATTCTGCTTTTCATTCGATTGTTTATCCTTTGCTTGCAAATCTTCCAAACTAGCTTTTTTGACTTCAATCTGCTTTGACAAATTCTCGATAAAGCCCTGCAGATCATAGGTTAAGCGATCGCCGAATTCTTTGATGAGCTTTTCTTCTTTCGCCTCAAATTCATGAATTTGCGTATACAGAAAATCAATTTCCGTATGGAGCTGGGCGATTTCTTTTGTTTTTTGTTTATCCTGTTTCGAGAGATCGTTCGCTTTTTTCTTCAGGAATTTTTGATACCCTGCATACTGTTTAACCGCTTCCCCAATGGCTGCAGAAGACTTCTCCCATTGCAGCTTCGCTTCTTGTTTGACTTCTTCCATTCTTTGATTCACTTGCTCTAAGCCGCTGTTTTGCTCCAATTTCGCAATCTGCTGGGAAAGCGCGCGAATGCTCTGTTCCCCTTCATGCCATTCTTTTAATAACAGCTGGAAAGCCAGCTTGTCTTTTCGCTCCTGCTTTTCCTTTACAGCTTCCTGCAGGATATTATGCTTCTTCTGTTCTTCTGCTAATTTCTTCTCCCAATCCATCACTTCCCGATGGGCTTTTGCATAGTCGAGGTTGTCTTTCTGAAAGCGCAAATCCACCTGCTTACCGGTTAATTTTTCGATTTCCTTTTCCAGCTCAATTAGTGTTTCTTCTTCCGTTTTCTTCAAATGTTCCAAAGCGCCAAGCAGCTGCCTTCCCACCTTGATGCTGTCCTCAACGATCTCTTTATGCTTGACACCCTTTGCCAGGCTTTCTTCAAAAGGAAGAATATCTTCCAGGAACTCCTTGTGGGCCTGCTCTCTTTTTAACAGAACAGGCAGGTCCTTCGCGATGCTTGCCTGACTTTTAAAAATCTCCACCAGATCGTTCTTTTGATGCTCTGTCCGGTGCAGGACCTGACTGACAGTAGGAATAATTCGCTTCTGGAACAAGGAATGATCATCCTCAGCGCCTTCAAAGAATTTTCCAACGCCGCCTTCATCTTTGTTAATATCTTTCATAATATCCCAGTCTTTGCGGTTAATGCCGTATGTATCAAGGATGCGGTAGTGCTTTTTTGTATCCCGGTAAACATCATATCCATTCCATTTTAAATAATCCTTCAGGACTTCCGTTTCAGCCAGTTCATCATCTTCATAAAGTGGAATATGATCAAGTGATGCTTCTTCTTTCCGTTCAAACTCCCTTGTATAAAATGTAATATTCGGGACAATCTTCGCTTCCTGTTCAAGCGTTTTGCTTTCTCCGCTTTCCTCGTTCATGGAAATCCGCTGTTCAGCCGAAAACATCCCGCCTGTCACTAAGTGCCTGCGGTCAGCATCGTCGAGCTCCCATTGAATGAGCACATGAAAGGTATAAGGAATGAACTGTTCTTTATTATTAAAAAAGAATTGCTGATAATAGCGATTGTTCTGTTTTCCCCATGCCGTTCCAGGCTTGAGGATCTGGAAGATGGTTTGCAGGAATACCCCTTTTCCTCCTCCATTCATCATAGAAATGAGGCCGTTTGTAGAGGTTTCCTCATTATGGAAGTTAAATGTGGTGTCCTTATACTGTTTTTGCATGCCATCATATTTCAGGCCGGCAATTCTAATTCGATGGATTTTCGGCATGCTGATCCTCCTCTGTCTTCATTAATTCCTTGAACATTTCATAGCGGTCATAATCGTGATACAGGTATTCAATCCGCTCAAATAACTCCTGTTTCGGGATCGCCTTCGGAATATCCTCCCGGTCAAGAATCACAATCAGACCCTCTGTTTCCAATAAACGCATGCTGCTTGCAATCAAACCGATACGCGTCCGGCGGTTTGCTTTTCTGGCTCCATAATCATCGGTGTCGACCTCCATGTACTTCCACGTTGTCACGACATCCTTCATATCAATTTTTTCATCTTCCCCATAAGCGGGATTTGCCTTAAGTATGTGATCCCAGTTCATGATCACATCATTGACTTGCCGCTCCAATGAGTAGAAGCTGATTCCTTCCCGCTTCGTGCGGATTTTAGCCGCCTGGTTGCGGTCGATGCTTGCCAAAAAGGCCATAATGACAACGCTCATCAAGTGAAAATGTTTCTTTGTCTCAACCTGCTTATGCTTGTCCTTCATATGAGTAAAATTCGTAGCAAAAACAGAGCCGGTCGGCTGCACAACGAGCTGAATCCGTTTTGGCGACTCAATGATATAGGTACCGGATTCATCTGCCAATAAAAGAACCGTCTGCCTCACATCGGGATCAAAATACACCTGAAAGTGCTCGCTGTTTTCGTCGATGACTTTGTCTTTTAAAAGGGTAAAATAAACAGCTGAGGCTTTTTTGATACTTTCTCCACTCATCATTTCTCCTCCTGTACACAAATTTTAAACGGGGTGATTTTCATTTGATACCAGAGGAAAGGTTCCGCCCGATGATCAAACTCGGTATAGATCTTCAGTCCTTCAAACACCTGAAATTGCGGATACTCCTGCATAAGCTTATAAAGAAGAATTTCCCGTTCATCGCTTAACGCCTCTTCCTTCCGATGCAGCACCTGGACCTTCAGCGGCTTTTTATCAAACATCATCCATAAATCAATCGTTTCCGATTCTTCAAACCATAGATCCTGAACTTCGAGCGGCAGTGCTGATAAATCGGCCAATGAAAACTCTCCATATGTCTGTATATATTGAAACACATAGCTCCAGGCCTTGATGACAGAATCCCAGTTCGTTACCCGCTGATGGGTAATGCCCACATCTTCCTCTTCTTCTTCGATTGCCTCTGTCAGCTGTTTTTCATCAAATTCCTGTTCGCCCCAAACCCAGTCCAAGGGCAAAATAAATTCATTCTTTGGCGAAAATAAAGGTGATAACAACTTTTCCACCGTATCGAAAGAAAAAACGCCTTCCTTCACGAACCAGTTTTCATAAATATGTTCCCGAAATGAAACCAGGCTGGTTTCCCAAAACAGCGATGGGTTTTCCGCTTTTAATTTCATTTCATAGGAGATATTTTGAATAACAAGCTTCGCAAAACGGTCATGCAGCTGCCTTGTATGGCCAATCTTCTCCTGGAGAAGGATTAATTCCTTTTGAATAAGATCATCTTCTTCATTTCTTCGTTTCGTTTTCTCAATCATGCTGCTGATGGTGCGGAAGTGAATTTTCTCTTCTTCGAATTGCTTTTCAATTTCCGAACGGTTATCAGCCCTTTGCATTTCTTCTTCCATCAATAAGATTTTGGGGTTGTTGATCATTTCTTTTTGAAAGGAGAATTCTTTTGCCATTAAGCGGTTTACCCGTGAAATGAGGTGATCGAGGTTTCGCGTGGCTTTGCGAAAATTGCCGTTTTTAATCAGCTGCATACTGTAAAGCTGTTCAATCGTTATTGAAAATTCCTCTGCCATTTCCCTGCTCATAAAAATCATTTCCTGTGAGATATCGGTGAGCTTGTAAACGATGGATCCGCCCATCTCCAGGTTTGTATATAATTCATCCATTGTCACGTAGCGGAAAACCTGAGTCTCCCATGACTGCCTGATTTCATCGTAATAAAGGGCCTCAAACGGTCTACTGTACTCTTCTTTTCCCTGATATAGGAGCCCGCTCGTAATCCGTTCAATCTGCTTATCATCGGCTAAAAGCTTCATTTGCTTTATCGAGTCCTCGACCATATACTTGATATCCGATTTCCTCCGATGATCATCATCATTCAACTCCCGATAAAAAATGGTGAGGAGCACCTGCATCAGTATTGTTTGGATATGAGGCTTCAGCTCTCCAACTTCCATTCCTCTCCCAAGCTCAAACAGCGGGTTTAATCGCTGCATCCGCTGGGCGAACCCTTCCCATGATTCGTTCAAATCCATCTCCTCCATGTTTCAATAGTTAAGACTTCCTGAGGAATTCGTTTATTTTCCTGCCATAATTGCCTTAATACTTCCTGCTCATCTTCTGTAAACCACTCTATGAACGCATCGCGATATTTCAGATTTTGTATCTGACTTGATTTCTGTTCATTCCTTTGGTCCATACAATCGAGCATTTTACGATATATTTTTAATGCAGGCTGAATGCAGCAATCTGGATATTTTTCGATCAGCCGGGTTATGATCCCGTATCCTGCCGCATCGAGATCTCCTGCATAATAGAATAAGTATGATTTGGTCGGGAACATTTGAAAGAAAAACGAAAAGCTCCGTTCAATTTTAGTGCCTTCCCCATATATGATCAGTTCAGGATCGTAATCAAGCTGATCCGCTTCCAATAATTGAATGGCAGTATGAAAGAAAGATAGGTTTTCCAGAATTAGTACTCTCTGAACATCTTTAATTTCTTTCCCCTGCTTCATCCAAAATACAAAAGGCTCCCCGTATTTCACCACTTTAAGCTGCTCTTCCGATACGCCGATTCGAGCTAGAAAGCCTTTTCCATCGGGAAAGCTAATCCCATCCAGCAAAAAATTTTCATGGCCAAACAGCTCCAGGCTTCTTTCCTCGAGTGAAACGATTTCCCGCTCCTGGCTGGATTGGAGAAAAGCATATAAATTCAGGATCCGGCGCCATTCCTCTTTCGTCTGCCATTCCGGATGCCGTTCATAAAACGAAAAATCAAACCGGTCACTTAACTTCATCATCTCAAGCCGGTCCCATTTGTCCGCCTGAACCTTCACGTTAACCCAGTAATATAAAGGCATAGACGGTATTTTGCCATTGAATTGACTATTATGTATAGGAGTCAGCTGCCCTTCATTTTGCAATGATTCGATGGCTTCATAAAACAGCGAATAACCATCCATTTCGTCATAATCATCTAACAGCTTCCGCAGCTGAAATTCTAAATCGTTTATATTTAATTTCTTTCTTTGCTTCGGGTGTTGAATATCTTCTATAAAACTTCTCACCCTTGTTTCAATGATGTTGATTTTTTTCACCTTCTTAATACTTCTTCTGGTCTGTTAAAACCACTATTATACATGTGGACATCATTTTTATTATAAACTAGTTGCGGAATTGATGTAATGATTTTAAAAACGGAGGGAGAAAATGAGGCAGGGAGAAAGGCAATAAAAAGCACCTTTCCCCCTTAGTCACATAACGGGCACTGTGTTCGATGGTCCATCTTTTCTTAAGCATTTTTTTATTATTTGTTCTTAACTGTTATTTTCCATGGGACTATTCCTGTAAATTCATTAGGATGTTTTTTTCCTTACTGGTACATATAAATCAACTTTACATTTCCCTTCCGTATCCTCAGCAGGATTATTCATATTGTATTCAAGGTTATATCGATCGTAATCCGGGTCATACTCGCTTTTTGGCAGCCATTCTCCAAACATGTACTGATAGGCACTATTCAAATTATCAGGGGTATCATAGAATGGATACAGAGCGTAATCTCCGCCAGACAGCTTTTTGAACTTTATTTCCTTATGTTTCTCTTTATCAAAACCGTCAGGAATGGTAACACAGGCATCGTGACGGCAATCCCTCCTTTCCAATAACTCAGGATTATCCAATGAAATGCCGATAAAAGATTGCTCCGGAGGAAATAGCCCATTGGAACTTGCCCAGCTAATCAGGTTTCCCCAATGTTCCTGCGGCTCAAAATAACTCCCTGTACGCCTAATATACCCTACTTCAGTCTCTGGTAATGTTGTTACTATGATCTTCATTTTTTACATCTCCCTTTTGGAAGTATTTACCTTAAACAAATTTCGCTAATCTCTCTTTAATTTCCTTCTAAACCTGCCTTTTTGCCAAAAAAAAAGCACACAGCTTTATGCTGTACGCGCTTTTTAAATAGCAAATGCGTGATTACCGATTTTTTTCACAACTTCACGGGAAAAGATCCACTGACTTGTAGCGGTTTCAGGGTTATAAAAGTAAAGAAGCTCTTCGTTTTTCTCCTTTTCAACAAGAGCTATCTCAACGGCCTGAACTGCTTCATTACTTGCAGGTTCATTTATGGAGCCATTTTGAACAGGTTCAAAAGCATTTCTTTGGTAAATAACATCCTTAACTGTATCTGGAAATTGTTCATGCTCAACACGATTCAATACCACATCAGCCACGGCAACCTTCCCTTCGAACGGTTCACCTTCTGCTTCAGCCTGTACAAGACGAGCAAGCAGCTTTTTCTCTTCCGGTTTAATAAAACGATGATCGGTTGATGTAGCCTCTTTCGTGTTGACCTCAACTTTTTTATATGTCAAAGTTTCTGCAGCCTTTTGATCGACTGACTCAGCATCAAAATGATCAGCAGGAAATACATTATATGAACCCATTATGAGTGAAATTGCAACAACAAATGTAAATACATTTTTCATTTGTAAACCTCCTGTTTGTCTTTTTTTAGGATAAAAACAGGCCATATATAAGGCTAACAGGTTTACAAGGGGATCTCATTAGTGAATAGGTGGGAGAATTACCAATCATGAAAAAGCGATTCCAATTGCTGTTATAATAACCTAAGTTATACTGTTTGTTATAACATGCTTTTTAAGTTGTAAAATCTATATATTATGCTTGAGTAAGTTCTACTCTATAAATGAATGAGGTGCCTATATAATTGAAAGTACTTGAAACAAATCGATTGATTCTTCGCTGGTTAATAACAGATGATGCAGAATTTATACTCGAACTTCTAAATGAACCTGCTTGGATTCGTTATATTGGAGATAAAGGGGTACGGACGCTGGAAGATGCTAAGAACTATATTTTAAGCGGTCCCATGAAAATGTATTCACAGCTGGGCTTTGGGCTTTTTCTTGTTGAAAGAAAGGAAGGCAGCACTCCTCTTGGAATGTGTGGATTATTAAAAAGAGAGTCTTTAGAAGATGTCGATATTGGCTTTGCTTTTTTATCAAGATATCAAGCACAAGGGTATGGTTTTGAGTCAGCCACTGCTACGCTGAAATATGGGCATGAGCAACTGGATCTGAAGCGTATCCTAGCCATAACATCCTTAGACAATCATGCCTCTTCCAGGCTTCTTGAAAAAATTGGCATGAATTATGAGAGAACGATTATTTTGCCTAATGTTTCTGAAGAGCTTAAGTTGTTTGCATCAGAAATATAATTAGAAAACAAGGGGCCTGGCCCCTCAGTTATTAACGTATTAATAGCTGGGATCAGGCACCTTTATTTAAGCAGACTAATTCTAAGATTCTTTACCTACATATTTAAAAATATTAATCATGAACAAAATAACACCCAATACAACTGCTACTGAGCCGGCAATTGCAACAGGAAGACTTGCCAGACTCCCTGTTACTACCTCAAATACAATGGCCCCCGTCATTAAAGGAAGTCCTATATTATGCAGCCAAAACTGGGTTTTGGCTAACTTGGATTTTGCAGCGGCAGGATATAAATGATAGATTATACCGAACAAAGCCATAGATACCCAGCCTAATAAATTGGTATGGGCATGGATAGATGCAAATCTGTAATCTTGTATAATTCCCATCGTAATTCCCATTAAAACTCCTAGTGTAAAATACACTGCGGCAATTTTTAAATACACTTTCCCCATGTCCTTCCCTCCACATTTCAGAAAAATTATTTTTAATAGGGCAACTGGCAACATCCAATTAGGATGTTACCTGGAAACTTTTTGTGCATAAATCTTGTTTATCAATTAGCTCACTTCAATCCTTCTTCATATTTCCCATTCCATAATGAACTTCCTAGCCAAATAAATGCAATTCCTGCTAGTGGCTGAGCCAAATAATTACCAATAGGAATAAAATCTATAATTGGCACAATGACAAGAATAAGGGCGGCCCAACGAGGAAGTATCGCTTTCACCGCTGTCAGAAGATTGAATACTAACATCCCAATAAAAAAACTAAATAAAGAAATCATAAGACCAATATTTATCTGATTGGGAATAGAACCACTAAATAAGTGTGGTGCATTCTCTTTTAAAACAGGTATAACAAAAGCTTCTGACCAACCAAATCCAGTCCACATTCCCGCCCCCCAAAAATAGATAAGGAATGCAATGAACCCAAATTTCCCCATGTCCTGCATCTGGCGAACATACATCCCTGCAATTCCTAATAAGAGAAAAAGCATACCAATCAAATTAACGTATGAAGCAAGTGTCCGAAGGGATGATATGCTATACATAATTGCAAATAAAACGAAAAGAATTCCCGTAAAGATTAAACACAAACCAGAAAATCTTAGAAATGAAGAAACAGTCAAAAAAAACACCTCCAGTAAATAGTCTAGATCCCCTTAAATGTACTTTCCAATGACTCTCAAAAACAATATCACTCTACTCTCAACAAAATGGAGGGAATTGAAGGGGCAAGCCTCCTTGCGTTACCCCCTGTGGGATCTTGCCTTGCTTTTTTCCCCCAGGAACAGAGCTATTAAATAAAAAAAGAATGTCTTATTCATGGAACAAGACATTCTTTGAAAAAGATATTGGTTTCTTCATTAAACCTTCTCATAATCAACCTGGTAAAAAGCAATTCCTTGGTGAATAAAGAGTTAGATTTTGCACAAAATTTTTTCTTAAGTGAATTATTATATCTTGGATGATATTGGCTATTTAATCACAAACATAATAAGTAAAAGGCAGGAGTTCGTTTCAATATCGAACTCTTACCTATAAAGAGGCTTGATATTCGAGTCTAACTTCTTGGATTCAAATCAGGGTATAGTCTTTATTTGACGCATAATGCAGGGTAATTATTAAAATCAGCCATGATATTGAAAATGGCGTATGTTTCCATTTTTTATTGGTTTAGGTCTTTATCTAATACCTGATAAAGGTCATCAATTGCTTTATTTAAATATCGATAGTAGGTAGCCATGGATAAACTGAATCTCTCGGCAACAAGTTGTTGTGGACGGACTCCTTGAATATAAGTACACTTCAGCAATTTCCCAGATAATCCATCCAGTTCTTCATTATCTGAAAGGAAGTTAATCGCAGCGATCAAATCTTTTTGCACAAGATTCCCTAATTCTATGATAGAATGATCCATTACAATCCGATGGGGAAATAAACAAGTATATGTTTCAGCTAATTCATGATTTCTTAGAAGATTTGAGTATCCTTTTAAAATGGCTTTAAGTAATTGTATGTTATATGCCGTATTATGCTCGGGAGCAGATTCTCCTATTGAACGCTTTGATAGCAATCTGTCTAGTTTTGAGAAGTAATCTTCCTTTGTAAGATCGAGAATAAACGCGCGGAATTCTGTTCCGGAATCGGTTGTGGCGTCAGCCCATGAAGCACGCTCAAAACCGCACCACTCTAAAACAGGAAACCATTCATTTATACATGTAAAGTCCAGGATCCATTCTGATTTCGCAGTATGATTGATTATCGTATTCGTGACGCAAGATCTTATTTCTTCCTCTAGTTCAGGCTCAATTCCAATAAACGAAAGTAAGTACGCATTCGAGGTCTGCTTCCAACTTTTGATAAATGGATGTAGTAATCGCTCACTTGCCAATACATGTAACATCTCAGTATTCAATGGAACCTTCCCGAAAGCAGCAACTATTTCATTTTCCTTCCAAATGGTAATAAATGTGGTGGGGTCTACCTCCCAAATCGGGCGAATTAAATGTTCCATATGAAAATCTTGAGGAGAAGATGGTAATTTATATTGATGATATCGCTTGAATAAGGAAACTATCGTATGAAGGTCACATTCACGACAATCGCGTACTTCAAAGTCATCTAAATTACCTGAGAAACACAAATTCCGGACGAAAGGATTTTCGTGCAAGCTCAATTTATCCAAATTGAGCTTTTGTCTATAAAGTGGATTAGACAGTTCTTCCTTCCGTATCTGCTTTAACGCATTCCGCCGCATTTGTTCATAGGTTTGAGGTTTCCTGAGCATCATATCTTCTAGAGACCAAGATCTTACTGCGTCATGAAGCATCCAGCCATCTTCTTTCAAATTAACAAAGGGCATGCTTGTAAGTTTTCTAAAGGATTCTTGATCGATTTCTTCATTGATAATAGAAGCAAGTCTCTCCTCATTAAACCTCCAAAACACCGATGCTGCTTCGAATATTCTTCGAACAAGAGATGGCAGCCCATCAAGCAGCTCTTCCATTAATACGGCAATAAGCTGGTTTCGTTCAGCTTTAGCAAGCGGCTTATTTTGATTTCCCTTCAGCATCATTTCCGCAGCAATAGTCATGGCGAGGGGGATGCCTCTTGAAAACTGAAATAACAGTGAGTTAGTATCGCTGCTGATTAATCCGCGTTTTTGAGCATACCGATTAACTTCCATTTGAGTTAACGATGGGAGTTCCAGAGTATCGATTAAACTTACCCATCCAGAACGTAACCAGCCTCCTGTAAGAGGGAACCTCCCCGCTGTAATAATTCTGACAGTATCTTCAAACTGCCCTAGCCAATTTGGAAGCCATTCCTCAACAGAGTGCCATTTCTCAAGTGCATCAAGCAATAGAACGATATTGCAGCTTTTTTGCTGTGACCTTACTATCAGCCGTTTTACTATTTCCTCTTGACTTAGTTCAGACAGATTCAGTTCACATGATCCCTGAAGCTGAACAGTCAATTGAACTAACACATCTTCTTTTACCCTAATAGTTTTACTGCCATCTATAATATAAATGTGAGCAGCTTCAAATTCGGACATGAACTGTTGGAGAAGCGTTGATTTGCCGATTCCACTTGGTCCATAAATATGTAGCCATTGCCAGTCTGAATTACCGGCAGCATGTCTTTTAAACATTTCGATTTCTTTCCTTCGACCTACAAAAAAATTCCGTTCTGCACCATAAAGCTTTTCACTTAACTGCATCGCGCACCCCCTTAATAATAAGTAATAAACATTGTTTCATTTTATACATTTTTTAAGAGGGGATTGAAGAAAGGTGCCTGTATGTTACTTTTGGAATCTATTTGGTTTTGCTTTGAAGGGTTAATGGACAATCTTATCTGGAAATGCGACATCGGTCAAACAAAAACTAGTTGCGTTTTCATTAAAAATATGGAAATTTTTAAGTGATGCAAGGCCTGTGGGTCAGGCACCTATCTTGCTCAAGTGGTTTTTCTTTTTTATTTGTCAATATATTTTTTAAATGTCTAGAAGGTACTTCCTCAGATTTTCCTTTGTCTTCTCATCAGCAAAAGAGGCCTCAACACTATTCATGTAAATTATCTTATAATCTTCATCACTCATAGCAAATTCATTACTGACTAGATCACATTCCTTCGCCATGGATGTATCTGATACCGTTCTGTTGTCCGTATTAACGGTTACTTTTATTCCATCCCTATGAAAGTCGTAAATGGGATGCTCACTAAAATGGTTTACTGCTTTCGTTTGGACGTTACTTGTTGGGCACATCTCAAGCACTACCTGTTTTTCCTTTACCATGTTATATGCCTCAACACAGTCTTTAATAAATACACCGTGTCCAATTCTTTCAGCCCCTAACCATTCAACGGCCTCAAGTACATTTTTTCCGATTCCCGTTTCACCAGCATGGATTGTGACTCTATAGCCATATTCCCTGGCCAATGCGATTGGTTCAATGAATTTTCCGCAAAACCCTTCTTCTTCGGAAGCACACAAATCGATCGCGACAACACCTTCACCAAGGAATATCTTACCCTTTTCGACGACCTCAAAAGCACTTTCCACACTCATCGTTCTCATGCATGACAAAATGATATTTCCTTTAATATCAAATTGTTCTTCTGTCTCTTTCATTCCCTCGATCACACTTTGAATGATTTCTTCAACAGATAATCCCATCTGTGTATGAAGTAAGGGTGCAAAACGAACCTCCATATATTTCACATTTTCCTTTGCTGCATCTTCAAAAAGCTCAAAGGAGATTCTTTTCAAATTCTCCTTTGACTGCATCACTAAATTAGGGATGGAGAATCTTTTTAAATATTCATCTAGAGATTCGCAATCCATCGGGGCAATTAGTTCTTCTTTAATCTCTTCTTGATCAAAAGTAGGCAGACTGATGCCTTCTCTCTTCGCGATATCAATAATCGTCTTAGGTCTGACACTCCCATCCAAATGGCAGTGAAGTTCTATTTTTGGCATGTTAGAAAAATTCATCGTTGGTCCTCCTCAATATTTTCAAAAAAAAATTCCTGATTACGAAGAAAATACAAATTAATGCTTGTATCTTCTTCGTAATCAGGAATTATTGGCTCCTGGTAGAAACCTCCAAACCATATTATTGGAGTTATACGAATTTGAGTCGTTCATTTGGTTTTTTAAAAGGATAAATAAATTATTCATTATTGTCAAGGAGTTGAATAGTTCTTCTCACAGGTTAATTTTTTAACCCATTTTTAAAATTATCCTAAACCTTTTTTAATAATCGTAAAAAAATATGAGCTCAAATAAATGAGCTCATCATCATTTAGTTCTAGAAATTACTAACCTTACGTACCTTACCTTCTGCTACAACATCTTTTCTTCTTACATTCGTTTCCCATGCCCGGTCTTCATCCATCATTTTCTTGGCAGCGTAAATGGTCAAGAATTGGATAAAAATGATTGGTATTCCCATAAGGCCAGAGAGAACTTCCAAAGGTGCCAGTCCACCTATTCTCATAAGCACAAGAGCAATGGCAGTCACAAGTGCAGCGACAATTAAGCGCAAACCCTTTGAAGGCTCGAATTTACTCATGTTTTTTGTGCCCGTGTAAGATGCAATCGTATACGTAGTTGAGTCCAGTGTGGTCGTTAGGAAAATCGTTGTAACAACCAGAAAAACGATCATGGCAATCGTAGAAAAAGGTAAAGAAGCAAGTATTTCAGGAATAGCTGTCATTGCATTTTGTTCCTGGACAATATTTAAAACAGGAACTTCCCCTGTTATATATCTATGAACGCCAAGACCCCCGAGGATCCCTGTAGCTACCCACGAAATAAGTGTAGGAGCTAACAAATAAGTTAAAATCATTTCTTTTATCGTTCGGCCGCGGGAGATTTTTGCCGCAAATATACTGTGCAGCATCGCCCATGTGGCACAATATGCAAACCAAAATACGGTATTGCTTTCAAGAGACGAGCTTCCTTGCTGACCTAGTGAATTCGTATTCAGAGACATATCAAGGTAATTAGAAATTAAAAATTTAAAACTATCGGTGAAATAGTTAAGAATGAATATTCCCGGCCCAGCAATCATGATAAATAAAGCAAAAATACCGGCTAAATACATATTTAAGGTACTTAATCGTTTAATTCCTTTTTCTATGCCTAAATAAGCACTTGCGGAGAATAGTATCACCCAGACAATCGTCACAAGTAAGGTCAAACCAAATGTAACCTCGATATTTGCAAGTTTTGATAAATTATACGTAATGATGGGTGTTCCCAATCCTAAGGTAACGGCTGCCCCGGATATGATACTAACCAGGAAGATAATATCGAGGATTTTTCCTCCTGCACCATTTGTAAATTTATCGCCAAAAATACAGCGGCATGCTTCAGAGATTCGCATAAATGGTTTTTTACGCACATGCAAGATATACCCCATTGCAGGAGCTGCCATGACAAAGATAGCAAAGACCTGAAAGCTCCACAAAAACATACTATACGAATTCCCCCACAATAAGGCTTCTGCCGATTTTGCTTCCGCACCAAAAGGAGGGTTCAAAGCAACGTCTGTCCATTGAACCATGCCAGTCCGCATGATCGTCGATCCCAGACCCATTGCAATTAAAATCGAAGCATATTCAAACATGGTGTATTTCGGTTTTTCGGTCGGATCCCCTAAAACCACCTGACCGTACTTAGAAAAGGAGAAAAACAAACCAGCTGCAACCATTAAAGCTCCATACCATAAATATCCCCACGAAAACATTTCAACAACACGATTAAAAATGTCATTCAACAGGCCCAGAGATTTAGCCTCGTTCATAGAAAATGGAATACTCATTCCAAGAATAACTAATACAGATGGGATAAAAATTTTGTAATCGATTAATTTTTCTCTACTCGCCCCTTTTACTCCATTATTCAATTAAATAACCTCCAGCACTAAATTTTTTCTTTAACGCCAGAAAGTAAAAACGTATAGAACTGATGTAAAACCACGAAAACCAACAACATCCTCGAAATAAATTCGAGGGGGAATATGAACAAAAAATTCGGGATGCATATTGGAATCAAGCCGATACGTCTTACTGATCCCAGCATTACAGAGCTAAAAAAATATTGTTTAGAATGGTGAATTTCCTGCATTGGCATTTGCTATTTCATAAGCAATCTTTTGCTAGATTTACGAAATGTGAGAAAAAACATAGAGAATACTTACCCTTTCCATATTGGTTTTAAACACAAAAAAACCAATAAAACTATCTTTCAGGTGAAATATGTATTATGTGATTGACTTCCAATATAGAAAGGACAGGAATCCATCAGTTAGAATGGAAAAACGCGTGATATATGTAAGGAAAACAAGGACAGTTATCTATAAGCAAGGAACAAATTAAAAGGAAGACAACTTGTCTCCTCCATGATGAGGTATTAAATACAGTGATAAATTAACTTTTTAAGTAAAAGGCTTTATGGATTTGTTCCTTTTACAGTAAAAAATTATATTAGGAGAAGTAACTGCATATTTTCTAGCTGTCGAAAGAATAGCAATAACCTTGTTTTATAATCTTTCAGATTGTCTTATTACTTCAGGCTATGCTTGCAAATGAAATCCACAAGTACATTCTTAGCAATACTAAATTTATTGTAACATAATTTTCAGATAATATCGACCATTCCGTGGAACTCTATTCGACAGGTTACTTATTTATGGTTACTACTTCATCATTTGGGATAAAAGAAACAAACCCAATTTCGCAAAAGGTCATTAATGAAATCAGGTCAGACTAGTAAAATTCAAATCTTTACAACCGTGCCTGTTCCTTCAATCTTTATCGTATTAACTTATCGGGGGCACCTTAATTCATAAATGCCCATTGTTGAAAAAAGGACCGGCAGTAAATGCCGCCGGTCTTTGAATTGAAGTACCTTTTCCTTTTGATACTTTCGAATTCATATTACGTTCTAATTTTCTTTTTCCCAATAAGACAAAAGGACCTGCTAATGCAGGTCCACACAAATTAAGATGTTGCTGATACAGCGTATTTTTCTTCCAATGTCCTCTTTAATAATAAAGCTAATTCTAGCATTCCATATTTTCCGGCTTTTGCTTCTGCATCAGAATTATAGTTTGTGTTTGTATTGATATCATAAGTAAAAATGGTACCTTCAGCATCTCTGATAAATTCAATACCAGCAACCTGAATATTATTCCTGGCTAGTACTTCTTTATATTTTTCTAAAATATCGTCCTCAAAATCTTCAATGATCTGGAACTTGGGCTTCTCTTCCACTTCTTCTCCTACCGGGCAGAATAAATCGCCAATTTGGCATGCGTCCGCTGGGCAAAGTTCAAATCCTTCCGAAGTATCAACCCTAACCGCATAAACAAAGTTTCCTCCTACAAATTCACAGCGGGTTATATAGCTTTCAGGAGATTGAATGTATTCTTGAATAAGGGTAATGCCATCGACTGGTTCTTCGAAGGCAGGTCCTTCAACATAAGCTTTTAAAGCTTCTACACTATGGAATAATTGAACACCCAGGCCTTTACCGGCACGATTATGCTTCGTGATAAACGACTGTCCTGCAAATGCTTCGGCTGCCTTTATAATGTTTTGTTTTCCAACCGCTGCAATCGTTTTTGGAGTTTTAACACCAGACTTGTTTAGCTCTAAGTATTGTAAAACCTTACTAACTTCCAGCTTTAGAGCGCTCGTTCCATTTAACACCGTACGGCCATGTGCTTCAAGCCAAGCTAATACTTGTCCAGAAAATTCAGCTGCAAAACGATGATCACGTGTATGAGAAGAAGCACTCATTCGGCTATAGAAAATTCCTTCTGGCGGTTCCGCCGATAAATCTAACGTTCCCTCGTCTAAATGCCATTCTTCATATGGAACACCAAGTTCTTCTAACCTTTTTGTTAAATGGACTGTCCACTCACTATTTTCATGAATTACATATACCTTGCTCATTATTCAGGCCCCTTTCTAGCTCTTTATTAAACTGCGCTTTTGTTCCACTAATGGCATAACCGCCTTTGCAAAGCGTTCCATTTCCTCCAGCTGAGGTGAGAATTGCAATAATAGCAGGTCCAGGCCAGCTTCTTCATATTGTAAAATCCGATCAGCAATTTGCTCTGGTGTTCCTACTAAGTTTGGCCGGAGGCCCCGATTAGAAACTGAGTAATCCTGCAGCTGAATTTGCTGCTCCAATTGTGACTTTGTCGTGAAGTCCTTAAAGCCAGCATATCCGCTGGAATCCTTCACAGTCGTGATTTTTTCAAGCTCAGCCAAAGCCTCTTCTTCTGTATCACGGCAAATAACATAAGCTGCCATTCCGAAAGAACTGAATGGCTCATTGCCAGTTTGTTCACGGCGTGCCTTCATATCTGCTATTTTTCGATTAATCTCTTCAACCGTTCCGCCGTGCATAACATAAGCATCACATTTTTCTGCAATGGTTTGCTTCCCTCTTTCACTTTCACCGCCTGCATAAAGAATCGGGTTAGGTCTTTGAACAGGCTTCGGAACAAGCCTTGTGTCGTTTAAGTCATAAAATTGACCAGAATAATTGAAGATTTCTTCTGTCCATAACCCTTTTAGAACATCAATGAACTCCTCGGTGCGAGCATAACGCTCATCATGCTCTGTAAAAATACCGCCATATTGACGGGCTTCTTCAGCCCACCAAGCTGACACAACATTTAGAGTAAAACGTCCGTTGCTGATTTGATCAATATTTGCTGCCATTTTTGCTGCTACTGCTGGATTATGAAAACCAGGACGAATAGCGGTCATAATTTCTATTTTTTCCGTCACGCCTGCAAGTGCGGCTGCCGTGGACCATGCTTCAAGAGAATCATGGTCCGGCCCTTTAATATCATTTAAATATAACTCAGCTATTAACGTAGTCGAGTATCCCCATTTTTCTGCAGACAGAATGACGTTTTTAGCATATTCAAAGGTTGGCGGCATATTTTCGTCTTCCACATTTCGCAGCCAGCCTCCAAAAATCGGTAACCAAAAACCATATTTCATTTCTCTTCTTTCCTCTAGCATCCTAATTATCTACTTTTCCTATAACTTAAGTTGGGTTTATGAATAAAAAAAAACTCTCCTCCTATGAAGAGAGTTTTATAACCCTCTTCTCATCTATCAAGCGATGTGCTTGCTGGAATTGGCACAGTATTCTTAAGAATCTGCTGCCGAGGCTTCAAAGGGCCAGTCCCTCCACCTCTCTGGATAAGAAGAAAAATATTCAACTTTTAATTTATTTAAAGCGATAATAATTTAAATTAATCAAATTGTCAATAAAATATTTCTAAACTCTAAATATTGTTAATTAGAGTTCCTAATTTGGTTGATTTCTCGATATCCTTCTTCATTCTTTGTTCTTTTTAATATTTATTTTCGGTGTATAAAATGTCAATATATGAATGAGCTGATCTCCCATGTAGGTAGGGGAGTGTGCAAAATCATTTTCAATCCATTCAAGAATCAATCCGATAATACCATGTATACGATAGGTGCTAAAAAGTTCTATATCAATATCAGGGTCTATTTCAGTGGTCAAAAATTCGAATTCTTCCCTGAATAACTTGTCCAGCCTTCTTGTCATTTTCTCATGAAAACTATAGTTTGTTGTTGGACGGAACATTAGCTGATAGAACTTTTTGTTCTCTAAAAAATGTTCGAATTAGATAATCGAATTTGACGGTATCTCATTGAAATCTATGACTGATAAATGAAGATATGGTTTCCGAAAAGCTTCAGTCATTTTATCAAACATATCTTCAATGATCTCATCCAGTAAATCTTCCTTTTTTTCATAATGTGCATAAAAGGTACCGCGATTGAAATCCGCACCCTTTACAATCTCTGTTATCGTAATATCACGTAAGCTTTTCTCCTCCATTAATGATAGTAAAATTTCTCTAAACTTCTCTTTTGTTCTTTTTACACGTCTGTCGGGGTGCTGAATGGACATTTTAAAGCTCCTTCTTACACTTTTAACGTACAAAATGGATACATATGTTGATTATCATACATTTTTATTATTATTGCATATTGAAGCCCTTTCACACATGTTTTATGCTTAAAGTGTTCTATATATCTCGAAATCGAGATATATTCAAATTTATTTTCCACAAAAGGAGGAAGACAAACATGGCAAGATTTGAAGATAAAGTAGTTATAGTTACTGGTGCAGCAGGCGGTATCGGGAAAGAAGTAGTACGAAAATTGGCCGGAGAACAGGCGAAAGTTGTCCTTGTTGATTTAAATGAAGACGCTATCAAAACTGTTCAAGCCGAGCTTGGTTTGACAGAAAAAAATAGCCTAGCGGTAAAGGCGGATGTTTCTAAAGAAGAAAATGTTAAAAATTATGTGGATAAAGCAATGTCTAAATTTGGACGTATAGATGGCTTTGTAAACAACGCAGGCGTTGAAGGTCCAGCTAAGCCACTTGAAGAAGTGACAGAAAAAGATTTTGACTTCGTATATGGTATTAACGTAAAAGGCGTACTTTTCGGTCTAAAATATGTATTACCGATCATGAAAGCACAAAAATCAGGTGCAATCGTTAATACTTCGTCAGTAGCTGGTTTAATCGGCTCACCAAGCATGGTTTTATATAACTCCTCCAAACACGCTGTAATGGGTATTAATAAAGTTGCAGCATTAGAAGCAGCTGCATTTAACGTTCGAGTGAACACAGTCAACCCAGGTGTGATTAATACAAAAATGATGCGTAACATTGAAGAAAACGTTGCACCAGGTGCAGCAGAAGCAGCAAAAGCAGCTTATAATGATGCAGTACCAATGAAACGCTACGGTGAACCTCAAGAGGTAGCTAACGTAATTGCATTTTTACTGTCTGACGAAGCTTCCTATGTGAGCTCATCTTCATACACAATCGATGGTGCTCTATACAACGTATAAAATTACAAAAAAGGTGCCTGGCCCCTCAGTCATTAACTTTTTAACATAGCCGGGGACAGGCACCAATATTAGTTCTCCACTTTTACCTTGAAATGGACACTTCTACTATTTCCCTATTCCATCAAGATTCTTTGCAGAAAATTTATTAAGCAATTCACGCACTTCATCTGTTGACTTTGTGTTCATCAATTGATTTCTTAATTCACTCGCCCCTCGAAATCCTTTGGCATAGATCTTGAAGAAGCGATGAAGAGCCGTGAACGGCCGCAGCTCTAAATGCGAATATTTATCATGGAGATCCATATGCAATCTTAAGAGGTCAAGCAATTCCTCACTGCTATGATCTTTCTTCTCCTTTTCAAAGGCAAATGGATTATGGAATATGCCGCGCCCAATCATTACCCCATCAACGCCATATTGATCGACTAGCTTCAAACCAGTCTGACGGTCAGGAATATCTCCATTGATCGTCAAAAGGGTATCAGGTGCCACCTGGTCGCGAAGTTTCTTAATCTCTGGGATCAGCTCCCAATGCGCAGGCACTTTGCTCATTTCGTCCCTTGTACGCAGATGAATGGAAAGATTAGCAATGTCTTGTTCCAAAATGTGTTTCAGCCAGACCTTCCATTCGTCTACTTCCGTGAAGCCAAGCCTTGTCTTTACACTTACCGGCAAACCTCCTGCTTTGGCCGCCTGAATCAATTCAGCTGCAACTTCCGGGCGACGGATCAGGCCGCTTCCCTTCCCGTGCTGTGCCACATTGGGTACAGGACATCCCATATTGATATCCAATCCCTTAAAGCCCAGTTCCGCCATACCAATACTCATTTGCCGGAAGTACTCAGGTTTATCCCCCCATATATGGGCTACAATTGGCTGTTCATCCTCTGTAAATGTCAAACGCCCACGCACACTATTAATCCCCTCAGGGTGACAATAACTATCCGAGTTTGTAAACTCAGTAAAAAACACATCAGGCCTGGCTGCTTCACTCACCACATGGCGAAAAACAACATCCGTCACCTCTTCCATTGGTGCTAATATAAAAAAAGGTCGTGGTAATTCACGCCAAAAATTGTCTTTCATAATTTAATTCAAATCCTCTCATTATGGGATACCAGGTAACAATTTATCCCAAAAATAAAAAGCAGCATATTTCTGCTACTTATACACTTATACCATGGTTAAGTACTTTTTATCAAACTGATTGGATTTTCACTTCACAATATCTGTAAACAACCAAAATATCTCCTGTTAAAACAACCCCAAACACCATTCCTCTGCGTAGTAAAATAAAGATTTACTAAAAAAGACTGAAAAGAATTGGAGGAACACTTGATTTATAAAACAAAGGTGACTCCGAAATCGAAAAAGACTTCTTTTTACAAAATCAGGGTCGGACTAACCAAAGTTTATTTTAGGGGTTGCCCTCAGTCATGAACGTATTAATTCAGCCGGGGTCAGGCACCAATGTTCTATAAAACGATTGCAGCATAAAAAATAACTTTGACCTTATTCGACAAAGTTATTAGGAGCTTAATCTATTTTTTTGATTGGTCTATTGCTTAATTCCGACACATTCCCGAATCGCTTTTCCTTCAAGCGTAAAAATGCCGCTTCCTTTTGTTTTAACGGAATGGATCATAGCTTGAGCCAATATTTCTGTCTGCAGAGGTTCCTGAGAGCGAAGCAGTCCAAATTTATTAAAAAACTGTATGGCTTTCATTCCGGCAACTTCTATGGGTCTATCACTATTTTTTCGGATCAATACAGGCGGGTTAAAGATGGATAGCTTTTGAAATCCTAAAGCTTTTACCGCTTCTTCTAACTTTCCCTTCATCCTTGTATAAAAAAAGAGAGAATTAGGCGAAGAGCCCCCCGAAGATATTAAAACATAAGTGTTCACATTGTTATCTCTGGCCGTTTTCGCAAATTGATATTGATAGTCGTAATCGATTTTCCATTGAGCTTCTTTACTTCCCGCAGCTTTCAAGGTAGTTCCCAGACAAGAAAACAAAACATCGCCCTTCACCAAGTGCTTCCAATGTTCTGATTGATTAAAGTCAATCACATGCACCTTTAATTTTTCATGCTGGATAGGAAGATCCCGTCTGACAAAAATATCAACCTGATGAAAAGAATCGTCTTCCAGTAATAAATCCAGCAAGTCCTTGCCTGTTGCTCCCGTAGCCCCTATTATCAATGCGTGCATTTTCTTCTCCTCATATTTTAAATAGTTTCTTTGACATAATATAACACGTTGCTCTAATATAGGGAATCAAGTCTTGCCTGGCTTCTTTCTGCTTCTAATTTTTGTTTCTCTCAAACTGGCGAAATAAAAATCAGGCTATTTTTTGAGATTTAAATTAGGAAAATACTATTTCGCACATTCCGGTTGTTCAGTTTCTTTTTGTTTGAGTGAAGCCATACCTGAATAAATACTGGTATAAAGGGTAATATACCTCTATAAAACTTTTATGAGGTGATGGAAATGTCTAACCGGATGAACCAAGAAGAAATAGAAACGTTTAGAGAGTTAATCAAAGACATAGACACGGCCATGCTGACTACGGTAACTGAAGAAGGACTTGTTTCCCGTCCCATGAAAACACAGGAAGTAGAGTTTGATGGGGACTTGTGGTTTTTCACTAAAAAAGAGACGAATAAATATGATGAAATTTTACATGACCAGGATGTTAATGTGGCTTATGCAGGTAAATCCTATGTTTCCGTCCGCGGAAAAGCGGAAATCATTGAGGACTTAGACAAGAAAAAGGAATTGTGGAGCAAAGCATATGAGAAAATTATGCAAACTTCCTATGATGATCCTAATGTTGTCTTAATAAAGATAAAAGCAGAAGCAGCCGAATATTGGGAAACTGGTAATTTTACGAAGAAGATTGCCTTTCTCTATAAACGGATGACAGGGCAAAGCTCTAAATCGTCAGATGTTAATGAAACGGTTGAATTGAATAAATAACAGCAAAAAAGGGTTGTCTAATTATAGGACAATCCATTTTTTTATTGAGTAATGTTGTTACATTTGCAGCTATATTAATTTTCGGTTTCATACTTAATTCGATTATTTAGCTCTACCTTTTAACCTTCATTTAGGTATTGCAATAATTGAAAGCTCCCATTTCCCCTTTTATGCTTGTTTTCAATGAAAAGGAGCCTGCCCTTCCCCCAATCATTAACGTATGAACGAAGCCGGCAAAATATCAGCACTACACATTCACCTCGCCAAAGCTAACCCCGGCCGGTAAATATCTAATCCATGCTTCTCAAATCACCAGCCAAATTTAATTAACAATTCCTTTTCAAAAAAGCGAAAATAAATAGATTAATTTATAAAACTGATGTATTTTGTTATTCTAGTAAATATGCATATTGGGCAGCTTAGGAGTGGATATTAACCGTGAACAAAAAAGACATCGCACAGATTCGGAAACAATTTAAGCTAAATAATGACTTACTAAAGATCTCAGATATTTTCAATGTCTATATTATGAAGGAATCAAGCGAGATATATCATTATGAGAGCCAGCCTTTTGAAATGCTGGACCAGGATCAGCAGGAGCTATTTATGGATAACTTCAAAAAGCTGCTTGGCGGCCAATTGGATGAAAAGCTCTTTGAATTAAAGTTTCAGAGGGATGCCGAAAACAGCAGTCAGCTCATCCTGCATCAAGGATTGCTAAGCAGTGATGCGGAAGGCTGGACGGATCAAATGCTTCAGATAGTCAGCAAAATGCTGGGAATCCGGCAATATGAAAAGGATATTGTCGTTACCTTCATTCGCGGGGAGTATCTTAAGCCAATGAAACGCCGCAATGCAGAAGCCGAAGAAAGTGAACGGGATGCCGTTTATTCTCATCCCTTTATACTTTGCAGTATAAATAACACGCAAGAACCGAAGAAAGAACTGCTTTTTGACTATGTAGAAAAGGAATTTAAATATCATTTTACTGTTGATCCGATTATCAACCTCAAATCACCCATTTCAGGGTTCCTATTTCCTTGCTTCACCGACCATGCAGCTGATGTCAATCACGTCTTGTATTCAGCAGGCAAGGTCCATGAGCCCGACCACCTGTTCATAGAGGACGTTCTAAACGGGGAAGAAACGATGACCGCCCAGGATGATAAAATCGTTTTCGAGGAAATTATTAAAGACGTAACAGGAGATCAGCTAAGCACATCAACACTTTCCAATGTATATGAAGAGATTAACCGGATGATCGTGGAAAACGAAGAGGATGAACCGCCGAAGCTGGATTATCAAGACGTAGAACGTGTTTTAAAGGTGAGCGGTCTCGAAGATATTAATTCAGAAAAGGTCCAATCCGCTTATCAAAAAATTATCGACGATGACAAATATGAAATAAAGGCAAACAGCGTCCTTCCTAAATTTAATTCAAAATCAATAAAAATCAGCACGAAAGCAGCCAACATTTCCATCAGCCCCCAGGATCTTAGATATGTTAAACAAGTCCATTTTGACGGCAAGCGTTACCTGATGATCGAAGTGGAAGAAGATACCGTGATTGAAGGCTTCACGATGATTCCCGAAACTTTTGGCGGGGGTTCGGATAAAGAATAAAGAAGCAGGTAAACGGTTGTGGTAAACTTGCTTCATTCCGAAAGAAATGCAGGTCTGCGCTCCCTATACTGAGGATATTAAAATGATAGGTTTGTCTATCTTTCTATAGGCTCTTTTCATATAGATTGTTGTTATTGGACTATAAAGCTTGCCCGTTG
>JAGGRA010000051.1 GCA_018613035.1 Pseudomonas sp. ISL-84 | reverse complement strand
CTCGTCTTAAGAAAATGCGAATGCATTTTCGAGGATCAAGTGCCTTCCACTCCAATCAACTCAGTAATTAAAACTAGTTTGTAAGCAACAAACTTTGCGAAAACAGCCTAAAATAAAGACAAGATTTTTCTAACATGTATTTACTAATGAAAAAAATGTATATATACGAGAAATGGCCATATTTCATAAAAATGAAAAGTTAACCTCTTATGTCTATATACTACAAATTCTTTTTAATTACCTGAATAGACTCTCACTCTCTCTAGGAAACCATTCACCCTAAAATCTCGCAGTGCTCGAAGAGGTCAAAAAATAAAAAAAGGGATAAACGAAGCAAATGAACCTTGCTTACATCTATCCTTTTTCTACCCATACGATTGAAAATGTACTTCCAGTATTTGAACTATCCTTTAAAATTAAATTGGCGTTTAATGCTTTGGCGAGCAGCTTGCTGAACGGCAAACCCAATCCGAGCCCTCTTACTTTCAGCTTTTTTTGTTCACCTCTATAAAAGCGCTCAAAAATATATGGCTGCTCCTCAACAGAAATACCCGTCCCGGTGTCTTGAACATCAATATAACCTTCCTTTAAAGTTACCGTGATATAGCCATTTGTATCGATTGCCTGATAAGCATTATTTAGCAAATTAATTAACACTTGCTGAAGGCGGTAGGGATCCGTTGACCGATAAATCGTTTCATTTGGTACTTCGACGCGATATTGAAAATCGCTTTTTTGGGTTAATCCCCATTGGCGGACAATGTCCTGAACAAGTTTATTCATATCACAAGTTTCAGGCCGTATTGAAAAAGCACCAGCCGAAAGGGAGTTAAAATCCAATAAATCCTCTATCATCTTCTGCAATCGATTGACTTCTTTTAACGTTATATCAAGAAACTCCTGCTTTTCTTCACCGTGTACAACCCCGTCCCGGACAGCCTGGACAAGCCCGCTGATAGAGGTAACCGGTGTTTTCAGATCATGTGTGACACCAGCCAGCAATTCTGCCCTGAGCTTTTCAAGATGCATGAGCCGTTCCGTCATTTCTTTAAATGAGGTGATAAGATTATGAATTTCTTCCTCATTAGCAGAAGCTTTTAAGTCAATTTCATAATCCCCTTCACTTACTTTGGCAGCAGCAAATGCTACCTCCTGGATGGGCCGTGAAATTTTACACGAAAGGAAATAAATCACACTCCAGCCGAGCAGCCCCAATCCGACCAGCATAATAAACAACAGGCGGTATTCCTGATTCACATTCGTCAAATCATCAGCGCTCTGTACGACGACAACCCAGCCCACTTGTTTTTCATCAACTGTTATTGGCGTTTTAACTGCGTAAACAGACTGGCCATCCTGCGTATTCATTCTTTTAACATTACTTTCATTTTCCAGCAATTCAGCGGGCAGTGTTCCAAGCCCTGGACCAGCTTGACTTTTTCTTGGCATGCGGCCAGCTTTTTTATAAAGAACCTGGCCAGTTAAATCACTAATAAAGACTTGCGGCTCAAATTTAAATTCCAGCAATTTTGCCCTTTCCTCCAACATTCGGTTAAAAAAAGGATCAAATTCTATATTGCCGTCCTGCTGCACCACCCGATCCGCTGTTTCGACAGCTACATACTGCATTAAATTCAGCCGGTTTTCAAGGGTTGTTTGCCTGATCCACCACATCGAACCCGCCGCTAAAATAATGAGTCCCACTAAAAGGGTAAAAAGATAGCGGGTCGTCCAATAGCGGAGCAGTGTGGTCCGTTTTCTATTTTTCATAAACATGGAATTGGTACCCCATTCCTCTTAGTGTACGGATTTCACCTTCGGAAGCCGGCCAATCTGACAAAGCCTGCCGGATTCTTTTTACAGCCAAATCGACTGCACGGTCGCTGCCATCATAATCGATTCCCCAAACATGCTCAATCAGCTGTTCCCTTGTAAAGGTTCTGTTCGGTCTTTCTGCCAGAAATAACAATAATGATAAATCACGAGGCGTCAAATTTACTTCTTTTCCATTTAAGAATATTGTGTGGGAATCAAAATTAATAGCCAGACTGCCAAATTGCTTAATATGTTCATCAAGGTAAACATTCGGTGAACGCCTTAAAACAGCATTCACGCGTGCAACTACCTCATCCCCTATAAAGGGCTTGGAAATATAATCATCAGCACCTGTATTCAGGCCTTTTAATTTATAATCAATGTCACCAAGGGCCGTAAGCATAATGACAGGACAAGCGCTTTTTTCACGGATTTTTTCGAGAACACGCCAGCCATCCATCTCCGGCATCATGATATCCAGAAGCACCAGATTAGGCGAATCCTTGAAAAATAAATCAAGTGCATCCTTCCCGTTATTTGCCGCCAGGACTTCAAATCCTTCACGCTGCAAGTATGCACTTAAAACTTTGGCAATAGCCAGTTCATCCTCTGCGACTAGGATTTTTTTCATCTTACCGCCCTCCAATAACTTTACTATACAGAAAAATCCCCGAATTTGTATACGGGGATTTAACAAACCTTTATAGAGCGTCGGCAGATGTTTAATCAGCTTCATTTTCACCGCTCATGAATCCTTGCTCTCCCATGCCGCCCTCATGGAATTTTCCGCCGTGGCCCTTCCCCGGACCATTAAAACCCATGCCATGACCGCCTTTCATGCCCATTCCCATCATTCCAAACCCTTTACTTCCTAAAAGGTCTTGGCCAAGAACTTCCTGTAATTTTTCACGATCATTCTTTTCTATTTCTGCCAGAAGCTCAGCTGTTGTTTGATCTTCAGTTGAAATCCCGAGTTCCTTGGCAAGATTCACGACTTTCTTTTCCCTGACTTCCTGAGCAATTTGCTGAAGGTATTTGCCATCAATTGTGATACCCAGTTCTTTTGCTTCTTTTTTCACCTTTTCGGATGCAACCTCCTGGGCGACTTCGCGGATATCCCTGCCTTCAACCGTTATTCCAAGCTTTTTAGCTTCATTTGTTACTGAAGCCGTGAATATTTCCTGAGACAAAGTCTGTAAATCCTTTCCCTCTGTAGAAATCCCAAGTTCTTTGGCTCGCTTGTTTATTGATGCTGTCTGAATATCCTGCATGAGAGTCTCTGCATCTTTCCCATCCGTCGCTACATCAAGATCTTTAGCCTGTTCCTGAAGCTTTGCTAAACGTATTTCTTGTTTAAGAGCCTGTACATCTTTCCCATCTATTTTGATGCCTAGATTTTCCGCTTCCTCTTTTACCTTTGCCAGCATTACCTCTTCCATGAGCTCAGCCGTTTCCTTCCCATCCGTTTTGATTCCCAGTTCCTTTGCTTCCTTTTTAATTTCGGCCGCCCGGATTTCCTGCATCAGGGTTTGAGCGTCTTTTCCATCTGTCTTAATGCCAAGCTCCTCAGCTTTTTCCAGGATCGATTCAGAATCACCAGCGAATCCATGATGACCAAATCCCTTGCCTTTAAAGTTCCATGTTAGGGCCTTTCCTGTTTCGGTCGATGTTTCCGCATCTATCGCATAAGAAGTTGTTGCATACCCTCCTGCCAGTAATACACCTGCAATCGTTAAACCTGCTAATGCCTTTTTCATACGTATACCTCCTGAACTTTTTATAAGGCCAAGCATCGCTTACCTCGCCTTTACTATATCGGCCCAATATGTCAGGAAGATGTCAAAGATCCTATTGGCAAAAATAAAAATCGCCTGTACCATGATAGGCCAGGCGATATATTTATCCTGCTTCTTGAACCTCTGCACTTACAAACTTTCGCTTTTGGATATAGATCAGCCTCATTGACAAGCAAATTCCTGCAGCAAGCAATCCGATTGTTAAGCCAATCCAATAACCAGTTGCTCCCAAGCTTGTGTAGTTTGCCATAACGTAACCAACAGGAAGACAGATCAGCCAGTAAGCAATCAGTGTAATAATAAAAGAAATGTTCACATCCTTATAGCCCCTTAATGCAGCTTGCGCTGTAGCTTGAATGGCATCAGAAATCTGGAAGAACAAAGCATAGATAAGGAAATGGGCAGTAAGAGCAATAACCGCGCTTTCATTCGAATAAAAACCTGCCACCTCATAGCGGAACAGAACCACCAGGAGACCGGTTAACAAAGCGATCAAAATCGATAAATAGATGCCGAGCCAGCTGTAGGCCTTTGCATCCTTATATCTTCCCGCACCAACTTCAAAACCAACTAGTACAGTCTGTGCCATCGAAATGCTGATTGGGATCATATACAGGAAAGAAACGATGTTTAATGCTGACTGGTAAGCCGCAATCGTTGTCACATTAAACTTGCTTATTAAAATAGTCACAACTGCAAACATACTTGTTTCGAAAAAGATTGACAGCCCCATTGGCACACCAATTTTCAAGATCTCTTTGCATCTTTCCCATGAAAAGTCATGCAGATTTCTAAAAATATTATACCCTGAAAATGGCTCTTTCGTTTTGATAATCAAGGCAGTCATGGCAAGGATAAACCAATACGTGAACGAAGTTGCATAACCGCCGCCTGCTCCTCCCAATTCCGGAAAACCCCAATGGCCGAAAATTAGCACGTAATTTAAAAAGAAATTAATCGGGAGCGAACAAAATAAAATGACCATAACCACCCGGGTATTGCCTAATGCATAGATAAAAGATCTAAGTACGTTAAAAACAAATAACGGAATAATACCGAAGCTAAGTCCAATCAAATAGCCGCGTGCGGTTCCTTCTACCGCTTGCGGCAAATTCATGCTGTTCAGTATAGGATCCAGTAAAACTGACCCGATGGCAATCACAGCAAATGCAATGATAAAACCAAGGTACATTCCATTTTTTACAATCGATGTTACTTCTTTATTCTTTTTCTCGCCAAATCGCTGTGCCGCAATCGGTGATACAGCCATCAAGATACCGCTGAGCCCGGTAAAAACAGGATTCCAAATCGAGGAACCAATCGCTACTCCGGCAAGGTCGGAAGCATTATATCTGCCTGACATGATTGTATTAAAAAAGACCATGGCAAACATGCCAAGCTGCGTAATCAAAATCGGGATCAGCATAATCGAAATTTGCTTAACCTTCTCTTGTAAAGTAAATGTCTGATACATCGCCAAGAACTCCCTTAAAAATAATGAACACAAATTTCATTATATTATATCTTCTTTGAGAAAGACGTAATTTCACGTGAAAATTTTTATCATCCTGGCAGCTGATGATATTTAACCGCAAGTTGACGATCTTATTTGATCAGTTGATGATATATTTACGCTGTTTTCGCAAAGTTTGTTGCTTTCGAACCAATTTTAATCACTGAGTTGATTGGAGCAGAAGGCACGAGATCCTCGAAAATGCTCCCGCATTTTCTTCGTGCGGTGTCCGTTCGAAGAAGCTTATTCAACGTCCTACGGGAGTAGCGTTCCAAGGGAGACCCCGCAGACGCAGAGCGTCGAGGAGGCTCCCGGTAGCCCCGTGGTTCGCTGAGTGCCTCGTGCTGAAATCAACGGGCAGAGTTCTTAAGCAAAAACAACAATCTATACGAAAAGAGCCTATATTTAACAAGTTGACAATAAAAATGGCAAAGTTGCTGATATCCTATCTTTTCGGTTCAAAATCCTCCCTTAATAGAGGGTGAAACGCCCTTAAAACAAGAAAAAAGAGCCTATCTCAGCTCTTTTTCTCAAAATCATTCACTTTTTTCATCAATCTCTACTACTTTTACCCCATCATCCCCGTCTTCAACAATATGCTTGAGCTTTATCAGCTTATTATTCCAAAATTGCTCGTAAAACGACAGCCACTGCTTTAATTCTGTCAGCGGTTCGGGCTGCAAATGATAAATTTTTTCCCTTCCAACCTTTTTCCCGCTGACCAATTCAGCCTCTGATAAAATGTGAAGATGTTTCGATATCGCCGTACGGCTAATCGGAAAATGAGCGCTGATCTCGGAAATTGGACGCTCTTTTTCAGCAAGCAGCCTTAGAACTTCTCTTCTAGTCGGATCGGCAATTGCCTGAAACACATCATGTTTCTGGGCAGACGAACTCATTATTTCTCTACAACCTTGCCAAGGTTCTCCAGAATTCCAGTCCAGCCATGTGACATTCTTTCACGGATAACCGCGCTTTCCTCATTAGCTTTCGGAAGAACTGCATCAGGCTGTTTCCACCCTCCATGAATAAGAGTGAATTCTGTTTTTCCGCCAAGATCTTTTAAAATAAACGAAACTACCCAGCCATCTTTATCCCAAGTAAAAGAAAGACGATTTGGCTCATCCAATTCAATGACCTTGCATGGAGACGGACCAAACGGTGATTGCAAATGAAATTCATAACCCAATTCAGGCTTAAAGTCATTCGGCATAAACCAGGATTCAATTCCCTCTGATGTAGAGACTGACTTCCATACTTTTTCGATTGGCGCATTAAGAATAACGGTTAGTTTGATATCTTGCAGTGTTTCCATCATGAATTCTCCTCTACAATAAAAAAGTACAACCATTAGGTTTCACTTTCATTATATAAAACCATTTGGTTTCATGTCAACAAAACAAAAACGCTTGGGCTTAATTTTCCCAAGCATTCACCAAATAAATTCTCAAACTGCTGACTTTTCTTTTTCCGTTACCGCTTTAATAGAGTCTGCCATTATTTCAACCATCTTCCTTATTTGTTCCTCCGTACTCGCAAGCGGCGGTATAAAGACCACAACATCCCCAAGCGGCCTTGTCAGCATTCCCCGTTCCCGCATTTCGAGAGTTGCCTTATAACCTATTCTCTCTATCCATGGATAAGCTTCCCCTGTATCTTTGTTTTGAACCAGTTCAATCCCGCACATCAAACCGGCCTGGCGGATATCTCCAACATGTGCAAGATGTTTTAATGTTTCTAATTCAGACTTGATAAACTCTGCTTTTTTTGCTGCCTGTTCCAAAATCTTCTCTTCATCATAAATTTTTAAATTTGCCAAAGCAACGGCACAGCCCAGCTGGTTGCCTGTATAGGAATGTCCATGGAAGAAAGTCTTCATTTCTTCATATTCTCCATAAAATGCTTTATAAATTTCTTCTGTTGTTAACGTTACAGCAATTGGGAGATAGCCTCCGGTTATCCCTTTAGCAGCAGTCATTATATCCGGCTGGACATCTTCATGCTCGACCGCAAACATTTTTCCTGTACGGCCAAACCCTGTAGCGACTTCATCTACAATTAAAAGAATATTGAACTCCCGGCAAAGCTCTTCTACTCCTTTGAGATAGCCTTTAGGCATCACATTCATCCCGCCCGCTCCCTGCATAAGCGGTTCTACTGTAATAGCTGCAATTTCATCATGATGGTCATGAAAAATTGTTCTCAATTCTGACAGTGCACAATCCCTTATTTCTTGTTCATCTTTCAATGGATTACGATATACAAGCGGAAAAGGCGCTTTTATAGATTCAAACATTAGCGAGCCATATACACGGTGAAAAAGATCCACATTGCCAATGCTAATTGCGCCAATCGTATCTCCATGATAATTGTTGGACAGGGTCACAAACTTCTTTTTCCTCTCCTCCCCTAGATTTTGCCAATATTGATACGCCATTTTAACCGCAATTTCAACAGACGTTGCCCCGGAATCAGAGTAGAACACCCTCCTTATTTTTTCAGGCGTAATTTCTATTAGTTTTTCCGCAAACTGAATAGCCGGTACATTGGCCGCTCCTAAAAGCGTGGAATGGGCAATTAATTCTAGTTGCTTTTTAATTGCTTCATCCAATTCTTTTTTCCGGTGGCCATGTACATTCAGCCAAAGGGAGGAATAGCCATCCAAATATTCTTTCCCGTTTATATCCTTTAGAATTATGCCCTCACCGCTTTCAATAATTAACGGGTCGCGCTCATAATCAGTCATTTGAGTAAAAGGAAGCCATAAATGATTTTTGCTGCTATCTAAAAGAGCTAGGTTGTTTATCAATTGCGATCTCCTCCAATATATCAAACTTAGAAAATACTTTTTCCAGCAATGCAGGATTTTTGATTGCCTCAGAGGGGTTTTCCATATAAGGAATTACGCCAATAACAGGAACTTTAGTAAGCTTTTCAATCATCCATTGATTGTCCAGCTCGACAGCTGGATCTCCTATATGTAATTGATTCATAACAACACCGGCAACCGGTACACCCTCTTGTTTTAACTTATCAACCGTAAGGACTGTATGATTGATAGTGCCGACTCCAGTCCGCGCAACTACAACAGCCGGAACTGCTAATTCCTTCATTAAGTCAAGCATAGAGTAACCCGCATCCGTTAAAGGGACAATTACTCCTCCAGCTCCTTCAATCAAGACTAAATCAGATTTTGCTTCCAGTTGTTTATAATGGTCAATGATCTTCTCCTGCTCAATCCTTGTTCCTTCTTCCCGGGCTGCCAAATGCGGAGAACAAGCCTTTTTAAATAGATATGTATAAGCTTCTTTGTCATCTAGCTCAGGATTTGCAAGCTTGTAAAATTCAACATCAGGCGCTGCAAGTTTTCCATGTAAAGTATCTGCACCGCTTTGTACGGGTTTGTATGATGCAATTTTTACTCCTTTTTGTTTTAGGTAGCCCGTCAGGAGTGTGGAAGCCATCGTCTTGCCAACATCCGTATCAGTACCGGTAATAAATAAACTTCTAATAAAAATACCTCCCACTATGTAAACCTTATTTACAAAGAGGTTAACATATGAGAATATATAATTCAATTAAATGTTAACCAAAATAATATTAAGTTAACAAAAAATAAGGAGGTTAAATATGAAAGGATTAAAAACCCAGGATCTGGTGCTTTGCGGTTTATTTGCCGCCCTAATGGGAGTTGGTGCAAATCTATCACCTTTTTTAATGATTGGAAGTGTGCCAATCACACTGCAGCTTCTGTTTGCCATTTTAGCTGGAGGTATTCTCGGAAGCCGAATAGGCTCAATGGCAATGCTTGTTTACATGTTTGTTGGTTTAATAGGGGCTCCTGTTTTTGCACAATTTAAAGGCGGCCCTGCCCAGATATTAAGCCCGACCTTTGGATTCATTCTATCTTTTGTTCTTGTAGCTTTTGTAACAGGAAAATTAGTTGCTGAGCAAAGGAAAGCAACAAGAAATCACTACATATTTGCAGGTTTTTTAAGTATACTATGCAACTATTTTATCGGAACGAACTGGATGTACCTTTCTCTTAAGCTATGGGCAAATGCCCCTGAAGGATTCAGCTATAGTATGGCTTGGGGCTGGATGGCGGCATATCTCCCTCTGGATTTAGCCGTAACATTTGTATCGTTTGCTTTATTGCCAAAATTACAGAGATCACTGAAAAAGTCTTTTACACTGAGAGCAGATATCTGATAGATTTTACTCCTAAATAGGCAGGTTAAACCATATAATTTACAGAATATTATATTTACAAGTTTTTAAGGAGGTTTAACCATGCAGCAAACTGCCCATACACAAAAACTCTCGGAGCTGGAAACTGCGATTCATACATATGTCCGGCCTGACACCTTTCCGCTTGCTATAAGGGTTATGAAAAAAGAAGAAATTCTGCCTGACCGCGTAAAGCGCCCTGCTAAAGATTTTGGCAAAACGTTCAGCATTTGCCAGGGTGTGACGATGGCAAGGCGTTACGGTTGGGCTCTTGCCATGGGAGGAGAGGATTTATCCTGCCCGATTGCCAAAATAGCATTCGGTTTTGAAGAGGAACTGGACTATTATACAAAGGGAAGCCTGACAGATGGCATGTACACAAAGACATGTGATATAGGAGCGTTAACGGAAGCGGCTGTTCCAAAGTTTAAGAGAGAAGAAGCAGGAACAGTTTTGATGGCTCCACTGGGAAGGGCAGCCTTTGAACCAGAAGTGATCGCTGTCTATGGGAATTCTGCACAGGTAATGAGGATGGTCGCCGGAGCCCTCTTTCATACAGGTGGGGAAATCACATCTACCTTTACAGCCCGGGCTGATTGTGCGGATATCGTCATTAAAACAATGAAGACCGATAAACCGCAAGTCATCCTGCCATGCTACGGTGATCGTGTTTTCGGCCAGACTCATGATCACGAAATGGCCTTCACGATTCCTTTTTCCATGGCAGATGAGTTCATTGAAGGGTTAAAGCAAACCCACAAAGGTGGCGTCCGCTACCCTGTTCCAACCTATCTTCAGTATGAGGCAAAGTATCCGGAAACCTATGAAAAGCTGAACGACATGTTCGAAAACAAACTATAATTCCTTGAAGCTGGAACTTCTATAACTGAGGTACCAGCTTGTTTCATTTTTGCAAAAAGGTAAAATAGAGAAAAGAACCTAACTTTGAAAAGAGATGAACATAATGAGCAACTTCTTTCCATCCATATATGACCTTGCCATGCGGCCGCTTGAAAAACGGAAATTCCAGCAAATACGAAAAGAGTTACTCTCCCACGCTACCGGCCGTGTATTGGAAATTGGTGCGGGCACCGGCATCAACTTCCCATTATATAAAAACGCAGAACATGTGGACGCCATTGAACCAAATCAAGGAATGATCGAACAGTCCCATCCGCGTAAGGCAGCTGCTGCAGTTCCAATTCAGGTCCATCAGCAATCAGCTGAAAGCCTAAATTTTCCTGACGATACCTTTGACACGGTTGTTTCCACGCTTGTTTTCTGTACGATTCCAGACCCTGTTAAAGCCCTGCAGGAAATCAGTAGGGTAAGCAAATCCCAGACGAAAATACTATTCTTTGAACATGTGAAAATGGAACAGCCGATTCCCGCATTTGCCCAGGAAGCCTTAAATCCTCTTTGGAAACGAGTCTGCGATGGCTGCAACTTAAACCGGAATACACTGCAAACCATCCAGGAATCCGGACTGCTGGTCACAAATGTGACTTCCTATTATAAAGGATTGTTTTTGGTGGTAGAGAGTGAGAATAACAAAGCAATCGATCATCCTTCTCTTTGATAGGCAATTTGGTCGTTAATCTGGCTTGCTAACGACCATTGTTCTATTTGTTATCTTATTATCGTTGATAATCCCGCTTATATTAACTACCTTTCTTCCAGTCGTTAGCCCATTATCGTCGTTCATCCCGCTTATTAACTACCTTTTTTCCTTAGTTAGGCAATTATCGTCGTTAATCCGGCTACATTAAAAAAGAAGGCTTGTCAGCCCTCCATTAATCTAAACCTTTTTTAATTCGTAATTTCTTTTGTCTATTAGCTTTTTTTCTTCCTTTTTAAACCTGCCGCAAGCTGTTCTTTCTATAAGGGGCTTAATCCTGATGACATCCTGAATTTTGGAAGCTAATCCAGATTGTAATTCAGCTTCGGATTCTACTAAAATTCTAAACTCATCCTGCCCCTTATCATTTGTGACAATAGCTTGGAAAGTTGAATATCCTGCTCCCTCCAAGACTTGTGCAAGCTGCTTTTCTCTTACGAACATTCCTTTCACTTTAACGCCATCGCTTACACGGCCAAGCACTCCGGCAATCCTTTTCCCTTCATAGCCTTCAACCCAGCGTGAAAGGTCACCCGTCCCAAACCGGATGAGCGGGTAGTTTTTATCAAAAAGCGAAACGACTACCTCCCCCTCACCTGCTAAAACTTCCTTCCCTGTATGCGGATCACAAATTTGCACAATGGCTGTATCCGTCACTTTCAAACCGGGCCCTTGTTTATCCTCAAACGCCAGGCAGCCGCAATCCGCTGTCCCATATCCTTCAAAAACTGAAATGCCATTGTCCTCGCATCGTTTCCGCATTTGTACAGTCAGCATTTCCGCCGTAAAAAATACTTTCTCAATGACTATTTCCTTGCCGATCTTCCAGCCCTTTTCTTCTATTGCATCAAGCAATAGATTAAAGAAGCTTGGCGTTCCTACATAACCGGTTACTTTGACATCCTTCATCACTTGGATTTGCAGCTCCCGGTTTCCTGTTCCTGCGGGAACCACAGTTGCGTCTAATTTGCGGAGAGCCGAGTCAAACATAAAGCCAGCTGGTGAAAGGTGGTAGGAGAAAGTATTTTGCACAATATCATCCTGATTAACCCCTGCTGCCTGAAGGGCTTCTGAAAAACGCCAAAAATCTTTTTCATGGGTTTGCGGGTCATAGATTGGGCCCGGTGACATAAAGATCCTTGCCATTTCATTTGGCTCCATGGCGGCCAAGTTTCCGAAAGGCTGGCTGGCAGCCTGCAGTTCAGGCAAACGATCTTTTTTAAGTACAGGAATTTTCACAAGATCCTTGATCGATTGAATATCATCGGGTGATAGGCCGGCTGCATCAAGCTGCCTTTTAAAACCCGGAACTTTCTCATATGCATACTGAATCATATCCTGCAGCTTTTCCACCTATAGCCACCTCTTTCTTCTTTTATAGGATTTAATATCCTTATAGCTTTTCCGGCCTTTATCGCCCATGCCCAGGTAAAATTCGCGGACATCCTGATTGGAAAGCAATCGTTCCACTGTTCCGTCCATCACAATCCGGCCATTTTCGATGATATAGCCATAGTCTGCAATCGAAAGAGCCACATTGGCATTCTGTTCAACTACCAGAATGGTCGTTCCCTCTTCATCATTAATCTTTTTAATGATGCCAAAGATCTCTTTCACTAATAGCGGCGCAAGTCCTAATGATGGTTCATCCAAGAGGAGCACTTTAGGTTTGGCCATGATGCCTCTGCCGATGGCGAGCATTTGCTGCTCCCCGCCTGAAAGATAGCCCGCCTGACGGTGCTTCAGCATTTCAAGCTTCGGAAAATAATGATAAACTTTTTGGATATCACTTTTAATATTTTTCCGGTCCTTGCGGGTATGTGCGCCAGCAATTAAATTATCTTCTACAGAAAGATGTTTGAAAACACGCCTGCCTTCCATGCATTGAAAAATGCCTTTTTTCACAATGGTTTCTGCATCGCTTACATCAATCCGCTCGCCGTATAATTCGATAAAACCATCAGTTACTTCGCCATTTTCGCTTTTTAGCAAACCGGAAATAGCTTTCAGTGTAGTCGTCTTCCCCGCACCATTGCTACCCAGCAGGGCAACAATTTTCCCCTTAGGGACGACCATGGACATCCCTTTTAGAACAAGTATGACCTTATCGTACATCACTTCGACATTGTTAATTGTCAGCATGCTTTATCCTCCCAGCTTCTTAATCTCGCTGAACCATATTTCATTAGTTAGTATCTTTATCTATTAAGCCGTCCAAGGTTTATTCTTCAGTTTTCGACTTTTATTCTCTAAATCTGACATTTCTTTGCTGATTTAACCATTTCATTCGCCAATCCTTGCAGATTGTTCGCTAATTTCCCCGCTTTATTAGCTAAGTTCACTATTTTGCCTAATAACAGCTTGCAAAATCCTTAAAATTGAATAGGAGGCGGGTTATCAGCCTCGCCCCCAGTCCTTTTAGTAGCCGATATAGTCTGTGAATACTTCGAACTTCCCATTTTTGACTTCTGCCAAACGGATTTGATTTGTGCCTGCATGGCTGTCAGCTGTGAATGTAACTGGTGCAGCTAATCCTCCAAGATCAAGGTTTGAAATTTTCTCAAGTCCGGCACGGATGCCTTCGCCCGTTGTCGGATCCTCAGCAAGCTTTATGCCCTCAACCATAATCTTTGCAGACACCCAGCCCTGGATAAACTTCTGGTTTTTGTCTTCCAGCTTTTCACCTTTGCTCTCTACATAATTTTTAACCTCTTCCATTCCCGGAAGGTCTTCATACGGGAATGCATGAGTTACGACACCGATAAAGCCTTCAGCAGCATCGCCTGCAATGGGAAGCAAGCCTTCCCCAGTTGCCCAGTTTAAACCGATAAATTGCGTATCCAAACCAAGCTTTTTAGCATCCTTTAGAATAGTAGCCGTTGCTCCCCATGTTTGGTTAATAATCGCATAATCAGGATTTTTCTTTTCCATATTCAATAATTGTGATGTTGCATCGAGCGTCTTCAAGTCAACAACTTGTTCATCAACAATTTCTATGCCATTTTCCTTGGCATAATTCTTGGCATCTTCGATGGGAGACTTCCCAAATGCGGTATCATTGTAAATTAAAGCTACAGTCGGGGTACCGCCAGTGTGATTGTCTTTTATCCACTTTAATACAGATCTTGCCTGGTCAGAATAGGATGCAGCAGCCAGGAAGTTATATGGGCTTTCATCAATATTTTTTAGGTTCTCAGAGTAAGAAGCTGAGATAAATGGAAGTTTGTCAGCTGCAACCTGCTGGCGAAGTGCCTCCGTATCACCTGTACCCCATCCTAAAATGGCAGCTACTTTATCTTTGGACTTTAACTTTTGATATAGCTTCTGTGCTTCAGGAATTTTGTACGCATAATCGTCACCGATTAATTCCAGCTTATTTCCGTTGATATCCTCGCCGGCAATGTATTCAAAAAATGCTTTTTCCCCTTCTGCATAAGGTGTACCTACATCACCCGTGCCTCCAGTCAGGTCAAAAATACCGCCGATTTTTACTGTACCTTTTTTGTCGGCCGCAGCTTCCTCACTGCCGCTTGAACAGCCAGCAAGCATTCCAGTCATTAGTGTTGCTGCCAATAAACCTGCCCAAAATTTCTTCATAATGCTCCCCCTTATTACTTCTATTTTTATTAAAAATTGAAAGTATACATCCTTTTAAATATACTTTCGAAATTTTCAGATATTATTGCCCGGGAATTAATAAGAAAACGGCCAAAGTTTAAAATAATCCTTAATATTCTTCCAGATCTTCGCAAGACCCTGTGGTTCATAGATTAAGAACAAGATAATTACCAGGCCGAATACAACTTCCTTCATGCCGATTAAGACGGTCGATAAGTCAGGGAAAAACCCGCTTAAAAGCTCTACACCAGATCTTAGAACAACTGGCAGAAGAGTTATAAACACTGCTCCATAAATTGACCCGAACACACTGCCCAATCCGCCTACAAGTATAATCGCCAAATACTCGATGGACACTGTAATGCTATACAGCTCAGGACTAACCACCATCGTGTAATGGCCAAGCAAGGCACCTGCAATTCCTACGAAAAAGGAACTTACAATAAATGCCAGAACCTTATATTTAAACAAATCAATTCCCATTACTTCAGCTGCCACGTCACGGTCACGCACAGCTATAAATGCCCGGCCAACCCGTGATCGAAATAAATTAAGGGTGAAAATAGTAGTAATAACGAGAACTGCAAACATCAGATAGTAATAACTGCGTTCGCTGTAAAAAACAAATCCTCCCAATTCCGGCCTGGATAACACCATTCCGGCTGTGCCTCCTGTAAGCGAATCCCACCGGGAAATGACAAATAAGATAATAACTTGTGCAGCCAGAGTGGCGATAGCTAGATACAATCCTTTCAGCCTGAGCGATGGCAATCCGAACAATCCGCCCACAATCGCAGTTATAATCCCTGCAGTCGGCATGGCAATCCAGAAGCTTAACCCCAGCTTGGCTGTCAGAATGGCAGAAGTATAACCTCCCACACCCAAGAATGCACCGACCCCTATTGAAATTTGCCCCGTAAAACCGGTAAGGATATTTAATCCGATTGCTCCTATTGCTGCAATTCCACAAAGTGTAGCTAAACCAATCACATAATCGGAGGCAAACATCGGGAATACCGCGAAAATAGCAAGAAGAACGAAGACACGCATCCGCACTCTGGAAATTTTCCAGATAGCCATATCCTGTTTATAATTTACATGGAATTCTCCACAATCCATTACAAAGGGATTTCTCATCGTTTACACCCTCTCGATTTCTTTTTTTCCGAACAAACCATACGGCTTGAACATCAGGATTAATACGAGGATGACAAACGGCATTACTTCTTTCAGACCGCCACCAACCAATGGGTCCAGGTAACCGCCAGTCAAGCTTTCTAGTATGCCGATAATGAGCCCGCCAATAATGGCGCCTGGAATACTGTCAAGCCCTCCAAGAATGGCAACTGGCAAAACCTTCAATCCGATAGCTGAAAGGGAAGCGTTAACGCCATTAATATTCCCTAGCAGGATTCCTCCGACTGCTGAAACAATTGCAGCAATCGCCCATGCTACTGCAAAAATCATCTTGACGCTAATTCCCATTGACATCGCTGCCTGCTGGTCATCTGCAGTAGCTCTCATTGCAATGCCCAGCTTTGAATATTTGAAAAAGAGCGTGAAGATCACAAGCATAATAACAACAATTAAAAGCGACCAGAGATACACCGGTGCAATAACAATTTCGCCTAACTTTACAGGCTGTTCGGAGAAAACTTTCGGAAACACGCGCGTCTCATGTCCCCAAGTTATATGAACGATTCCTGCCAGCACACTGGATAAACCGATCGTTGCCATGATCATCGAAATGACCGGCTCCCCAATAAATGGCCTGAGTACAATTCGCTCAATTACAAACCCAAGTACCGCACTAAAAATCAATGCAATCATTAATGCCGCAACAAAGGGTATGTTGTATGCTGTGATCAGGGTCAAACACACATAGGTTCCAATAAGAAGGAACTCTCCTTGTGCAAAGTTGATGGCATCACTGGATTTATAAATTAAAACAAACCCAAGTGCCACCAAAGCATAGACACTTCCTACTACAACTCCTGTTACGATCATTTGCAAGAAAAAAGTCATTAAGCTGCCCCCTCTCCTTCATCCATAAAGATGACTTGAAGTGTCGTTTGGATCGTTTGTTCCATACCGTCACGATATTTGATCGTTCCATTAACCTTAATCTTTTTATCCTCGGTATACAGACCATCGATAAGCAATTCATACTTTTTGGCAACAAATTGCCTGCGTACTTTCTTTGTTCTCGTTAGTTCTTCATCATCTGCATCCAATTCTTTGTACAGCAGGACAAATTTCTTCACACGGGCTTTTTCTGGAAGGGACTGATTGATTTCCTGGACCTGTTTTTCAATTAAATCGAGGACCTCCGGCTTTGAAGACAAATCCGTATAGGTTGTGTAGCTGATCTGGTTCTTCTCCGCCCAGCGCCCCACATTTTTCATATCAATATTTATCATTGCAACTACATAAGGCCGGTCCTTGCCAATCGCTACGGCTTCCTGGATATAAGAGCTGAACTTCAGTTTGTTCTCAATAAATTGCGGAGAAAACATCTCACCAGTATCAAGGCGGATAACATCCTTAATTCGGTCAATAACATACAAATGCCCTTCCTCATCCAGACTGCCCGCATCCCCTGTATGCAGCCAGCCGTCCTGAATGGTATCTTTCGTACTTTTTTCATTTTTGTAGTAGCCCTTACAGACACTTGAGCTTTTAATAAGAATTTCACCTTCATCGGAAATCTTTACTTCCGTTCCAGGGATGGGGATGCCAACGCTATCGAGCTTGATATCTCCATCACGATGCACGATTGATATACCGGAAACCTCTGTTTGACCGTAAATGCTTTTCACATTCACTCCGATGCTGTGAAAAAACTCAAACACATCCGGTCCAAGCGGGGCCCCCCCTGTATAGGCACGCTTGATTTTCAATAATCCCAAATGATCTCGAATTGCACTAAACATCAGATAGTCCGCAATTTTATATAGAAGTTTTGTACCCGAGCTTATTGGTTTATTTTCAAAATGGGCCTTAGCGACTTTCTCTCCAATAGGCTTGCACCAGTTATATACCTTTCTTTTCAGCCAGCCGCTATCCTGAATCTTAACCTGAAAGCGGGAAACCATGTCTTCATAGATTCTTGGCGGCGAAAACATTACCTGCGGGCCAATTTCCCGCAAGTCCTCCAAGACAGTTGTCGGTTCTTCCGGGAAGTTAATTGTCATCCCGTTATATAGCCCCATAGCAATTGTCATCATTTGCTCGCCAATCCAGGCAAGCGGCAGAAAAGAGACGTATTCATCTTTATCTGTCAGCGGATCAATGCTTGATAGATTTTTAGCCATTTCTACCAGATTTTGATAAGTTAGCATTGTTCCTTTCGGATTTCCGGTTGTTCCGGAAGTGTATGAAAGAATGGCGACATCGTCCGTAGTACCTTTATCAACTTCATGCTGGAAAAAAGTCGGCTGCTGTGATTTAAATGTATGGCCCAGTGCTAGTACATCTTCAAATTTAAGAAGAAAATCCTCCTGATAATCTCTCATCCCTCTAGGATCGTAATAAATGATCGTTTTCACTTTTGGAATGGTTTCTTTTATCTCCAGCAGTTTATCCACTTGCTCCTGATCTTCGGCTACCACAATCGTGGCATCGCAATCATCGATAATATAGCTGAGCTCAGCAGAAAGGGATTCCTGATAGATCCCCACGGATATGCCTCCCAGGCTTTGTGCCGCAAGTTCACTGATTACCCATTCAGGCCTGTTTTCTCCTATAATGGCAAGCTTATCTCCTCTTTCAAGCCCCAGTGTTGCTAATCCAAGGCTGAAGTTTATAACCTGGTCTAAAAAAGATTCATATGTGAGTTCGTTCCAAATTCCAAACTCTTTTTCTCTCAAAGCTACTTGAGACCCATTTTTGTAAGCCCTTTCAATCAAAAGCTGCGGAAACGTCATACTCATAAAATTGATCCCCCCTCCTTAAAAAATTAAAGCTCTATTTGCAGCCGCTTTTTGTTTTTTATACGGCATCTTCTTCTCCCAAATAAGCTTCTATTACTTTAGGATTATTCTGGATTTCTTCTGGAGTCCCATAGCCTATGAGCTTACCGAAATCCAGTACCGCAATATGATCCGACAAATCCATGACAACGCCCATGTCATGCTCTATTAAAATAATGGTTGTATTCATTTCCTCGTGGATATCGATAATATAGCGGGCCATATCCTCTTTTTCCTCGCTGTTCATCCCGGCCATTGGTTCATCCAAAAGAAGGATCTCTGGTTCCAATGCAAGCGCCCTGCCCGTTTCAACCCGTTTTTGTAAACCGTAGGAAAGTGTTCCCACAGGCGTGTTCCGAATGTGCTCAATCTCGAGGAAATCGATTACCTGCTCAACCTTTTTGCGATGTTCGATTTCTTCTCTTTGTGCCTTTCCCCAATAAAGGCCTCCAGCCAGAACCCCTGTTTTCATCCTCACGTGGCGGCCGAGCATCAGATTGTCCAATACTGATAAATGCGGAAAAAGTTCAATATTCTGGAACGCCCGGGCAATTCCGAGGCTTGCTCTTTTATGGGGCTTATAGCGGGTAATATCTTCCCCCTTGAAGTTAATCGACCCGGAAGCCGGCCTATAAAGACCGCTGATACAATTCAGCATACTCGTCTTACCAGCACCATTTGGCCCAATAAGTGAAAAAATTTCTCCTTCCTTCACTTCATAAGAGACATGATCCAGAGCAACAACTCCGCCAAATCGCAGTGTGACATCTTTAATCTCTAAAATACCCAAACGATCAATCCCCCTTTTTACGTGCAGCGAAATATATTTTTATAAAATTATGAATAGTTTAAATATTCTTTATGTAATACTATTTTCCTTTTTTTCTTAAGAATATTTTTTCACAGTCCCCAGCACTTTCTCATTTTTATGTTCTTTGAATTTTTGATATGACATATTTATTATGGAGATGTGTTTTTCACTATAGATATAGGAAAATTTAAGAGACTTTTAGATGTTCTCGATGCTTTCACATTTACTGGCAAGAATGATGCAGAACAAAACCTTAAATGCCATGTATTCTGCAAGCTGCATCTAAAACAGGCTGGACACCAAGGTATCCAGCCCCATAACAAACTATATCAACCTATCAATCTTCAAACTTAATAACAATACGGCCATTGATTTTTCCCTGTTCCAAGTCATCAAAAACTTTATTAATTTCTTCGAGGTTTGCTGTTTCTACTATCGTTTTAACTTTTCCATCCGCTGCAAATTGTAATGCTTCCTGTAGGTCCTTCCTGGTTCCTACAATGGATCCGACGATGCTGACACCATTCAGTACAGTATCAAAAATTGGCACCTCCATTACTTCTGGCGGCAAGCCTACTGCCACACATTTTCCGCCGCGTTTTACAGCTCTGTATGCTTCATTAAAAGCATGCTTGGAAACAGCCGTACAAATAGATGCCTGTACACCGCCAATCTCACGCTGGATGAAGTTTGCTGAATCCCCCTCTTTCGGATTAACTGTTAAATCTGCTCCTAAATCTCTTGCCAGCTGCAGCTTTTCGTCAAACGTATCCACTGCAATCACTTTTAATCCCATTGCTTTTGCGTATTGGACTGCCACATGGCCTAGTCCGCCGATTCCATACACAGCCACCCACTCACCCGGTTTTGCTTCCCCTACCTTTAGGGCTTTATATGTAGTCACCCCGGCACAAAAGATGGGTGCAGCCTCTACATAATCAAGCGAATCTGGTACTTTTACGACATACCTTGCATCTGCCAAGCAATATTCAGCGTAGCCTCCATTGATTGAATAGCCGGCATTAAGCTGGTTATGGCACAGAGTTTCACGTCCCGTTAAGCAATATTCACATTGTCCGCAGGCGGAATACAGCCAAGGAACACCTACCCTGTCTCCTGCCTTCAAGTGTGTGATTCCCTCTCCGACCTCGACAATTTCTCCTACACCTTCATGACCGGGAATGAGCGGAAGTGTTGGTTTAACCGGCCAGTCTCCATGGGCTGCATGCAAATCTGTATGGCAAACGCCGCAAGCTTTGATTTTTACTAAAACATCATTCTTTCCTACTGATGGAATTTTTACGTTTTCAATTGCCAGGTTTTCTTTAAATTCATGTACAACTGCTGCTTTCATCATTTTTTCATTGCTGCATTGTTCACACATGTCTCTTCACCTCAAGCGTTATTTTGGTCTATCAACCACGTATTTATTGTCTTAGAAATGCCGTTATTCCACAATACATTTGTGAATTCCTTCACATACTAGACGAACATTTATTACATTTTTTCTAACAAATTAATAAATTGCTTGATTTTTATATTACATGTTGATTAAAACTCAAAAAAAAACATAACAATGCTAGTAAGACTTTTTAAAAAGGAGAATTTCACTTGATCTGTGTGTGCGAAGAGATAGATCCTCCCCGTTATGGCCTTTCCGGAAAAGCAGCCATCATCGAAGATAAACAGACTGTATTAAAAAATTTTGGATTAAGGGACGGAAATTGGCTGCGTTTATGGAATATTGACAGCAGACTTCTAACAATGTTTTATCAATCACTTGATTCCCGGTATGACTGGTTTATTGTCGTTTATGATTATGAGAAGTTCTGTATAGATAGAGAAGTTAAAGAAGCAATTATCTGGCATGAGGTTGGGCATATCACTTACCCTGTTGGGCGTAACTGCATAAGTTTGGAAAACGAAATCAATTGCGACCATATGGCTGTTAAGAGCGGACAGAAGGAAGGCTTGAAAAAAGTGCTCGATCTTACGCTTGATATGGCCCGCTCACTTAATAATGAATTGCTTATAAAACTGACAAACGAAAGAAAGGAAAGGATAAACGCTTACTAAGGATCTTAAGGGATCCTTTTTTAATTACTTTGAAAATTTTCCTGTCCAAAAAGGAACCTCTTCGGGTACTATTAAAAAAGCAAGCAGATATTTTGGGGGATTATGAATGAGTGAAAGTAAAACACAATACATAGAAAAGAAAACAGCTTTAGTGATTGGCGGAAGTATTGCAGGGATGCTGGCTGCACGGGTACTGTCAGATTTTTTTGAAGAGGTTATTATAATCGAAAAAGACCCGAAAAACACAAAAGGACAAATTCGAAAAGGAATTCCACAAGGAGCTCAAGGGCATGTTCTTTTAAAGAGCGGTGAAGAAATACTGGAGGAATTTTTCCCTGGACTGACAGATGAAATGATTAAAGAAGGATCTGTGCCTGCTGATTTTGCCAATGACCTGGCCTGGTACCATCATGGTGGCTGGAAAATTAAATATGATTCAGGCCTATCCATCATCCAGCAAAGCCGCCCGTTTCTGGAGGGGCATATCAGAAAAAGAATGGATAGGATTGATAATATACATACACTATATAATACAAAAGTCAAAGGGCTGCTCACCGACGGGTCCAGAGTAACCGGAATTGAAGCTGAAACTGCTGATGAAGTGATTGAATTAAGTGCAGACTTAACAGTGGAAACTTCCGGGGCCAGTTCACTAGCAGTCCAATGGCTTAAAAAGCTAGGTTTTGCGGCACCAGAGAAAACAGAGATTAAAGTAAATTTATTTTATGCTAACCGGATTTACCAAAAACTTTCCCCTATCCAGAGAGAATGGAAAAGTTTATTGGTTTATCCGAATCCGCCTGCTCAAGTTTGTGGCGGCGGTATTTCTCCAACTGTAGATAACCAATGGATGGTTACGCTTTTAGGATATGGATTCAGCTCACCTCCTGCTGATAACGATGCTTTTCTGGAATTTGCAAAGAATTTAGAGCAGCCGCATGTATATGAAGCAATTAAGGATGGCGAACCGGTTACAGATACAGAAGTTTACCGTTTCCCAGCATTACGACGCTTCCATTTTGAAAAGTTAAAGTCATTTCCAAAAGGGCTTATTGTGATGGGAGATGCTTTTTGCCGGATTGATCCGGTTTTTGCCCAGGGAATGAGTATTGCCGCAAAGGAAGCAAAAGCGTTACAAGAGATGTTTAAAGCAGCAGGAGCTTTAGAAGCTGATCCAAAAGTTTATCACCAAAAAATCAGTAAAATCGTTGATATTCCATGGTTTATTGCTTTAACAGAAGACTTTAGATTTTCTAAAACAAAGGGAAACAAGCCAATTGGCCTACCTCTGCTTCAATGGTATGTAAAAAAAGTAGTGCTGGCTTGTTCACATGATTCATACATTTACGGGCGCTTTATGAAGGTTCTCCATTTGCAGGCACATCCAATTTATTTAATCACTCCACGGGTGTTAAAAGGTATTTTCAGGTTTTCAGACAGGTTTTGAATCACGAATCCTGACCTTGGATAAAATAAATGCAATTATCGGTTTTTTTCCGGATTGTGGATTACTTAGCAAGTTTATGGTACCCTTTAGTTCAGAATAGGAAGTGATGAAATTGATTAAAATTGAAATCCCTGAACCAAATCTCGTTATTACAAAAAACAGGCAAACTGGACAGGCAAGCGAAAGTGAGCTAAGCAGTGTCTATGGTTTCACAGATTATCATAAAATCCCCAGGGACAAAGGCGGCATGATTTTGTTTTTTGACGTGAATGAAGATCTGCTGTTTGTAGGGAAAGCCCGCAAGTTAAGGCAGCGTGTTAAAAAGCATTTTGAAGACAATGTATCGCCAATCAAAAACCATCGTGATGACGTATATAAAATTGCCGTCATCTATGTGGAAGATAGCATGGAACGGGAAATTTATGAAACCTATATTATCAATACACTCCAAGCAAAATATAATATTGACAAAGTCTTCTACAAGTAAAAAGGCCCATTAGGGCTTTTTTTTCGTTTTAGTAAAAGGCACTTTTCGTATAGATTGTTGTTTTTGGATTATAAAGCTGGCCCGTTGATTTCCGCTCCAGTCACGCAGCG